>CAKTYE010000022.1 GCA_934631985.1 uncultured Clostridia bacterium | reverse complement strand
GGATTCGAACCGCTGACCCCAACACTGCCAGTGTTGTGCGCTACCAGCTGCGCTAATGCCCCGCGAACAAGACATATATTAGCACATCTTCGAAGGTTTGTAAAGGGGGAGAATCGCCTTTTTCCAAATTTTTTTGCAAAATGCCGGGCGCATGGCTAGCACGGGGGGTTGCGGGGCAAGCTAGGACGCGAAAGGAGCGATGCTTATGGATCCGAAAAAGACCGTTGATACCTTCTATCACATCGAGCAGGTTTCCAGCGCCACGGAATGCACGGGCCTGACCCCTGCTGCGCCCCAGGATGAGGACGAGGCGGAAAACGCCGCCGCGCTCATGGCGATCCACTGTCCGCCGGGAGCCATCCCAGCAGACGCGCCAGCGGCGCATGAAGCCGCGCGTCCTTCTGATGCACATAGTTCGCCGAGGAATAGACGGTGCGCCCGTCACGCCACGTCAGCGAACCATACCCGGCGGGATTCAGCCCATAGTCCGTGAAGGACTTGCCGGGAAGCGGGATCAGCACAGTCAGCCGATTCAGCACGCGGTCGCCAAGGAACAGGGTAAAGATGCCCCGCTCCGGGTCGATGGCCAGGTGATGCCCGGTGAAGCCGCTGATGCCAAAAGCGCGATGACCCATGGCAAGGGGAATTTCGCTGAAATACTGATCGGGATGCTTGACGTAGCACTGGCAGCCCAGATATTGGGTATAGCCGCCCTCGGGCAGGGGACGCCCTGTGCGGTTCTGCGCCATGAAGCGCAGACTTTCGTCGGAAACGACCTTGCCTTGCAGCACGCCCTGACAGAAGCGGGTCATATCTCCCTGAGTGGAGAACAGTCCCGCATGCCCGCACAGGTCTGCGCCGTTCAGGGAGAGCAGCCTGGCCTTGGGATCGTGGACAGTGCCGGGCGCAACGCCCCGGCGCACGATCCAGCTTTCGCCCTCAATGCGATGCTCCAAATCGCAGGAGGCGGCGCGGCAGCGTTCGCTTTCCGGCACCTGCGCGAAGGTATCCCGCATGCCCAGCGGGCGCAGGATGCGTCCTTGCAGGCAGTCGAAGTAAGGCAGGCCGGATGCACCCTCGATGACGTATTTCAGCACCATGGCGTGCATGTCGGAGTAGGCGCGTTCATTGCCGCGGGGAAAGGCGGCAATGCGGAACAGCTCATGCAGGCCCGCTTCCCGGTCAGGCTGTGTGTCCACGCGACTGGGGGTGCGGAGGGCTGCGCCGAAGGTCAGCACGGTTTCCACGGAAACCTCGCGCAGCTGTGCAAATTGCGGTGCGTAGTCCGTGACAGGCCGATGCAGGTCCAGCAGGCCCTCCTCCCGCAGGCGCAGCACAGTCACGGCGGTGAACAGCTTGGTGATGCTTGCCAGGTCGAACAGGCTATCCGCTGTCAGCGGAACGTCCTCCCCGGAAGCGTCCTTTTCCCGAATGCGTCCATACGCTGCATGGTACGCCTGATCCCGCGACCCGCCCGTCACGCTGAGGCAGGCCAGAATATGCTGCTCATCCACAAACCACCGCAAAGCATCCAGCATGATAAACTCCTAAAAGTAAGTAATAGGCGAGGGAGACGGCTTCTCAGTGAGAAGCCCCTCCCTCGCGCTTCCTCCCGAAGACCATGAAGGGGGAAAATGAAACGATGGGTATCCCTTGCGGCGCACGGGAACGTGCGGCAAAAGGGGACGCAGGGCAAACGGGGGATGGTTATTTCTGCTTCTGTGCGAAGGCAGAGACCAGCGCCAGCGTAGCCATCAGTCCCTTGACGTGGGTGCGCTCATAGCCATGGGACGCGAATACGCCCTGCCCGCACAGTGCGAACCGCGCGTCCAGGCCCGCCCGTAGCGCTGCCGCCGTGTCGGAGGAATATCCCGGGTAAATGTCCACCGCATAGGGCAGCTTCAGCTCCTCTGCCAGCGCCACCAGCTCATTGGTCAGCGTATAATCATAGGGGCCGGCGCTGTCCTTGGCACAGATGGAGACCATATTCTCCCGGCAGGCCAGATCATCGCCCACGCAGCCCATGTCCACGGCAAGCATGTCCTCAATGTCCAGCTTGCTGAGTGCCGCTGCACCGTGACCTACCTCCTCGTACACGGTAAAGGCGATGTAGGTCCTGCGGGCCAGGGTGACGCGGCCCTCCGCGACTTCCCGGGCCAGGGTCAGCAGCACGGCGCTGGAGGCCTTATCATCCAGGTGGCGGCTCTTGACGAAGCCGCTTTCCGTCACCACGGTGCGCGGGTCAAAGGAGATGAAGTCACCGGGGCGGATACCCAGGGCTTCCGTGGTGTCCTTGGACCAGGTCTCCTCATCCACCACGATCTCCATGCTTTTGTCATCGCGCTTATCCTCGCTGGTGCGGCCCCACACATGCAGGCTGGCATGGGTGGACTGCACCGTGCCGGTGTAGGTTTTGCCGGAGCGGGTGTGGATCAGCACGTTTTCATTTTCAATGGCGTTATCGCTGTAGCCGCCAAGCTGCGTATAGCGCAGGCAGCCGTTGCCCTTCACAGCGCGCACCATAGCGCCCAGGGTATCCACATGCGCCGACAGGGCCAGCGGGTGGCCTGTGCCGCCCAAGCAGCAGATCACGGTACCCTTGGGGGCACGTGCAGGCTGAAAGCCCAGCCGGGTCAGCTCCGCCAGCAGATAGTCCGTGACCTCCCGGGTCATGCCCGTGGGGCTGGGAATGCCCGTGAGGGTCTTGAGTTGGGCAAGCAAATATTCCTGCGTATCCATAGGGGGATGCTCCCTTCTGCTTATTGCATCAGCGCTTCCGCGGCGGTGCAGAGCGTTTCATTCAGCGCATGCGCCTTGGTGGGGTCCATATCGTTGGTGTTGACGTAGAGCTTGATCTTCGGCTCGGTGCCGCTGGGACGGACGCAGATCCAGTTGCCGCCCTCCAGCTCGAAATACAGCACGTCGGAAGTGGGCAGGCCGGTGGGAGTCTCCACACCGTTTTCCACGCGCACGCCCTTCAGATAATCCCGCACCGCCGTGACTTTCAGCCCGCCGATGGTCTTGGGATGCTCGGCGCGCAGCTCCTTCATGATGCGCTGCATCTGGGCTACGCCGTCCTTGCCGGGCAGCACGGTGCTGACGACCTTCTCCACATAGGTGCCGTAGCGGGCGAAGATCTCCTGCAAGCGGTCATACAGGGTCACGCCCTGCGCCTTGCAGGCACAGGCCAGCTCGGCGATGAGCAGAGAGGCGTTCACACCGTCCTTATCCCGCACAAAGGTGCTGGACAGGAAACCGTAGCTTTCCTCAAAGCCGAACAGGAAGGTATGGTCGCCCGTATCCTGAAACTGCTGAATTTTTTCGCCGATAAACTTGAAGCCCGTCAGTGTTTCAAACATGGTCACGCCGAAGTCCTCGCAGATGCGGTTTGCCAGCGAGGTGGTGACGATGGACTTCACTGCTGCGCCGTTGGCGGGCAGCTTGCCCTGGGCCTTGCGGGAGGACAGGATATAATGCAGCAGCACGCAGCCGATCTGGTTGCCCGTCAGCAGCTCAAACTTGCCCTGCTTGTTGCGCACACCCACGCCCAGACGGTCGCAGTCAGGGTCGGTGCCGAAAATCACGTCTGCGCCGACCTCATCCGCCAGCTTCATGGCGAGGGTGAACGCGGCAGGGTCCTCGGGGTTGGGAACCTTCAAAGTGGAGAAATTGGGATCGGGCAGCTCCTGCTCCTTCACCACCGCCACATGGGTGATGCCAACCTCCTTCAAAATGCGGCGAACGGGGACGTTGCCGCTGCCGTGCAGGGGCGTATAGACGATGGACAGGGAACCGCCTTCGCGCTGGAGCAGCTCGGGATTGATGCACAGGGTCTTTTCCTGTGCGATGTAATCGTCATCCACCTCGGCGTTGCCGATGATCTTCAGCAGGCCCTTCGCCTTGGCCTCCTCCACGTCCATCAGAGTGCAGGCAGTATAGGACGTGGCGCGGATATAGGCGGTCACACCCGCAGCGGCTTCCGGGCCAAGCTGCGCGCCGTCCTCGCCATAGACCTTATAGCCGTTGTACTGGGGCGGGTTATGGCTGGCGGTGACGACTACGCCCGCCGCCGCATGCAGATGCCGCACGGCATAGGACAGGATTGGCACGGGCCGCAGCGCGTCGAACAGGAAGGCATGCACGCCCTCCTGACAAAGCACCTGCGCTGTTTCCCGGGCGAACAGGTCAGAGAAGCGGCGGCTGTCATAAGCGATGACCACGCCGCGCTCCGCTGCGCCGGGGATGTCCTTCAAATAAGCCGCCAGTCCCTTGGTGGCGCGGCGCACGTTATAGCGGTTCATGCGGTTGGTACCCGCGCCCAGCACGCCGCGCATGCCGGCGGTGCCGAAGCTCAGCTCGGTATAAAAGCGGTCTTCGATCTCGGCGTCGTTGCCGCGAATGCTTTCCAGCTCCTGCACGGTATCCTGGTCGGCGGCGAAATCCCGCAGCCACTGCTCATAATTTTCCTGAACGTTCATGGCGATAGCCTCCTTATGTCGCGTTCTGAAAGCCTGATGCCGTCCCTTCGCGTCGAGGGGGAGTTGGGAAGAGACGCCAAACTGATTTCATTATAAGATGTTTTGCAATGTTTTGCAAGGGAGGGGAGAGCGTGTGAAATTTTTGGAGGGTACTTGAAAAATAGAACTATGCTTAGGCGGAACAGAGCAGCTTGTGGGTAGGGGGATTTCTTATAAGCTGTTTTTTTCTATCGCCGCATTACCGCAGCTACCTTGCCCTCTTCCGCAGAAGGGGGACAGCCGCCCTCATGGGCGGCAGGAGGATATGCTTCCCCACCGCACCTTCCCATCACCACATCAAAGCAGTCCTCTCCCCACGAATTTTTCCAGCCTCACAAGGAAGGAACCGCCCCTGAGACGAATTGATATACATAGCCTGTTTTCATCCAAAGGAGGACACGGAAGACATGGAACGTATTCTGCTGCTGTTGGCTGCACCGGGCGCTGCCGAGGCGGAGGCGGCGCTGCGCAGCGCTTTTTCAAATGCTACCGCTCCCCAGCGCATCAGTGTTGGCCTGTCGCTGCTGCGTGAGCCAAGCGAACAGGAAAGTGCTGCGCTGCGTCAGCTGGGCGCATGTCAGTTTCTCACCCCTGCCGCCGATCCCTGGCTGGATTTCCAATCCTTATGGCAGGGCGAGGGCTTCCTGCTCATTGGCTGCCCAGAGATGCGGTTCACCCGCGGGTGGGATCTGCATCTGCTGCGGGAGCTTCGCGCCTGCCAGCAGCAGGACACGGCCCTCGGCAGTGTGCTGACCGGCTATCTCCCCCGTCCGGAGGACCCCGTGGACGCGGTATGCCCCATCGGCGCAGAGAGCTTTGACAGCGAGGGGCGGCTGTGCTTCCATCGCGGCACGCCCCTGCGCTACGCGAAATATTCTCCCCGCAGCGCTTTCCTGCATCCGCGCTTTTGCTTCGGCCCGGTGAGCTTTTTTCAGCAGGTGGCCCACAGCGATGGGCCGCGCTTTCTGGCGGCATTTCAGCAGCGCTGGGATTTGTACACCCTGCGCCTCCCGCTGCTCTCTGTGGAGTGGGATGAGCCGCTGCCGCCCTGCCCCGTGGAAGGAGACAAGCGGGTGCTGGAACGGTTTGAAGGACGCTTTGGCTTACGGCTGGCTACCCGCCAGCTCAGCCCTGCTATCCGTCTGGGGCTGACGGGGACGGAATTGTCTTTCCCCACGCGGATGCCCCTGCCCAACCGGGTGCAAGAGGCCTTCCATCGTCTGCTGTGCCATCATAATAAGGCGCGGCCCATGTGCGCCACGGCGTATGTGAATCTGCCCCTGCCCGCTGCCAATTTGCCGGAGGAATATCTGCTGTGGTTCCAGTACCTGAGCAGTGTAAAGAGCATCCCCATCACCTGCTTTGCCGAGGGCGACAAGCTGCGGATGCTGACCAGTCAGCACCCCAACGTGTTGGAATATAAGCGCCGTTACGCCTTGCCGCTGGAGGTCAATCTTACCCCCGCGCAGGCCATGAATTACTTCCGCCTGAGCCGTCCTTTCCTGCTGGCAGAGACCCGTTCCCGTTACCCCAGCCAGACGCATTATATCTGGATCGACTTCGGCTATCAGCGGTATCCGATTTATGCCGGGGCGGCAGTGAACTGGGATGCGCTTTGCCAGGAGAATATCTGTCTGGCGCAGGTGGATGGGCAGCTTGACACGTCCATGCTGGTAATCCCCGCGTCCTTGCTGGATGGCGTATGTGCAGAAGTGCTGCGTATTTGTGAGGAAGCGCTGGATGCCGTCGGTCAGCTTCCGCAGGAGCAGGAGGTCTGGGCGCAGCTGGCGGCAGAGCATCCCGACTGGTTCGACCTGATTGCGCTGCCAGGCCCCCGGGAGCTGCTCAGTCTGACCATGCTCAGCCGGGAGGAGACGATGCACGCCCTCTTTTGAGCGCAAGGGACGCAAAAATTTTCGTTTTTCCTTGACCTTAAAGTCAGGTTTCATGTTATACTACACAGTGACAGAGCGGGTACATGCCCGCGTTCCTGCAAGGAGGGAATTTTCATGAAGGCAAAAGTGTATTTTTCCAGCGTTCTGACGCCCGAATCGGTGCTGACGCTCTATGAAAAGGTGGGTCATCCCCTGACGGGCCGCGTGGCGGTGAAGGTTCACAGCGGCGAGGATGGCAACCAGAACTTCCTGCGTCCTGCGTTCTGGCAGCCCATGGTGCAGGCCGTGAACGGCACGGTGGTGGAATGCAACACGGCCTACGACGGTGCGCGCAACACCACGGAAAAGCACAAGGAGCTGCTGAAGAAGCATGGCTGGACCGAGCTGTTCAACGTTGACCTGCTGGACGGCGAAGGTTCCGACATGGAGCTGTCCATTCCCAACGGCAAGTGCATTCAGAAGAACTACGTTGGCAAGCATATGGCAAACTATGATGGTCTGCTGGTGCTGAGCCATTTCAAGGGGCATCCCATGGGCGGCTTTGGCGGCGCGCTGAAGCAGCTGTCCATTGGCTGTGCTTCCTCCTACGGCAAGGCATACATTCACGGCGCGGGCGAGCCTGACAAGCTGTGGACGGCGGATCACGACAGCTTCCTGCGCTCTATGGCGGATGCGGCAAGCTCCGTGGTGAACTATTTCAAGGGCAATGCTGTGTACATCAACGTGATGAAGAACATGTCTGTGGACTGCGACTGCTGCGCCGTTGCCGAGGACCCCTGCATGAAGGACATTGGCATTCTGGCTTCCACCGACCCCGTTGCTATTGACCAGGCTTGTCTTGATTTGGTGTACGCCTCCAACGATCCGGGGCGCGATCATCTGATTGAGCGCATTGAGTCCCGTCACGGCGTTCTCACCGTTGAAGCCGCCGCCGCTCTCGGCGTAGGCAGCAGAGACTATGAGCTGGTGAAGGTGTGAGTGAGTACAAGGGAGAGGACTTCTGTGCTGGAGGTTCCTTCCCTTGCCGCGCTATTGCCTGAAGACGAGCTAAGGCTTATGCTGGCTGGATGTGTTTGCGGAAGCTGAAAAAGCCTCTGCGAACATTCACAGCCATTTTTGAAGTAAGCCCACGGAGCTTTTTACCTGCTCTATCTGCATAGGCTCAGGTGCTGGAAGAACTGCTGCCTAGGCAGGAAAATTGAAAAACATCCCGGAGAAGCCTTTCACTACTTTGAAAAGGTTTTCTCCGGGACTTATTATAATTCGCGGTGTACCCTACCGAGAGTGGGAACTTTAATATGGCACAGGAGGGACTAATCCCCTCTGCCCTTTTTGATTGTTGGCGGTAGTTTGAAACCGCCTATGACACCCTGTCCTCCAGGTGGAAGAACATCCAAACTGCGCAGACTACGGCAACCGAAGTCATGACCGCCACGGATTCTAATGGCGGGGTGCTGACACGGGAGAACTACGATAAGCTGGTCAGCGCGAATAAAGCCTACGCAGGTGCGGTCACTACCTTTGGCGGGGTGACTTCGATTGATAATGATCGGCTGAATCAGATCATGAAAAAAGTCCCGGAGAAGTCTTTCACCTTCGTGCAGGCTTTCTCCGGGACATTTTTATTTGATGACCAGCTCCACCGGGCAATGATCCGATCCGAACACCTCCGGGTGAATGCTCGCGCTTTCCAGTCGCCCCTCCAGCGCTCGGGAAGTAATGAAATAGTCAATGCGCCACCCCGCATTCTTTTCCCGGGCATGGAACATGTACGACCACCAGCTGTATGCTCCTGTTTCTGTGGGGTGGAAATAGCGGAAGGTATCAATGAATCCTGCGTCCAGCAGGGCCGTCAGCTTGCCGCGCTCCTCCGGCGTAAAGCCTGCGTTCTGCTGATTGCTGGCAGGGTTCTTTAGGTCGATGGGCTGATGCGCTACGTTCAGGTCTCCGCAGAAGATCACAGGCTTACGTTCCTCCAGCTTTTTCAGATACGCCAGGAAAGCGTCCTCCCACTGCATGCGATAGTCCAGCCGTGTCAGGCCTCGCTGACTGTTGGGCGTATACACCGTGATGAAATAATAGTCATCCATTTCCAGCGTGATGACCCGACCCTCGTGGTCGTGCTCCTCTATCCCCAGCCCGTAGGTCACGGACAGCGGCTCCTGCTTTGTGAAGATCGCCGTGCCGGAATAGCCCTTCTTTTCCGCATAATTCCAATACTGATGATACCCCGGCAGATCAAGCTGCACCTGTCCGGGCTGCACCTTTGTTTCCTGTAAGCAGAACACGTCTGCGTCCAAGGCCTGAAAGCTCTCCATAAAGCCCTTTTCAAGGGCGGCTCGCAGACCGTTAACATTCCAGGAGATGAGCTTTGTCATGGGTCGTTTCCTCTCCTTTGCGCCGGTTTCAGCGGCGATGGTGTTAGTGAAGAAAATTCGCCGCAGAAGGAGGTGGTTCCTGTCAGGGATGGAGAAAATGTTGCGGAGGAGTGTTTTTTGTAGGGGTGCAGGGGAAATTGTGTATGCGAAGCCCCTCAACACAAAAAGCAGCCCCCTTCCCAGGGGCTGCACAGCAACAGGCCAACAGACTTTAGTCGCTCACCGGATACAGGTGATGCTCCTCAGCGCGGTTCAATGCCTCCCAATATTCCTGTTCCCGCTGCGCGGTGTGTTGCCCATCAATCAGGCAGCTTAGGACGAAGGCGAACAGCATGAGACCCATGACCCACAACATGAATGACGCACCTCCTTGTGCTGAACGAAAAACTGAAGATTGCAGGAAACCCTGCGCATTGCTTGCGCTACACTTCTATTATACGGAAAAACAGCAAAAATACAAGCGATTTCTGCATGAAATCCTGCAAAAATATCAACTGCGCAAAAATTGCAAAATCCTTCGGTGATCGAGGGAAAAGCAGGGGTAAGCTGCAATTTTGCGCTGTCGGGGCTGCAAAAAACATGGACGCAAAGGATTTGAAATTTTTTTGAAAAAACTGTTGACACGGGGGTGAAGGGATGCTATAATAGCACTCGCAGTTGAGCTTCCAAAGCTAGCTGATGGGGAATTGTGTAACGGCAGCACCTACGACTCTGACTCGTATTGTCTAGGTTCGAATCCTAGTTCCCCAGCATTTGCCTCCGTTGTCTAGAGGCCTAGGACGCCGCCCTCTCAAGGCGAAAACATGGGTTCGAATCCCATCGGAGGTGCGTCAAAACCTGCTGAGTGTTGACTCAGCAGGTTTTTTCTATATCCGAAATATGCTTGACAAGCTGCTTGCCTTTCAGTACAATAAAACAACTGGCGGAAGGGGATCCCCATTTCCCAAACATGCTTGCATTTGCATATGTAAGCCTCTGCTGCGAACGGTCTGTGCGTTCAGAAAAGCAGAGGCTTTTTTGAATCCATGCGCAAAGCGCTCAGCCGTTTGCGATCCAAAGCAGCGCCCCTCGGGGCAGGAAAGAAAGGCGGCGAACACATGCAGCATTTACCAGATCATCCGGCAAGCGCGGAGGAATACGCGCATCTTCAGGCAACCTGTGACGTGATCGATGAGGAGATCACCAAGCTGGAAAAGGATACCGGCGTCGGCGTGGCAGAGGATCGCCAGGTGGTGGTCCCGCAGAACGCATCCATGGACGAGCAGGTAGCCTTGGACATTTTTCGCATGAAGCTGGATACTCTGCACCAGCTGGGGCTGGCAAGCCATCAGGCGTATTTTGCGCGGTTGGATTTCATCCCTACGGGCGGCACAAAGGAGACGCATTATCTGGGCCGCTGGGGCGTAATGACCTCTTCCGGGCTGGATACGGTGGTGGTGGACTGGCGCTCCCCAGTGGCAAACCTGTATTATTCCGGGCAGATCGGCCCTATGTCCTACGCGGCCCCCGATGGCACGGTGGAGGGAGAAATGACCCTCAAGCGCATGCTTACCATACGGGATCGGGAGCTGAAGGGCCTGTTTGACAGCGGCGTGGTCAGTCAGGATGAATACCTGCAAAGTGTGCTGGGGCAGGTTTCCTCGGATAAGCTGCGCGAGATCGTCACCACCATTCAGGCAGAGCAGAATCTGGTCATTCGCCATCCCATGCAGGTGCCGCTGATCGTGCAGGGCGTGGCAGGCAGCGGCAAGACCACTATCGCTTTGCACCGCATTGCGTGGCTGCTGTACGCCCATCGCAAGACCCTGCGCCCGGAACAGCTGATGATCCTTGCACCCAATCCGCTTTTCCTGGACTACATTTCGCAGGTGCTGCCCGACCTGGGCGTAGAGCGCGTGATGCAAACCACCTTCCCTGGGCTGTGCCGAACGCTGCTGGGCAAGCGCCTGCCCAAGGTGACGGTGATGACCCGGCTGGAGGACAAGCTGAACAGCACCCGGCAGGAGCGCGAGCGAGTGGGTGCGGTGCTGCGCCGCAAGGGTTCGCTGGCCTTCAAAGCGTCGCTGGAGGGCTTTCTGGCAAGCTGGCAGCAGGAGCTTTTGCCTCAGGAGGGCTGGACCTTCGGCAACGTTGTGCTGCTGACCCGGGAGGAGCTGGCTTCTATTTTCCTGCGGCAGCTGTCGCCCTTCCCCATTCAGGGGCGCATGGATGAAATGAAAAAATACCTGCGCCGCCGCCTGAAGGATGCGTCGGAGCGCATGAAGCAGCAGCTTGACAAGCTGGCGCAGAACCGCCTGGACGAGCTGCTGCGCCGCTTGCCCGACGGCCCGGAACGCCGCCAGCGAGCTACGCGCCTGCTGGAAAGCCGGGACGCGCGCATGCGTGAGGTGGACGAACGCGCCGCTGCTTATCTGAAAAATTACAAGGAGCTGTGGCCTGATATTTCCCTGACGACGGTCTATGCCACCTATCTGATCCGCTGCGAGGGGGAGGACGTTCAGGCTGCGACCCTGCCCCTGCTGGAAAAGGGAACGGTGCAAATGGAGGATCTGCCTGCGATGGTGACGCTGGGCAAGTTCCTGTACGGGGTGAAGCAGCTGCCCATCCGCCATGTGGTGGTGGACGAATGCCAGGACTTTTCGCCCTATCAGGTGCAGCTTTTGCGGGAGCTGACGGCTGGGGCTTCCTTCACTTTGGTGGGCGACCTGATGCAGGGTGTGCATGAGGAGGAAGGCATTCACAGCTTCAACGAATGGCTCGACCCGGTGTTCCAAGGGGAGGCGCAGGTCAAGCAGCTCGTCACCAGCTACCGCAACACGGTGGAGATCATGAACCTTGCCAGTCAGGTGGCGGCCCGTCACCCGGTGGAGGGACAGCTTGTGGCGAAGCCCGTGCTGCGCCACGGGGAAGCGCCCCGGCGGTATGCCTGTGCAGAGGAGAAAGCGCGCATTGCAAAGCTTGCCGACCTGGCCCAGGGCTGGGTGCAGGACGGCTACCACACCATCGCGATCATTGAAAAGACACGGGTGCAGGCAGAAAAGACCTGGCGTGCGCTGAAAAAGCTGGTTCCGGCGCGGCTGCTGCAAGAAGGTGACGCAACCTATGGCGGCGGCATTCTGGTGCTGCCCGCGGCGCTGGCAAAGGGTCTCGAATTTGACTGCGTGATCGTGGGCAACTGCAACGCGGAGCAGTACCCGGAGGATGCGTTCCTCAGCCGGGTACTGTATGTGATGCTGACGCGCCCGCTGCATCATCTGGCGCTGGTGCATACGGAGGTGCTTTCGCCCCTGCTGGCGGGGGTGGAAGGGATGACGGAGGGGTAAGAGAGGGGCAATACGCTGATACTTTGCGCTTATGGCTTATACGCACTCATAGAGACATTGTTCCTAAAAGCCCTGCTTTCGACAACACGGTATGCGTTGCCGAAAACGGGGCCTGTATTTTATCCTGATAGCCTTCTCTCTACCCATTTGCAGCCTGTCTTCCCAACGAAATTTGACGATATTTTACAAGACATTCTCCTGCACACCGCGTTACAATACCGCAGGGAAAGGGGTGGAGCCGCCGTATGCGTCACGGACAGCGAACTGCGATATACGACTCTGTACTGCGGATAGAAGCCTATCGCTTCGAGGGCATCGTGCAGCCGTTTCCCAGGCACTTTCATGAGCAGTATGTGATCGGCATTATGGAGCGTGGACAACGCACGCTGTCCTGCAAAAATACGGTGCGCAGCATTGGACGGGGCGACGTTGTTTGGTTTCATCCCGGAGACGACCATGCCTGCGCGCAGCGCAGTGAGGAACCGTTTGACTATCTCGGCTTTCACATTCCGCAAAACGTCATGCTGGAGCTGGCAGAAGAGATAACGGGGCGGCGGGTGCTTCCCGGGTTTGCTGCTGGAAAAGGGCGTTTCTCCCATGGAGGCGGCGCTGCGAACGGGCTTTTCCGATCAAAGCCACTTTACCAATGCTTTCAGCAGCGTTATCGGTCTTGCGCCCGGGGCTTACCGGGCGATGCTTCAGGCAAAATAGAAGCTGCTGCGGGCGGCATACAGGCGGGAAAGGAAGCATGTGCAGCATGGATGTACAGCAGGAGAAATGTGTCATGGTCATTGACGAGCATTTGCCGATGGGCCTGATTGCGAACACGGCGGCCATCATGGGCATTACACTGGGAAAGCAAATGCCCGAGGTCGTTGGCGCGGACGTGACCGACCAGACAGGCAGCGCGCATTTGGGTATTATTGCGTTCCCGGTGCCGATCCTGAGGGGCAGTGCGGAAAGCATGAAGGCCCTTCGTGAAAAGCTCTATATGGAAGAATTGAACGTGGAGAACACAGCATTACCATAGAAAAGTGCTATTTGATTTCAGAAGCGCTGGGCATTCATATTTCGGAGCTGTTTCTTGAAATTCCTTAAACACAATGATTTCTTGACTTCCGTTTTCCCTTATGGGGCAGTTCAGATGCAGAAGGTGAATTATGCGGGGAATGCTGGAAGAAAATAGTTGAGCGTACCTTCCCTAGTATTTCTTTCCATCCATGGAAAACATTCCCCAGCAACCCCACCCTCCGCTCCGCATAAACTAAAGGAACCCCAACTGCAAAGCGCGGCTTCGTCCTACGTTCGCTCTTGTGCGGCGTTTCGTTTTGCGGTACAATAAGAACAACAGGAGGTAGGCATGACCAGAAAGATCGTTCAGAACCTGCCCGAGCTGCTGGAAAGCGTGCGGGCCCAAGCGCCGGAGATGTCCCTGACGGAGGGGGCCGACATGGCGCGCTATACGACCCTGCGGCTGGGCGGCCCTGCGGACGTGCTGGCAGAGCCGCGCACCCCGGCAGAGCTGCAAATGCTGCTGCGGGAAAGCAGCCGCCTGAACATCCCCGTGACGCTGATCGGACAGGGCAGCAATCTGCTGGTGCGGGATGGCGGCATCCGGGGACTGGTCATCCGCGTGGCAGGGAGCTTCCGCGGCGTGACCGTACAGGGGACGGACATGACCGTGCTGGCAGGCACCAGCATGGGCGCGGCGGCTTCCGCAGCGGCGGAGCATGGTCTGGCGGGCCTGACCTTTGCCAGCGGCATTCCCGGCACGGTGGGCGGCGGCGTGTATATGAACGCCGGGGCCTACGGCGGGGAAATGAAGCAGGTGGTTGCTCGGGTGGACTGCTTTGAGCTTTCCGGGAAGCCCGTCAGCTTTGTCGGGGAGGAGCTGGAATTTGGGCATCGCCACAGCGCCCTGCAGGACCGGGGTGTGGTGGCGCACACGGTGCATTTCCGCCTGACGCCGGGCGATGGCGCGGCCCTTCGAGCGGAAGCGGCGGAGCTGAACCGTCGGCGCGCGGAAAAGCAGCCCCTGAATTATCCCAGCGCGGGCAGCACCTTCAAGCGCCCGGAAGGGAATTATGCCTCGGCGCTGATCGATCAGTGCGGCCTGAAGGGCTTTACCCTGGGCGGCGCGCAGGTCAGCGAAAAGCATGCGGGCTTTTTATTGAACCGCGGCGGCACGGCGGTGGATTTCCTGGCACTGATGGCCCATGTGCAGCGGGTGGTGCTGGAAAAGACGGGCTACGCGCTGGAGCCGGAGGTCTGCATCCTGGGCGAGGATGCACCCGTCACGGCGCTGTAATTTACGGAAGAATACGGAGGAGGGATCCCCTTTGCGATTTCTTTTGCTGACCGGCCTGAGCGGCGCGGGCAAAACGGCGGCGACACGCTATCTGGAGGACATGGGCGCGTTCTGCGTGGACAACCTGCCGCCCATGATGATGCTGAAATTTATGGAAGCCTGCCAGACCACGGCGCTGCACTGCCCGCTGGTGGCCTTCGCCGTGGACGTGCGCAGCGGCGAGTTCTTTGACGCGAAGGCCGTGCGGCGGCTGATCGACGAAACGCGGCAGCTGGGCTATCAGATCGAGACACTGTTTATGGAGGCCAGCGACGATGTGCTGGTCAGCCGCTATAAGGAGACCCGCCGGGACCACCCCCTTGCCAGCGACACGGTGAGCCTGACCGAGGCCATTGCGCAGGAGCGGGAGATGCTCACCCCCCTGCGGGAGACCGCCAATTATGTCATCGACACTTCCAACCTGAAGCCCCGGGCGCTTCAGCGGCGGCTTTCCGAGATCGTCAAGGCGGACGGCACGGAAGCGCCTCTGCGCATTGAGGTGCTGTCCTTCGGCTTCAAGCGGGGCCTGCCACGTCAGGCCGATCTGGTGTTTGACGTGCGCTTCCTGCCCAATCCCTTTTACATGGAGGAGCTGTGCCGTCACACGGGCCTGGATCAGGATGTGCGCGACTTTGTGATGAACCACCCTGTGACCCAGACCTTTATGGAAAAGACGAAGGATATGCTGACCTTCCTGCTGCCCCATTATCAGGAGGAGGGCAAGCACCGCCTGGTCATCGCCGTGGGCTGCACGGGCGGCGCACACCGCAGCGTCGCCATTGCCGAGGCGGTGGCGGGCTTCCTGCGCCAGAAGAAGTACCAGGTGGACGTGAACCACCGGGACATTGACCTGGAGCAGGCACACTGGAAGAACGGATAAGGAGCGGCTATGTCCTTTTCATCCCTGACCAAGGAGGAGCTGATCCGCCTGCCCCTGGGCAAAAGCTGCTGCGTCATGAGCGAGCTGAGCGCCTTGGTGCAGACCTCGGGCAGCTTGCAGCTGCGCGGCGGCGGGCGGGTGCGGGTGGCCTTCCGCGTGGAGAACGCGGCGCTGGCAAGGCGAATCTTTCAGCTACTGCGCGCGGGGCTGGGCATCACGCCCCGGCTGCACTTTGTGCAGCATACCCGCCTGGGCGGGCGGCGCACCTGTGTGCTGACCCTCGATGATGCTGATGCGCAAAAGCTGCTGCTCAGCCTGCACATGATGGAGCAGGACGAGGACGGCGGCGTGACCCTGCGGCGCACGGTGCCGCGGCATCCCATGACGCGGCAATGCTGTCGGCGCTCCTTTCTGCGGGGGGCGTTTCTGGGCGCAGGCACCATGAGCGACCCGGAGAAGGATTATCACTTCGAGCTGATCGCCGGGGAGGAAAGCCTGCGGCAGACGTTGGAAAAGCTGCTGGAAAAAAGCGGCCTGCCCGTGCATGTGCATGAGCGCAAGGGCAAGCAGATTCTGTACTTAAAGGGCTGCCAGCAGATCGCAGACATGCTGACGCTGATGGGGGCCAGCGCCGCCACCATGGAGCTGGAAAACATCCGCATTAAAAAAGGCATTCGCAACCAGGTGAACCGGGCCATGAACTGTGATGAAAAGAATGCCGAGCGGCAGGTCTCCGCGGCGCAGAAGCAGGTGGAGATGATCAAGATCATTTCCATCCAGCGGGGGCTGTTCAACCTGCCGCCCGCCTTGCAGGAGATCGCGCGCCTGCGCCTGGAGCATCCCGAGGAAAGTCTGACGACCCTGGGCGAGCTGCTGACCCCGCCCGTGGGCAAGAGCGGCGTGAACCACCGCATGCGTCGGCTGGAGGAAATTTATCACGAAATAGAAGCGTCCATGAACGGACAGCATAAGGAGGAGACCCCATGATTCGTCGTCCCATCATTTTCCCTCACCGCGCACCCCTGACGCGGCGCGGCGCGGCCCTGCTGGTGCAGGAAGCCAGCCGCTATGAATCCCGTCTGATGATCGAGCATGACGCGAAGATCGTCAACGCCAAGTCCATGCTGGGCCTTCTGTCCCTGGGCGCGGACGCGCAGGGCAGCTTGCAGCTGCTGGCGGAAGGCCCCGATGAGGAAGCCGCAGCCGAAGCGGTCATCAAGCTGCTGTCCTCAGATGTGCTGACGGGGATGTAAAGCGGTGAAGCGGCCTTTGAGGTGGTAAATTTTGTTGCTGCCACGCGCCGAAGCGGCTAAAAGAGATGCAGGAGAAGCGACGCCTGCCAAAGGCTGAAATCCCTGTCCCGGCTTTGACTGGGACGGGGATTTTTGTTTATACAATCGCCCCTGCGCAGAGCGTAGGGGCGATGCTTGCCATAGGAAAATCTTGGGCAATACCGCACAATTCGTTGGCAGCGTAGGCGATGCCTTTTCCGCCATCTGCTGCTTGCAGATTTTTCGATTTACCTCCAGTAAACCTTCAAAATCTGCCATTGCATCTGACGAAAAATTCATTCGCCTCCGCACCAACTCATTTGTGCGGTATTGCCCTTGCTTATTGAATGGGAATATCCTCTGCTGCATGAGGCCCGGAATCAGCATACACGGGGCGAAGTGCCAGATTGTACAGATTCACAGGTGCAAACTGCAACTGAATCTCTAGCTGACCCTGCGCATTTACGAAGAAGCCGCTGTCGGTGCTGTCAAAGGCCGTGCCGTTGACAACAAGCTGATAGTCCAGAATGCGATCTGTAACGGTTTCTGCGCCATCGTTCTCATTCCAGCCGTTCAGCCAGGCCTGCGGACAATCACTGAGGATCACCTTGCCGTAAAGCTCAACGTTGGAGGCTGTAAGCTGCGCGTCTGCATGATAGCTCGGGAAGGCTGCCTGTCCGGTCACACTTTGCGTTTTGCCTGTTTTGCTGATGGTGAAGGAAAGACGATTTCTTGTATTGGCAGTGTCAATAGGCGCGCTGTACAGGTCGCCTGCGCTTTGCAGAAATACGCTGGTGCCATAAAAAACATCTACGCAGAAGGTTAGGCTATCTCCGGCTGGTAATGATTTCGGCAGTTCAACAACCATATACCCAATGCGGGTCGCATCATTATCGGGCCAGCTGCTTTCACCTTCCAGAATGGAGAGATAGGTGCCGTCCTCCAGGAAAGCGCCATCACCTAAAGCAAAGCTGTCATAGACGAACCATCCTTCCGGGTTGCTTTCAAACCATTGACCAGCCAGCTTTCCAAGATGGCGATTTGATGTAATTTGCGATTTGATAAAGGGCTTTCCTTCTGCTTCCAGGGTGAAGGTGCTGAAGCCGCTGGGCTTCCCGGTACCGAAGAACATCTTAAAGGTCGGGTCCGTCAGGGTATAGGAGATATACAGTCTGTCATCCGTGCAGTAGGCCTGATTCAGGGTCACGCGGATGGCTTTTTGCTGCTGGTGTGCAAGCAGCATGTCATAGTCGGTCAGCATGGTGCTTTCAGGTGCGGCGGGGATCGCTGTGGGAAGCTCCTGCGTTTCCGCATAGGTCTGCGCCTCCTGGTCAAGCGCCTGCATTTTGGCTTCGGTGCCGTTATCGCTGCGTCCAAATTGCCCAAACACACCCATGCTTGCTGCTACAGCGCCGCAGGCCAGCAGCAGGGTCAGCACCGCTGCCAGCACAAAGGCCAAGCGCGGCTTGCTGTGTACGGGGCGTTCGTCGCGGGCTTTTTGCAGCACCTGGCGCATGCTATCCTGTGAAAGCTCTGCCCCGGAAAGGCAGCGCTTTAACGCATCGTTCAGTTTTTGTTCATCCAAGGTTCTGTCACCTCCCCAAGGGATTGTCGAAGCTGCTTTAATGCCTTTTCCAAATGCCGATAGACGCTGGTGCGCCCCATGCTCAGGGCGTAAGCGATCTCATCGGCGTTCATGTCCTGATAGTAGCGCAGCAGGATGACCTGCTTTTCCTTTTCCGGCAGGGCCATCACCGCGCCGTATACGTCCAAATCGTCAACAGCCAGCGGGACAGCCGGCTCCGGGAGCATATCGGGTGTCACCCTTCGGTCAACGAAGCGGAACCATCGACTTTTCCATTGATCCCGGCAGAGATTGACGGCAATTTTAGTCAGCCACGCCTTTTCACTTTCCTGGTGTGTGCCGCGAAAGCTGTCCATTTTCTGATAAGCGCGGAGAAACGTTTCCTGCGCAACATCCTGCCCAAGGGCCGCGTCGTGCAGAAGCGCCGCGCACAGGCCGGAGATCATGCCGCCATACTGCCGCATCCATCGAATCAGTTCCACCTCGCGGGCGCTGTCAGGTACCGTAACATAGCCCACGCTTCCTCACCTCCTTACATTATCCAGACGAAGAAGCCGCTAAAAAAGTCCCACATTTTCCCCTGAAAACATATTTTCTGGTGAAAGCCATAGAAAAAGCGCGTATCAGCCTTTCCCGCCTGACACGCGCTTTCTTTCGCCCTTTCACTTTTCCGGTTCCGCTGTGGGCATGGGTTCCGGGTGCATTTCCGTGAAGGTGTTGTAGTGGTCTTCCGTGTAATAGTACAGCCCGTCCGAGGAGAAGATCAGCCGATACGCATTGCGCCGACCGCCCTCATACCAGCAGTCGCACTCGTAATACTGCCGTCCCTTGGCCTTGGGAAGCTGTCCCTCATAGTTGCCGAAGCGGTCGCCGCCGATGGACTTGCCGGGGGCTACGTCGCTGACGTAGTTGTAGCGGCTGTCCCAGCCCAGGTCGCGGGCCTTGTTCTTCGTGATGAAGTTGTCGGGCAGCACCCCGTACCAGTCCAGATAGTTGGCGATGCCCTGCGGGTCAATGATGGCTTCCTGCGCCGCAGGCGTGGGAACAGGGGTCGCCGTGGGTGTGGCGCGCTTGCCCTGCGCCAGCGCCGTGCCGCCAAGCCCTGCCACCTGCATGAAAATGAGCAGCGCTGCCGCCAGCACTGCAAGAATGCGTCTGCTTCCCTTATGCTGCATGCTTTGTCCTTCCCTTCCGTTTGTACGATGGCTCTATTATACGATGCAGGCCAGCGGCTGTCCAGTGGGGCAGCGTGTTTTCCAGAAGGCGCGAGGGGATTTTGATAGGTTCATGGGGCTATTTCAAGTTGTAAACGCCGTGATCTATGTTATAATGAAGGGTAAATACGGCATCCTGCCCAGAGAGGGAGCGTGACATGATGATGCAGCAATTGATCCTCGTCAGCTCGGACGCAGCCTGCGCGGCGCGCGTGGCGCAAACGGTTCTGCATGCCTTGCCGGTGCGGGCAGTGGGCTTCCGCATGCTGCCTTATCAGGTGGCAGGACAGACGCGGGGGGAGCTGCTGCACTTTTTCGCCGGGTCTGACCCGCTGGAAAACGACGTACCCTGCACCCTGCGTTTGAGCCGCACCGTAACGCTGGAGCTGCCCGAGGTATGGACACAGCTGGCGGCCCCGGCGCTGAAGTGCTGCCTGCCCCGCCGCGCACCCATTTTGCTGGATCGCCTGACGGAAGCGGCGCTGGACTGCCCCGCCTTTGCCCAGGCGCTGGAAGCGGCGATGATGGGGGAAAGCCCCGTGCTGGCGCTGACCAGCCCGGCCCTGCTGCCCCGGCTGGCGCAGCTTGCCCCGAAGGCCGACCTGCTCAGCTTCTCCTGCGATAACACCGCCGAGGAGGAGCTGGCCTGTACCCTGGCCCAGGAAATTACGCTGCGCCTGTAGGGGATTAGACTGCCGATAAAGCTCATGCGGCGCCAGTAATTTGCTGTCCGCAGGACTGAAAGCGTGTAACCCGGCTTTGCCGGGTTCGCAGGTTGTCGATTTTGCTTTGCAAAATCGGTTCCGTGCAGATTTAGACAATTCTCTGGCTGCCTAAATCTGGAAAACTTTTTCGACAGCTCTGCGCCTGCAAGGCGTATTCGATGCGAAAGAGGAAGATGCTATGAAGAAACGTTTGCTGCTGGTACTCCTTGCCCTGTGCCTGGTGCTGACGGGCTGCTCGACAAAAAAGACCGCCGAACCGATCGCGCTCACCGTGTGGCATTATTATAACGGTGTGCAGCAGGAGAACTTTCAGGCCCAGGTGAACGCCTTTAACCGCACCGTTGGGCTGGAGAACAACATTGTGGTGACGGCGCAGGCCATGGGCAGCATTGACGTGCTGCATGAATGCGTCACCGACGCCTTTGCGGGCAAGGTGGGCGCGTTTGCGCTGCCGGACCTGTTCGCCTCCTATACGGACACGGCCTGGGATTACGCCCAGCAGGGCCGCTTGGCGGACCTTGCGCCTTACTGCACCCAGGAGGAGCTGGATGCGCTGCACCCAGCGTATGTGGCGGAGGGACGGCTGGGCTATGCGGATAAGCTGTTCATCCTGCCCACGCTGAAAAGCACCGAGGCGCTGTACCTGAACTGGACGGCCTGGGAACCCTTTGCCGCGGCCTGCGGCGTGACCACCGACGACCTGACCACCTGGGAGGGCCTGGGCGAGGTGGCGGAAAAGTATTATCAGTGGAGCGGCGGCAAACACTTCTTCGGCCGCGACGCTTATGCCAATTATCTGCTGGTGGGCAGCGTGGAGCTGGGCGACGCGGTGTTCCAGACCAATGGGGATCAGGCGGATTTCCATCTGAACGCCCAGGTGTTCCGCCGCATGTGGGACTGCTTCTGCGTCCCCTATGCCAAGGGCTATTTTGACGCGGCGGGCCGCTATCGTTCCGATGATATGAAGACCGGCGAACTGATCGCCTATGTCGGCTCCACCTCCTCTGCCAGCTTCACGCCTACCAAGGTAACGGACGCGGCGGGCCAGTCCACGGACATTACGGTGCGGGTGCTGCCTGCGCCGTCCTTCGCAGGGGTCGAGACCCGCTGCGCCGTGCAGCAGGGCGCGGGCATGGCAGTGGTGAAAAGCACCGAGGCCCGGGAAAAGGCCGCCATGGTGTTTCTGCGCTATCTGATCCAGCCGGATGTGAACCTGTCCATGGCGCTGGCAAGCGGCTATATGCCGGTGACCATCAGCGCCGCTACGCCGGAGAGTATCCGTGCAGCCATGGCCAAGGCAGAGGTTTCCGAAAGCTCCATCGTAGGGCAGTCGCTGCTGGTCAGCGCGGAGACGGTTTTCACCCGCAGCCTGGTCTATGCGCCGCCTTTCCAGAAGCACTATCAGGCGCGAAATCTGCTGGCAAATCTGCTTTCTGAGGAATGCACACAGCTGCGGACGCAATACGATGCGGCGCTTGCGGCGGGCAGCACTCCCGAGGATGCGGCGGCTCAATGCCTGGGCGACGAGGCCTTCAACCAGTGGCTCGCCACCCTGTCCGACACGCTGGGCGCACTGTAAGACAGCGCCGCAGCACTTCCTTCAGGAGACGGCCCCTTTGCGGGCTACGAAAGCGTGAGGAGACTTTATCATGCCGCAGCAGAAGCCGACGCGCACGCTGTTCACCCGGCTGTTTACCCGGGTGTTTGTCGCGCTGACCATTGTGATCTTGCTTTATCTGGTGATCCTATACGCAGGGCCTTACCGTACCATTCTGCAGGAAAACGCGCACGATGCTTTTCAGCAGCGCGTTAGCTCCAGGGCGGAGGCGGTGGAGCAGATTCTCTGGCGCTGGTCGAATCTGGACAGAGCTGCCACCGCGCTGAATGAGCAGCTCACCCAGCTGCTGAACGCGGAGGGGGCGGACGTTGCGCAGATGCGCACGGACGCGGCGCTGAATCATCGCCTGCTTTCTTCCATGTATGAATCTCTGGTGAACTTGCTGCGGCAGCTCAACGTAAACGACGTTTATCTGATCCTGGATGGCCCCGGACGCGCGGGGGAGGGCGTGGAGACGGCCCGTGCGGGACTGTATCTGCGCTCCACCACCCCCAACAGCTACACCTCAGACGACAGCGATTTGCTGCTGCGCATGGGCATGTCCGACATCAGCCGAAACAATCATATTGCGCTGGCCAGCGGGTGGCAGCCCTGCTATCTGCCTGAAGTCTGCGTGGACAATGATTTCTTTGAAAAGCCGCGCAGCGCCTATCTGCAAAGCCCGGGCACGTCCCGTGCCACCGCCACGGACTGGGGCTACTGGTCCGCGGGGCACAAGCTCTATGCACAGGATACCGCTGACCTGCTGACCTATTCTATCCCGCTGTTCAATGCGGACGGCGAGCTGTGGGGCGTGATGGGTGTGGGCGTGTTCCAGCAGACGCTGGAGGCGAGCCTCACCAAGGATCTGCCCGGCGACAACGGCTGCTGGGTGCTGGCAAAGCAGACGGAGAACGACCTGAAGGTCATCTGGGCCGCTGGGGAAGCCGCTTATGCGGCGTATGTGGACGATACAGTGCTGCACCTTCTGCCCCAGGAGGGGCTGCCCACCTACCGCATGCAGAGCATTTTCGGCATTCAAGCGCCGCCGGCCGTCGCCGTTTCCCAGCTGAACCTTTACGCCAGCAACGCCCCGTATCACGAAGCGCCGCTGGTGATTGCGGGCCTGACCTCGCAGACGGTGCTGGATCGGGCCAGTAACGAGATGATAACCATGCTGTCTCTGCTGGGCATCGCCACCTGGGCGCTGGGCATTGTGGGTACGCTGCTGCTTTCCTGGACGGTGTCCCGCCCCATTACCGGGTTGGCGAAGGAGATCATGGAGATCACCCCCAACGGCGAGCCGCACCTGTCCCGCACGGGCATTCAGGAGATCGACACGCTGGGCAGCGCCGTAGAGCAAAAGGCGTCCCGCTTCAGCGAGATCATTGAAATGGCGGGCGAAATGCTTGGTGTGTTTGAGGTAAAAAAGGATAATGACAAGGCGTTCCTGGCGGGAATACTGTTGCAGATGCTGGGCGGCGGCGCACAGCAAAGCATGGAAATGGATAAGCAGGCCTTTAAGGAAAAGATGCAGCATCTTTTCCAAAATCGCTTGAGCATGGATGAAGACATATACCGCCTGATAGACAAGAATGGTGAGCAAAAGTGGGTGCGTGTGTGTATCCGAGAAGCGGATGGCAGCATTCGCGGCATGGTGACGGATGTAACAGAGCAGATCGACCATCGATTGAAGATCGACTATGAGCATACCTACGATGCGCTGACCGACCTGATGAACAACCGCGCATTTAGCGAGCGCATGCACCGCCTGCTGCGTGATGAGCAGCAGCTTGGCCTGGGCCTGATGCTGATGTGGGACCTGGACAACCTGAAAACCATCAACGATACCTACGGGCATGAAAGCGGCGACAGCTACATCCACGCCTTCGCCAACTGGCTGAAGACCATTGCGGTGCCGAACGGCTTCTCGGCGCGGCGCTCCGGAGATGAGTTTTTCACCTTCGTCTACGGCTTTGGCAGTGATGTGGCACGGCTGGCCTTTCTGGCACGGCTGGGTGAGCGGCTCGGCGACCTGAGCGGCGAGGTCTATAACGGCGATGCGGTGGCGATTCATGCCTCCGCAGGGGCATGCCGTTACCCCGAGGACGCACGGGAGGTCGATGATCTGATCCGCTGCGCAGACTACGCCATGTACACCATCAAGCGGGGGGCCAAGGGACACATTGCCCTGTTCAACCCGGCGCAGGATACCCACAAGAGCCTGCGCGTCATGGCGCTGGAAAAGCTGAACCGGCTGGTGCAGGGGCGTCTGGTGCGCTTTGCCTATCAGCCCATCGTGCGCCTGCGGGATGCACGGGTGGTGGGCTATGAGATGCTGATGCGTCCCCAGGGCGGGGACTTCTCCAGCCCCCTGGAGGTGCTGAGCGCGGCGAAGTCGCTGGGCGCGCTGTATCAGGTGGAGCGGATGACGCTGTTCGGGGCTCTGGAGCAGGCGGCGCAGGATCGCCGTGCGGGGCGGCTTTCCGGGGATGTGCGGCTGCTGGTGAACTCCATTGCCAACGAGTGCCTGACCCCGGAGGATACGAAGGCGCTCTGCGACATGGTGCTGCCTGTGCTGGATCATCAGATCGTGGTGGAGGTCACGGAGTGCGAGCCGCTGAATCCTGAGCTGATGACCCGCAAGCGGCAATTGGTGCGCAGCCTGCACGGCAAGTTCGCCCTGGATGATTACGGCATGGGCTACAATGGGCAGACCACGCTGCTGACCCTGTACCCGGAGATGATCAAGCTGGACCGCAGCCTGGTGCGCGGCCTGGATACGGATGCATACAAGCAGCAATTTCTGAAAAAGCTCTCCGCCTTTGCAAACGAGCGCGGCATGCTGGTGCTTGCCGAGGGCGTGGAGACGGAGGCGGAGCTGTACGCCGCCTATCGCTGCGGCGCGGGCTATGCGCAGGGCTTCTTTCTGGCACGGCCCGACTTTACGCCGCCGGTGCTTGCGCAGCCCGTGCGGGACGCGCTGGAACGCCTGACGGCGGATGCGGCACACAAGGAGGAACACGAATGATGGAGACGCTTCCGGCCTGCCCGGTGGAAACGACGCTTTCACTGATCTCGAATCGGTGGAAGGTGCTGATCCTGCGGGAGCTGTTTCTGGGTACCCGGCGTTTTGGCGAACTGAAAAAGGCCCTGAACGGCATTTCGCAAAAGGTGCTGACCGAAAACCTGAAGGATATGGCGGAGCAGGGCCTGATTTCCCGCCGCGTCTATGCGGAGGTGCCGCCCCGGGTGGAATATTCCCTGACCCCGCTGGGCGAAAGCCTGCGCCCGGTGCTGCGGTCCATGTTCGATTGGGGTGTGACCTACAAGCAGCAAAGCGGCGAGGAGGTCGGCGGCCCGCTGCTGGACACCCTGCGGGATGCGCTGTCGGAAAACGTGTGAGGACGGGGCGGCTCATGGAAAATCAAAGACGCTCCGGAAGCTCTTCCGGGGCGTTTTTCACAAAAGATGACGTATTGTGGATAACTTGATAAAAAGAAGCGCCGCGGCTTGACAGACGCGGCGCGGCAGGGTAAAATAATAGCAGGAAGGTCTGGTTGCCCTTCATGGCGAACCCTTCCCTGGGCGAACCAAAGTCCGCCGCGTAGCTGTCACTACACGGCGGTGCTTTTATTTATCGCCTTTGTTGATGAGGGCTACAAGCAGCCCAGACACAAGGGTCAACATCGCAATTACGGTTGAAAGGATTTCAAAATCCGTCATCACGATCACCCCCTTTCTTTTGTGTCAAGCACAACGCCCAGGGGGAAAAGCTCACCATGTAGGAGACCTTCCTGCCGGAAAATAGTGTATCATAGTACGGCGATTCCTGCAAGTGTGCGCATAGACTTGTTCACACCATTCCTCTTCAGCTGCATTGTTCTCCTTCTGCATTTTTCTTGACAGCATGGCGGCAGGGGGCGTATAATGCAACACAGGATACGGCATAGCCGTCCTGCGTTGATGGAGGGACACGATGAACGCTGCTTTGTACTTTACGTTTACGGGCCGGAGCTGCTTTTTTGGCGGCTTCGGATTTTTCGCAAGCGTTTCAAGTGCAGAGAGCAGCCAAGCCTGAACAGGTCTCCATTCGCATGGGATGGAAAGCAGCGTGTTTTCGGGAAAGCTCTTTGCAGGGCTTTCCCTTTTTTTATCGCCGTTTCTAGATGGAAAGGAGCAGGAACCATGATTATCGTATTGAAGAAGGGTACCGCGCAGAAGGACATTGACAGCTTGACGAACATGCTCACCGGCGAGGGGGTGCAGGTGAACCCCGTGATCGGCACGGATATTACCATCTTGGGGCTGGTGGGCGACACCTCTCAGGTGGACCCGAACCGTGTGGAAAGCTACGACTGTGTGGAGCGTATCATGCACGTTGCTGAGCCGTTCAAAAAGGCGAACCGTATGTTCCACCCAGAAAACACCGTGGTGGATGTGGCGGGCGTTCCCGTGGGCGGCAAGGGACTGGCTGTGATGGCAGGCCCCTGCTCGGTGGAGAGCCGGGAGCAGGTGACGGGCATTGCCAAGGCTGTGAAGGCCAGCGGCGGCAACATCCTGCGCGGCGGCGCGTTCAAGCCCCGCACGTCCCCTTATGCGTTCCAGGGCCTGAAGTACGAGGGACTGGAGCTGCTGTGCGCCGCCCGTGAGGCGACAGGCCTGCCTATCGTCAGCGAGATCATGTCGCCCTTCGATCTGGATGTGTTTGTGGAAAAGGTCGACCTGATTCAGGTGGGTGCGCGGAACATGCAGAACTTCGACCTGCTCCGTCAGTTGGGCCGCACCCGGAAGCCGATCCTGCTCAAGCGCGGCCTGTCTGCTACCATCGAGGAGTGGCTGATGAGCGCCGAATATATCCTTTCTGAGGGCAACCCCAATGTGATCCTCTGTGAGCGCGGCATCCGCACCTTTGAGACGTATACCCGCAACACAGTAGACCTGGGCGCGATCCCGGCGGTGAAGAAGCTGAGCCATCTGCCTGTAATTGTTGACCCCAGTCACGGCACCGGCAAGGCGTGGATGGTGGAGCCGCTGGCCCGCGCTGCCATTGCTGTAGGTGCGGACGGCGTGATGATCGAGGTGCATAACGATCCCAAGCATGCGCTGTGCGATGGTCAGCAGTCCATAACGCCCGATATGTTCGCGCAGGTCATGGCGGATATTCGCGTGATCGCAAAGGCTGTGGGCCGGGAGGTGTGAGTGCGCCGGGGAGCGGCGGCTTCTGTGCCGGGAATCCCGCTCCCCGGTTCTCTCCTCCAAAGACCATGGCGACAGGATGCTGCGGGATGCACGGCGCAGGCAGTGCGGTTTCGCAGCTTCACGCCTGAAAATGCTTTCATAATATGAAAGGGGCTATACCATGCAAACCCTGACCGTTCATCTTTCCGAGCGCAGCTATCCGATCACTATTGCGCCGGGCATTCTTGACCAGGCGGGTGAGCTCATCCGCGAAAGGCTGGGCGTGTGCAAGTGCGCCGTTATCACGGATACCAACGTGGGGCCGCTGTATTTGGTGCGGGTCATGCAGTCACTGGAAAAAGCAGGCTTGCCCTGTGCGGCGCTGACCCTGCCTGCGGGCGAGGCTACCAAGTGCCAGGGAAAGCTGTCGGAGATCTACGACTTCCTGTGCGCCGAGGGGCTGACCCGTCGGGATACGCTGGTGGCGCTGGGCGGCGGCGTGATGGGCGACCTGACCGGGCTGGCGGCGGCGACCTTTCTGCGGGGCGTGCATTTTGTGCAGATTCCCACCTCGCTGCTGGCGCAGGTGGATTCCTCTGTGGGCGGCAAGGTGGCGATAGACCTGCCGCAGGGGAAAAATCTGGTAGGCGCGTTTTATCAGCCGAAGCTGGTGGTGCTGGACCCGGAGACGCTGCGCACCCTGTCGGAGCAGGTGTGGCGGGACGGCCTGGGCGAGGTGGTCAAGTATGGCTGCATCGGAGACGAAGCGCTGTTCGAGTTGCTGGAAGCCTGTGCGCCCAAGGGACGCGAAGCGCTGATGGCGCATATGGACGAGATTCTGCTGCACTGCCTGCAAGCCAAGGCGAAGGTCGTGGAGGAGGACGAGTGCGACACCGGTGCGCGCATGATCCTGAACTTTGGACATACGCTGGGCCACGCGGTAGAGGCTGTGCAGCATTACGACGGACTGCGCCATGGCGAAGCCGTTGCGCTGGGCATGGCGGTCATTACGCGCATGAGCGAGGCGCGCGGCATGACGGCGATCGGCACGGCGGCACGGTTGGAAGCGCTGCTGACAGCGCTGGGACTGCCCACGCATGACGAAGGACTGGATGCGGAGCAGCTGCTGGCTCCCATGCACATGGATAAAAAGAATCTGGGCAAAGTGCTGCGGATCATTCTGCTGTGGCGAATCGGCGCATGCTATGTGGAGAACGCAAGTGTGGACTGGTTTGCAGACGTGGAGAAGTATCTGTAAGGACGAAAAGGAATGCCGAAGGGCAGGAAACTGTTGCGGGAAACCTATGATATGATGTAAAATTCTCTGGAAGGGCTTTATTGCCTATTTTAGGGTGTCCTGCTTGGCGTGATGCGGGCTGTTCTCTCTTTGTAGAGGGAGGCTTGGGGCGTGAACGAAACCCCTCCGTCCCTTCGGGACCCCTCCCCTTTCAGGGGAGGCTTTTGGGGCGAGGCCGCATGTGGCTTTGAGTGCAGGTAACTTTTTGCTGCATGTGCCTGTCCTAAGCGACAAGGCGTTCCGGCGGCTGTATACGGTCAGCCGACGGAATGCCTTGGAGTGGAGCCGAAGGAGACCCCGGTTGTGTCCCCCTGGGAAGGCTCCGATCCGAGCGATGGCTGGGGGCGCTCATGGGGTCCGGGGGCCAGCCTTAGCTGCATGGAAATTTTGGCTGGCCCCCGGGCGGTTTTGCCCACTTTGCCCGAGTGCAAAGTGGGTCGTCCGTCCGCAGACGGACGAAATACTCTCTAGCAACAGATTGCAGCACGGGGGTGTGCCGCCGGGACTGGGGAATGCAGTCACGATCCTATGAAGCTATAGGATACCCCAGCGGGTGAGTTTATCTTCCACCACCCACCTCCCGGTGGGCGGTTCCCCTCCTTCCGCAGAAGGAGGCAAGATATTTGCCTTGATGCGGGGTATGGGAAGATGCAGCTTGTGAGAGTATTCTCCTGCCGCCTCGGGGCGGCTGTCCTCCCGAAGGCTTTGGGGGCTAGGAGAACGAACCCCCTCCGTCCCTTCGGGACACCTCCCCTTTCAGGGGAGGCTTTTGGGGGCGGGGGCAGGCACGCATCTCCCAAGGCTCCCTTCGCAGAGGGAGCTGTCAGCTGCAAGGCTGATGGAGGATAGTTCTTTGCTGGGATTCCCGGCATCATCAATTTTCCCACCACGACAGACCAACAACAGAAAGGAAGCAAAGCAATGGCAACGTATAAGCGGGTACTTTTGAAGCTCAGCGGAGAAGCGCTGAAGTCCACAGGCAGTGAGCTGTTTGACTTCCCCATGGTGCAGCATGCTGCGCACGTCATCAAGGAAATGCACGACCTGGGTACGGAGATCGGCATTGTCATCGGCGCGGGCAACATCTGGCGCGGACGGCAGGGCCCCAGCGCCCACATGGACGCGGTGACGGCAGACCAGATGGGCATGCTGGGTACCATGATCAACTGCCTGTGCGTGGCGGATGCGCTGCGCAAGGAAGGGCTGGATGCGGTGGTGATGTCCGCCGTGGACATGAACCGCTTTGCCGAACCCTATAATACCATGACCGCCCGTCGTCACCTCAGTGAGGGCAAGGTGGTGCTATTCAGCTGCGGCACGGGCAACCCCTTCTTCTCCACCGACACGGGTGTGGTGCTGCGCGCCATCGAGATGCAGGCGGACGCGATCCTCATGGGCAAGAACATCGACGGCGTGTATACCGCCGATCCCCACAAGGATCCCACCGCTACGCTGATTCGCGACCTGACCTATGCCGAGGCGCTGGAAAAGGGCCTGAAGGTCATGGACGCTTCTGCGTTCTCTCTGTGCGCGGAGAACAAGGTTCCCATGGTGCGCGTGTTCGGCCTGGATAAGCCGGAGCGGCTGCTGGAGGTTTTGCAGGGCAGCGACGCTGGCACCTTTGTGCATCCCTGACCATGCGCGTACTGGATATTGATCTGGATTTTTTCCTTGCGGACTGCTGTCCCCTGGCTGCGCCAGGGGAGCGTCCGGTTTTGGCGGATCATGAGCCGTGGCCCGAGACGCAGGTGCGGGACTTTCTGGAGCGTCAGTGCGGCCTGAATGCCGCATCGCCTGTGCCGGGGCGCGTGTTTGAGACCCATGACCAGGCACTGACCTTCTGGGAGGAGCAGCTTGCCGCGGGCAGGCTGACCGCGCCCTTTCACGTGACCCATGTGGATGCGCACAGCGACCTGGGCATTGGCTATCCGGGACCGAACTATGTGCTGTTTACCATGCTGGCCATGCCGATGGAGCGGCGGCGGGATACGGCGTTCTTTTACACACAGCATAAGCTGGATGAAGCGAATTATCTGCTGTTCGCGCTGGCCATGCGGCGGGTGCTTTCGTTGGATAACGTGCGCAATCCGCGCTCCCGGGCGGATATTCCGCAGGTGCTGCTGAACGCCGCCGGGGATATTCACCTGACCTCCATGACGGCGCAGATCTTCGCGGCGCAAAACGGCCCGGAGCCGACGATCCCCTTTCATGTGTATGATGACTACCGCACCTTTCAGGCAGAGGCGCCGTATGACTTTGTGACGCTTGCCATGTCGCCGCGCTACGCGCCCCCGGAGGCGGATGCGCTGGCAGCGGTCATTCGCGAATATTTGCGGGAAATTTGACCGCCGCGCATTTTCATGCGTGGAATGGGTCGTTTCAAGCGATAAAATGCAGAATTTACAAGAATGACATGACAAGCTGTGGGAAGTACGCTATAATAAAGCCAACATCCCATCCGGGAGTGAATACGTCAGGAGGAATCTTTTTATGAAAAAGTGGATTGCGATGCTGCTGAGCGTCGTGCTGCTGGTGCTGCCCTTCGCAGGCCTGGCAGACAGCCCCGCCGAGCTGATGGACAAGGCCATCACGGACGGGCTGACGCTGGAAACGCTGGTGACGCTGGAGGCGGGCAGCCTGCCCCTGGATGAGAGCGTCGCCAAGCCGGTGGCGGATTTGGTGAATGCCCTGAGCCTGCGCCTGGTGAAGGCTGCGGCGGGGCATCAGGTCTTTGCCTTGCAGCTGGATGGTCAGGACGCGCTGCGCGTGGATACCGAGCGCGCGGACGGCGTGGATTATGTGGCAAGCAGCTGGCTGGGCGACAAGACCCTGGCCTTTGCCGAGGGCGATGCGGAAACGATCAGCGTTCGTCTGGCGCAGCTGTTCAGCAGCGTGACGGACATGAATGAGGAAGCGCTGCAAGGCATGCTGAGCGGCGAAGCCACCAATGATCTTGACCTGAGCGACATGGACGTTACGCCCCTGACCGATTACTTCACGGCGATGATGAACCGTGTGGAGATCAAGGATGTGACTGAGCAGCCCAGTGACTGCGACCCCGCTGCGAAGGTTGTGACCCTGACCCTGACGGTGGATGACATCGCGGACTTCTACGAAGCGCTGTTCAAGACCCTGCGCAGCAGTGAAAAGATGATGGATCTGCTGAACACCTATGCGCAGCAGGCCTCGGTCAACGGCGAAAGCATGACCGTTGAGGAAGCCTTTGATAAGTTCCCTGCGGAAATTCGTGCGCTGAAGGGTCAGTTTGAGGACATCCCCGTTGCCATCTATGCGGATAAGGCGGATGAAGTGGTGAAGGTGGTCACCTCGATGAACATCCAGCCCGAGGACGGCGACGCGGTGAAGGCGGATTTCGTGCTGAACCGCGTGTCCAGCGGCGATATTGGCAAGACCTATGACGCAACGCTGACCATGGACGATACCGCCCTGCTGAAGATCACTGTAGCCAGCAATCTGGACGGCACCTCGACCGCGACGCTGGTGGACGGCTTCGCGCTGGATCTGTATGACGGCGCGGAAGCCAGCGAGGACAAGCTGCTGCTGGAGCTTGCCTACGCGGTGGAAAAGGATTACCGCGAGGAAACCTCCGGCAAGACGGTGAAGGCCGCGCTGTACTTCCGTCCCGACACGACCTCCGATCCCCTGAAGCTGACGCTGAAGGGTACGGACAGCGCAAGCTATCTGGAGGGCGCAGCCACCCGCAGTGCGGAATACAAGCTGTACCTGGGCGATGAGACGGATGCGCTGCTGACCTTCCGCAAGTCCACGAACACCGTGGATGCGCTGGAGACGCTGGCGGACAGCGATGCGGTGCGTCCCGGCGACATGGACGATACGGCGTTCCAGACCTGGCTGAATGGCCTGCTGACCAGCGTGCAGTCCGGGGCAATCAAGGCCCTGCAGCTGCTGCCTGCCAGCGTGCTGCAGCTGATGATGAACAACTAAGGTGGATTGGAGGACGGCTCCTCGGAGTGGGGGAGCCGTCCTTTTGTTTGGAGCGGGGAGAGAGGCGGAACCCTACCACCGCTGCGGCGGTCCCCCTCCCCTTGCAGGGGAGGCTGGGGGAGGTTCTGAGCGTGGCGGGTTCCCAACCCAAGAGGCTCCCCTGAAAGGGGAGCTGCCGCCGAAGGCGGCTGAGGGGTTACACATCCCGCACTTCCTAATTTTTCCTTTACGAAAAGCACAAAAAAAGTTATAATACAACTGCTTGGAAGGTTTCCCTGAAGCATACGACAGAAAGGCGGCGCGAAGCCCATGAGATGCCAATATTGCAACTGCTTGGAAAGCAAAGTGATCGACTCCCGGCCCACCGAGGAAGGCAACAGCATTCGCCGCCGCCGGGAATGCACCCGCTGTGGGCGGCGGTTCACTACCTATGAAAAGATCGAGCTGATGCCCCTGCTGGTGGTGAAGCGGGATAACCGCCGGGAGCCCTTTGACGCAACGAAAATTAAAAACGGCGTGATCCATGCCTGCGAAAAGCTGCCTGTGTCCATGCAGCAGATTGATGCCATCGTCAGCCGCATTGAGCAGGCGGCCTATAACACCATGGAGGGGGAGATCACCACCCAGCGCATCGGCGACATGGTGATGGCGGAGCTGAAGCAGCTCAATGATGTGGCCTACGTCCGCTTTGCGGCGGTGTACCGCAAGTTTACCGACCTGGGCAGCTTTATGGAGGAGCTGACCCAGCTCATCAATGAGAACAAGCAGAAGGACGGAAACCCGAACAATTAACAATATTCCCCTAAAAACGGACGGCATGGAGCTTTTTGTGACCATATCTCACAGGATGTGTATAACCATGCAACAAAAACACAAAAAGAACAGGAAAATCCTTTACGTGTAAGGGCTTGCTGTGTATAATAACGCACATAAAACAAGAGATTCAATGCTCTTGTTTTCATATTACCTCAATGCTTCAAAGGAGGAAACATTCATGAAGAGACTACTTGCTACCGTGTTGGCCATGGCGATGGCGCTAAGTTTCACCGCCGTTGCTACTGCCGAGGAAACGTACAAGATTGGTCTGATCGGCCCGCTGACTGGCGGCGCTGCCGTTTATGGACAGGCTGTGCTGCACGGTGCTGAGATTGCTGTTGAGGAGATCAACGCTCTGGGCGGCGCGCAGATTGAGCTGCTGCCTCAGGATGACGAGCATGATGCGGAAAAGTCTGTCAACGCCTACAACAATGTGCTGGACAACGGCGCGCAGTTCATTCTGGGCACCGTGACCACCTCTCCCTGCATCGCGGTTTCCGCGCAGGCTTATGAGGATCGCGTGTTCATGCTGACCCCCTCCGCGTCCTCCACGGACGTGACGGCCAACAAGGACAACATGTATCAGGTGTGCTTCACCGATCCCGCGCAGGGCGTCGCTTCCGCACAGCTGATCGTGGACAAGGCTTTGGGCAGCAAGGTCGGCATCATTTACAACAGCAGCGATGCTTACTCCACCGGCATTTACAACGCCTTCAAGGCCAAGGCTGAGGAGTTGGGCCTGGAGGTTGTTGCCGCTTCTGCCTTCGCCTCTGATGACAACGCGGACTTCTCTGTGCAGCTGGCTGCTTGCAAGAATGCGGACGCTGATCTGGTGTTCATGCCCATCTACTACACCCCCGCTTCTCTGCTCCTGAAGCAGGCGAAGGATATGGGCTATGAACCCGCCTTCTTTGGCGTGGACGGCATGGACGGCATCCTGGCTATGGAGGGCTTTGATGTTTCCTTGGCTGAAAACCTGATGCTGCTGGCTCCCTTCTCTGCTTTCGGCACGGATGAAAAGACCGTGAGCTTTGTTGCCAAGTATCAGGAGAA
>CAKTYE010000021.1 GCA_934631985.1 uncultured Clostridia bacterium | reverse complement strand
AAGCGGCCAGCAGCGAATGGCTGCTGGCCGGGAAAACTTTATATTTTTTCTCTGTCCTCTTGACGGGGGGCGGTTCACGGCGCGTTTCTGCTGATCTATCTGTTCTTCGTCATTGTGTTCAGCTATGTAGGCCTGCCCACAGAGTTTGCAGTAGGACGACATGCGGGAACAGGCACCCTCGGCGCTTATGCCCAGGCCTGGGCCACTCGCGGCAAGCGGCTGGGCAAGGTCGGCGGCGTGCTGGCATGGCTGCCGCTGGCTGGCTCCATGTGCATCGCCATCGGGTACGCGGTGATCGTCTCCTATGTGCTGAAGGCACTGGTGGATTCGCTGACAGGCACGCTGCTCTCCGCAGACGTGGCGGTCTGGTTCGCGTCCTTTTCAGAAAAGCCCTTTTCCGTCCTGCCGTATCATGTTATTGTGGTGGTGGGAACGCTGCTGACGCTGTTTGTGGGGGCGCATGGCATCGAGCGCAGCAATAAGGTGATGATGCCCATGTTCTTCCTCATTTTTGTGGTGTTGGCGGTGCGCGTGGCTTTTCTGCCCGGTGTGGCGGAGGGCTATCGCTTCATGTTCCAGCCAGACTGGAGCAAGCTGGCGGACCCGCAGGTGTGGATCTGGGCCATGGGACAGGCATTCTTCTCCCTGTCCATCACAGGCAGCGGCATGATCGTCTATGGCGCGTACCTCTCCAAGCAGGAGGACGTGGTCGCAGTGTCGCGCAACACGGCGCTGTTTGATACCATTGCGGCGGTGGTGGCATCGCTGGTTATCATTCCGGCCTGCTTCTCCTATGGGCTGGACGTGGGTGCAGGCCCCGGTCTGCTGTTTGTGACCCTGCCTACCATTTTGCAGGATATTCCGCTGGGACAGCTGTTCGCAGTGATTCTGTACGCCGCTATGATCTTCGCAGGAGTCAGCTCCCTGCAAAACATGTTTGAGGCAGTGGGAGAGTCCCTGCTTCACAAGTTCCCGAAGCTGAGCCGCAAGGCCGTGCTGGGCATTCTGTGCGTGATCTGCCTGGGCGGCGGCGTGGGGATGGAAGCCATTGCCCAGTGGGGTCCGTGGATGGATATGGTCTCCATCTACATCATTCCCATCGGCGCAACGCTGGGCGCGGTGTCATGGTTCTATGTGATGAAAAAGGATGCCCTGCTTGCTTCCGTGAACGAGGGCGCAGGGAAGCAGCGCGGCGGCCTCTGGTATGCCGTGGGACGTTATGTGTATGTTCCCTTTGCGATTATTCTGTGTGTGATTGCACTGTTTCAGCATGTGGCGTTTTGAAAAATGGGTATAACCCCTCAGTCCCTTCGGGGCACCTCCCCTTGCAGGGGAGGCTTTTGGCGCGGGTGCAGCTTCACTGTATTCATGTTGCATAATGGGTGCTGTTAGTGCAGGTAACTTTTGCCGCATACGCCAGCCTTAAGCGACAAGGCGTTCCGGCGGCTGTATACGGTCAGTCGCCGGAACGCCATGGAGCGGAACCGAAGGCGGCTCGGGTTGCGTCCCCCTGGGAAGGCTCCAATCCAGGCGATGGCTGGGGGCGATCATGGGGTCCGGGGATCAGCCTTAGCCGCATGGAAATTTTGGCTGGCCCCCGGGCGGCTTTGCCTACTTTGCCCGAACGCAAAGTAGGTCGTCCGTCCGCAGACGGACGAAATGCTCTCTAGCAACAGATTTCAACGCGACTGCGTGCCGCCAAACCAATGACCTCCTTTCCTCGACCACCTTTCTTCCTCCCAGTTGACGTAAACAAAAGAACCTCTTATAATCATCTCGTAAATCTCATACTCCCTCCCCTGCGCAGGGTGTCCGATCACGCTCGGATGAAAAGGGAAGCCGGTGAAAATCCGGCACAACAGCCATTACTGTAAGAAAGCCCAGGGCGCGTTTCTAAATTTCCCAGGCGACATCTTTTCAAGCATTGCTCGAAGCTGTACCTGGCTCATTTTAGAAACACACCCTCAGCAGACCAACGCCATTGGGCCACGGCTCGAGAAGGCGGTCTGCCCGCGCCCAAAAGCGCAGCGCTTTCAAAGTCAGGAGACCTGCCCTGCGCATTGCGAAACCGACTTTCTGGGCAAATGAGAAAGCGGACGACCTGCACAAAAGCCACGCGAAAGGTGTGCGCTTTTCTTTCGGTTGAACGCTTTTCCCGGAAAGTCCGGGGGAAGCGTCTCTTTATTTCCCAAGACTTGAATACTGAAAGAATAGGAGCGTCCTGCCATGGAGCATAAGCTGCATTTGTATTACGGAGAGGGCAAGGGTAAAACCTCTGCCGGGATGGGATTGGCCCTGCGCTTTCTGGGCCATGACCAGCGGGTGTTGGTCGCACAGTTCATGAAGACCGGGCAGTCGGGGGAGCTGATTGCCCTGCGTCGACTTTCCGGCGTGACGGTCTTCGATATGCGCCCGGTAAAGGGCTTCCTGTTCCGTATGACGGAGGAGGAACGCAGTCGCACCATTGCCGAGCAGAATCAGGAGGCCCAACGCCTGCGGGAGACCATCGAGCGGGAAAAGCCCGCGCTCATCCTGATGGACGAGCTGGCGGTGGCCTGGGCGCATGGCGTGGTGACGGAGGAAAACGGCATCGCGCTGGTGAAGACAGCCCTGCGCTACGGCGAGACCGCCGTCACAGGCCGAGATGCGCCTGCCTGGCTGCGGGAGCATGCGGATTACGTCAGCCATATTGCGGCGGAACGCCATCCGTATGATACCGAGGGCTTGCAGGCCCGCGTGTGCGTGGAATGGTAAGACGGGAGGACAAGGCCATGAAGCATGGCGGCAATGTATGGGACGAAGCGCGCCCGGAGGATTGGCTGGACTATTCCGCCAATCTGCGCCCCGAGGGTACGCCAGCGTGGGTGACGGAGGTCATGCAGCGGGCCGTGGCGGATACCCGCTATTACCCGGACAGACGCATGCGGGCGGCACGGCAGGGGCTTGCGGCGGCGCTGGGCGTGGAGGAAGCCTGTATCCTGCCCACGGCAGGCGGGGCGCAGGCCATTGATCTGGCGCTGTCGCTGGACCGCGGGCGCGTCCTGCTCCAGCCGCCTACCTTCGGCGAATACGCAGAGCGGGCGCAGGTGCGGGGCCGCAGCGTTGATGCCTGGGCGGCAGCACGGCAGGAGGATACGGCAGTGCTGTGCAACCCCAATAACCCCACCGGGGAGGCGCGGACGGCGGCGCAGGTGCTGACAGCCTTTGAAGCCCTGCGGACGCGGGGCGCATCGCTGGTGGTGGATGAAGCCTTCATCGACTACTGCCCGGACTGCACCGTGCGGACAAAGGTGCAGCTGGGACTGACGGTGGTGGGGTCGCTGACGAAAATTCTGTGCATCCCCGGTGTGCGGCTGGGGTATGTGTGCGCCGCGCCGGAGACCGTGCAGGCCCTGGAGCAGCGCATGCTTACCTGGTCGCTGAACAGCCTTGCTGCCGCAGTTGCCGCTGCGCTGCCCTCGCATGTGCAGGACATGGCGGCGGACGCTGCGGCAACGGACGCGCGGCGGGAAACGTTTGCAGCGGCGCTGAAGGCGTGGGGCGTGCGGGTACTGCCCTCCCGCGCACCCTTTCTGCTGGCAGATTTCGGGCGGGACATGACGGAGACCGTGGCGCGTCTGCGGGAAAAGCGCATCCTGGTGCGCGTCTGCGATTCCTTTGGCCTGCCGCCGAGCTATCTGCGGCTGGCGGTCAAGACCACGGCGGAAAATGAACGCTTTCTGGACGCGCTTTGTCAGTGCATGGAAGCGTAAAGCGATACGGCTTGGAGGGAAAAACATGCGTGGAAAAAGCCTGATGGTGCAGGGAACGGCTTCCTCCGTGGGGAAAAGCGTGCTGTGCGCTGCCCTGCTGCGCATTTTGAAGCAGGACGGCTGGCGGGTCGCGCCCTTCAAGGCGCAGAACATGGCGCTGAATTCCTTTGTGACGAAGGACGGCGCGGAGATCGGACGGGCGCAGGCCATGCAGGCCCAGGCCGCCGGGATGGAGCCGGACGTGCGCATGAATCCCGTGCTGCTCAAGCCCACCAGCGACCGCCGCTCCCAGGTGATCGTGGACGGGCGGGCCGTCGGCAGCATGACCGCCATGGAATATCAGCAGTATAAGCCCCAGCTTCGTAAGCGCATTCGGGAGACCTACGATCGGCTGGAAAGCACGGTGGACTGCGTGGTCATCGAGGGCGCGGGCAGTCCTGCGGAGATCAACCTGCGGGACGGGGACATTGTGAACATGTCCATGGCGGAGGCGGCGGACGCGCCTGTGCTGCTGGTGGGAGACATCGACCTGGGCGGCGTGTTCGCGTCGCTGCTGGGAACGGTGATGCTGCTGACGGAGGAGGAACGCGCCCGGGTCAAGGGCGTGATCATCAACAAATTCCGCGGGGATGTGAAGATCCTGGAGCCGGGGCTGCGCATGCTGGAGGAACGCATTCACATCCCGGTGCTGGGCGTTGTGCCGTGGATGGACGTGGCGCTGGAGGATGAGGACAGCGTGACGGAGCGCTTTCATCAGGTACAGGCGACGGGCAGCGTCAACGTGGCGGTGGTGCGCCTGCCGCACATTGCCAACTTCACGGACTTTCAGGCGCTGAACCTGATGGAGGGCGTGAGCTGCAACTATGCCGAGCGCCCGGAGGAGCTTGCCGGGGCGGATGTGGTCATGCTGCCGGGAACGAAGAACACCATTGAGGACTTGCTGTTTCTGCGCAGCCGGGGCATGGATGCAGCTATCATTCGTCATGCCCGGGCGGGCGGTCTGGTGCTGGGCGTGTGCGGCGGCTATCAAATGCTGGGAACGGTGCTGCGGGATCCGCTGCATGTGGAATCCAGCGTGCCAGAGGTCAGCGGGCTGGGCCTGCTGGACATGGAGGTGACCTTCGCCCCGGAAAAGCGCACCCGTCAGGCTACGGGTCGGGTGGAATGCGCGGAGGGCTGGCTGAAGGCTGCCGACGGCATGCTGGTGGACGGCTATGAGATTCACGCGGGGCAGAATCGCTTCGGCCCGCGCGCTGTGCCGTGGATGCGCATTGGTGGTGAGGTCGACGGGGTACGCAGCGAGGACGGCAACGTCATGGGCAGCTATCTGCATGGGCTGTTTGACGATGGACAGCTGTTTGGCTGCATCGCCGCCCATGTGCGGGCGCAGAAGGGGCTGACCACGGCGGCGGAAAAGCCCCTGACGCTGGCGGACTTCCGCGAGCGAGAGTTTGACCGCATTGCCGCCATTGTGCGCGACAGCTTGGACATGGATGCAATTTATGCCATCCTTCGGGGGGAACGCTGAACATCATGTGGACGGATTTTTATCTGGCGCTGCTGGCAGGCTGTGTGCTGGATCTTCTGCTGGGAGATCCAGCGTGGCTGTATCATCCGGTGTGCATCATCGGGAAGTACATCAGCTGGTGTGAAAAAAAGCTGCGGGCGCGGGGCGGCGATCTGCGCCGCAGCGCGGTACTGCTGACCATGACGACCGTGCTGCTGACCATTGCGGCATCTGGGCTGCTGATCTTCCTGGCAGGGCTGCTGGGACGTATTCCCCGGCTGATCGTCATGGCGCTGCTGGACTGGATGGGCTTGTCTGCAAAGTGTCTGGCGCAGGAGGCCATCGGCGTGGAAAAGGCGTTGGGACAGGGCCTGGATGCGGGCCGCAAGCAGGTGGCACGGATCGTGGGCCGGGACACGGCGGAGCTTTCCGAGCGGGAGGTGGTGTGCGCCACCATCGAAACCGTGGCGGAGAACACCACCGACGGCATTATTTCGCCCATGCTGTATGGGCTGCTGGGCGGCCCGGTGCTGATGTGGGCCTTCAAGGCCAGCTCCACGCTGGATTCCATGGTGGGCTATCTGGATGAAAAATATCGGGACATCGGCTGGAGCAGCGCGAAGCTCGATGATGTATGGAACTACCTGCCGGCACGGCTGACCGGGTGTCTGCTGAGCCTGGGAGCGGCGCTGTGCGGACTGGACGGCAAGACGGCCTTTCGCATCATGCGGCGGGATCACCGCAACCACAAAAGTCCTAACTGCGCCTGGAGCGAGGCGGCTGCGGCGGGAGCGCTGCATGTGCAGCTGGGCGGTACGCATCTGTACTTTGGCAAGCCCGTGGAGAAGCCCACCATCGGTGATGATCTGCGCAGGCCGGTGCGGGGGGACATTCGCAGCACCGTGCGGATAATGTACGCCGCATCGGTGTTGATGCTGCTTTTGCTGACGCTGGCATCCTGGGCGCTGGGGGTGATCGGATGAAGCTGGAGACGATCCGTCCATTGGACAAAGCTGCCATGGCGCAGGCCAAGGCCCAGTGGGATGCAGTGGCAAAGCCCCTAAACAGCCTTGGCAGGTTTGAACAGCTGGTGGTGCAGATGGCAGGTATTACCGGCAGCGCGGCGGTGCAGGCGGCGCCTGCCTGCGTGCTGGTGTGCTGCGCCGACAACGGTGTGGTGGCGGAGGGCGTAAGCCAGTCCGGGCAGGATGTGACCCGCCGGGTGGCGCAGAGCATCGCGGCGGGGGAGGCCAACGTGAATCTCATGGCGCAGGCCGCTTCGGCGGATGTGTTCTGTGTGGACATGGGCATGGCAGAACGGGTGCAGGACGCGCGTATCCTGGACTGCTCCCCGGGCCATGGCACGGCGAACATGACCCTCGGCCCCGCCATGACCCGTGCGGAGGCAGAGCGGGCCGTGACGCAGGGCATGGCGCTGGCGGCGGACATGCGCAGGCGCGGCTATCGTATTATTGCCACGGGAGAAATGGGCATCGGCAACACGACAACCTCTGCGGCGGTGGCCTCGGCGTTGCTGGGGATCGCGCCAGAGCGGATCGTGGGCCGCGGCGCAGGGCTGTCTGACAGCGGACTTGCGCGAAAGCTGTCTGCCGTGCAGCGGGCGCTGGCGGTGAATCAGCCCCGCCCGGACGATGCGCTGGACGTGCTGCACAAGGTGGGCGGCTTTGATCTGGCGGGACTCATGGGCATCTTCCTCGGCGGCGCGCAGGCGCATGTGCCGGTCATTGCGGATGGTATGATCTCCTGCACGGCGGCGCTGCTGGCGGAACGTCTTTGTCCGGGAACGCGGGACTATGTGTTGCCGTCCCATCAAAGTCGGGAGCCTGCGGGGCGGCTGGTGCTGGACGCGCTGGCGCTGCATCCCGTGCTGCACGGCGACATGGCCCTGGGTGAGGGAACGGGTGCGGTGATGCTCCTGCCCCTGTTGGATATGGCCCTGCGGGTCTACCACGGGGCGCACACCTTCCGTGCGCTGGAGATGGCGGCCTACACGCCGCAGGAGGAGAAAACATGATCGTGCTGGTCATGGGCGGCAGCGGCAGCGGAAAATCCCGCTGGGCGGAACGGCTTGCCGTCACCCTTCCGGGCAGTGCGCGGGTATACCTGGCAACCATGCAGGCAGCGGATGAGGAATCCCTGCGGCGGGTGGCAAGACATCGCGCCCAACGGGCAGACAAGGGTTTTCGGACGGTGGAGGCTTCCGTGGATTTGGCGAATGCCTCGTTCCCGCCGGATACTGCCGTGCTGGTGGAGGATGTGCCAAACTGGGTGGCAAACGAAATATTCGGCGGCGGTGACACGGCACGGCTGCTGCCTGCATTGCACAGCATGGCGGCGCGGGCGCGTCACCTGATCCTTGTGACGGGCAACGTGTTTGCCGACGGCGTGACCTATGACGCATCCACTACGGCCTATCTACAAACGCTGACAGAGGTCAATGCCGCGGCGGCAGCGCTGTCCGATGCGGTGGTGGAGATCGTCTGCGGCCTGCCCATGTACCTGAAGGGAGACATACCATGCATGCGCTGAAGGGACTGATCATCGCCTTTGCCAGCTATACGCGCATTCCCATGCCCCAGGTGGACTGGGCGCAGGAAAACAGGCGCTGGAGCATGTGCTTTTTCCCGCTGATCGGTGTGGTCGTTGGCGGGCTGCTCTGGGGCTGGCTGGCGCTTTGCGACAGGCTGTACATAGAGCAGCTGCTGCGGGGTGCGGTGGGGGCCGTGCTACCGCTGCTGGTGACCGGGGGCATCCACATGGATGGCTTCATGGACGTGACGGACGCCATGTCCTCCTGGCAGCCTAGGGAGAAGCGGCTGGAAATTTTGAAGGATGCTCATGTAGGGGCCTTTGCGGTCATTGCCTGTGGCTGCTATCTGCTGCTGACGGCTGGGCTGCTGAGCGCCTGCACTGCCGCCCAGGGGCTTGCGCTGACAGCGGCCTTTGTGCTTTCCAGAAGCATGAGCGCCTATGCCATGGTGGCCCTGCCCCAGGCACGGAAGCAGGGCATGCTGGCGGATAACGCGCGGGCTTCCGATCATCGGCGGGTGACCATTGCCGCGTGGTGCTGGTTTGTGCTGGGAATGGCAGCAGCGGTATACGGAATGGGCTGGCTCGGCGTGCTGCTCCCGGCGGGGGCGCTGGCCTGCCTTGCCTGGTATGCGTATCGGGCGAAGAAATATTTCGGAGGCATTTCCGGCGATCAGGCGGGCTGGTATGTGCAGACGGCGGAACTGGTCGGCCTTGTATGCATCGTGCTGGGGAGGTATTTATGAAGCTGTATGTAGGTGGGGTGTTTCAGGGACAGGAGGAGCTTGCGCGCAGGGAGAATCCCGGCGCGGCGCTGCTGACGGACTTCCATAAGCTCCTGCGGGAGAAACTGGCGGCAGGCGAGGATACGCTGGCCTATGCCCAGCGCCTTTGTGCGGAGCAGCCTGCCCTGGTGGTGGTATCTGACGAGGTGGGCTCGGGGGTCGTTCCGCTTTCCCGGGAGGAGCGTGCCTGGCGGGAGGCAGTGGGCCGCGCCCTGTGCTTGCTGGCGGAGCATGCGGAAAGCGTCACACGGGTAATGTGCGGCATCGGGGTGCGGCTGAAATGACGATCTATCTGATCAGGCACGGCAAAACGGCAGGCAACTTGGAAGGCCGCTACATCGGTACGACGGATGAGCCGCTCTGTCCGCAGGGCATTGCCGAACTGAAGGCGCGGACATACCCGCCGGTGTCCCGCGTGTTCGTCAGCCCGCTGAAGCGCTGCATAGAAACGGCGCAGCTGCTGTATCCGGGACTGCCGCCGATCGTGGTACCCGCCCTGCGCGAGTGTGATTTCGGCCTGTTCGAGGGGAAAAATTACGCGGAGTTGAACGGTCGGGCAGACTATCAGGCGTGGATCGACTCCGGCGGAACGCTGCCCTTTCCCGGAGGTGAAAGCCGCACAGCGTTTGCCGCCAGGTGCGTGGCAGGCTTTCAGCAGGCCGTGGCAGCGATGCCTGCACAGGAGGACGCGGCCTTTGTGGTTCATGGCGGAACGATTATGGCGGTGATGGAAGCCTGCGCACGCCCGCCGCAGGAGTATTTCTGCTGGCAGGTGAAATGTGGCGAAGGCTTTGCCCTGATGCAGAACGGACGGTGGGAGAGGGTGTAAACAGGCGGCGCTGTGGTATGCGGTGATACGTCCATATCAATACAAACCAATACAAAAAGAGAGTCTGCTGCATACAGACTCTCTTTTTGTAAACCTTAGATGCTCATCGTCCCCATCACACGTTCCAAATTTCCTTCGCATACTGGGCAATGGTGCGGTCCGAGGAGAACTTGCCCGCGCCGGAGACGTTCATCAGGCACTTGCGGCTGAAAGCACGGGCGTCCTGATAGTCGGCGTTCACTTGCAGTTTCGCCGCCAGGTACGATTTGAAATCCTTCAGCACAAAGTAGTGGTCGGGCTTGTGCCAGCTTGCGCCGTCCAGCAGGGCGGTGTACAGCTCCCGCAGCATGCCGTCCTCATCGGGGAAGGTGCCGTCGATCAGCGTGTCCAGCACACGGTGCAGCAGCGGGTCGCTGTTGTACAGCGCACGGGGATCATAGCTGTCCTTCACGGCGTTCAGCTCGTCCACCGTCGCGCCGAAAATGTAGTTGTTCTCCCGACCGGCCTGCTCCACGATCTCGATGTTCGCACCGTCAAAGGTACCCAGCGTTACCGCGCCGTTCAGCATCAGCTTCATGTTGCCCGTGCCGCTGGCCTCGGTGCCTGCGGGGGAGATCTGTTCGCTGACATCCGCGGCAGGAATGATCTTCTCAGCGTAAGAGCAGTTGTAGTTCTGCACGAACACCACCTTCAGCAGGTCGTTCACATCCTCGTCCGCGTTCACCTTGTCCGCGATCATGTTGATAAGGTGGATGATGGCCTTGGCCCGGTCATAGCCGGGAGCTGCCTTCGCGCCGAAAATGAACGCCGTGGGGGTGAAATCCGGCAGCTTGCCCGCTTTCAGCTGATCGTAGATGGCGAGAATGGACAGCGCGTTCATCAGCTGACGCTTGTATTCATGCAGACGCTTGACCTGCACGTCAAACATCATCTCCGGGTCGATGGCAACGCCCTCGCTGTGCAGAATTTCTGCGGAAAGCTGTGCCTTCTTGAGCTGCTTGATGTCGTGGAAGCGGTCGCACAGCTCATCGTCGATCAGCGGACGCAGCTTTTCCAGCTTGTACAGGTCGGTCAGGAAGCCGTCGCCGATCTTCTCGGTGAGCAGCGCGGACAGCTCGGAGTTGCACAGGCCCAGCCAGCGGCGCTGGGTGATGCCGTTGGTCTTATTCTGGAACCGCTCGGGGTACAGCTCATACCAGGCGTGGAACACGTCGTCCTTCAAGATCTGGCTATGGATCTCCGCCACGCCGTTGGTGGCATGGGTGCCGTACACCGCCATCTGCGCCATATGCACCTGATTTTCCCAAATGACGCAGCGATCCCGGCGAACCTCGGCTTTGGCGGCCTTCATGTCCTTCTTGAACCGCGCGTCGATCTTGCGGATGATCTTCACCAGCTCGGGGCAGACGCTGGCCAGCAGCGACAGATCCCACTTTTCCAGCGCCTCCTGCATCACCGTGTGGTTGGTGTAGGCGAATACCTCCTGACCGATCAGGAACGCATCCTCAAAGCTCAGGCCTTCCTTCAGCAGCAGGCGGATCAGCTCGGGGATGGACATGGTGGGATGGGTATCGTTGAGCTGCACCGCATGCAACGCGGCAAACTGGCTGAAATCATTGCCGTGCGCCGCCTTGTAGGTGCGAATCATATCCTGCAGGGACGCGGAGCAAAGCACATACTGCTGCTTGATGCGCAGCTGCTTGCCCTCCCGGCGGGTGTCGTTGGGGTAAAGGAACTTGGTGATGTCCTCGGCCTTGTTCTTGTCGGACGCGGCCTTGGCGTACTCCTGCTGATTGAACAGCGGGAAGTCGATCTCATGCAGGCTTTCGCACTGCCACAGGCGCAGGGTGCCGATGTTCTTCGCACCGTAGCCGATGATGGGCATGTCGTAGGGAACGGCGCGGACATTGCCGGTCTTCATCTCTACCACCACGGCTTCGTTTTCCTTGCGGATGCTCCACGGGTCGCCGTACTTGGCCCAGTCGTCCGGCTCCTCATGCTGACGACCGTTCACAAAGCTCTGCTTGAACAGGCCGTAGCGGTAGCGCAGACCGTAGCCCGTCAGCGGCACGTTGATGGTCACGGCGCTGTCCAGGAAGCAGGCAGCCAGCCGGCCCAGACCGCCGTTGCCGAAGGCGTCGTCCTCCACGTCCTCCAGCTCCACGATGTCCACGCCTTTTTCCGCCAGCAGCTTTTTCGCATCCTCCAGCAGGCCCAGGCAGTACAGGTTGTTATACACCATGCGGCCCATCAGATATTCGGCGGACAGGTAGTAAGCCTGACGCTTGCCCGCCCGCTTCTGCTCGCACTTGACCCAGGTGGGGGTCAGGGCCTCCATGGCAGCCATGGAAAGGGCATTGTGCAGCTGAGGCGCGGTGGCCTCCGCCAGGGTGCAATGCTCCTGGGTCAGCAGGAGCCGTTCGGTGTCGCGGATCAATTCCTTGGCGTTCATTGTTTCATCCTCCTGTCGCTTTCTTCGTTCAGGGCTTTCAGGCGTGCAGCCAGGGCGGGCGTTGCCGCACCGGGCAGCATGCGCCACATCCAGTTGCCGCCGATGGTGCCGGGCCGGTTCATCCGTGCCTCGCCGCCCAGGGACAGCACGTCCTGCATGGGCAGCATGGCCGTATCGGCGCGGCTCATCATCACGGCGCGATTAAAGGCCCAGGGGCCGTCCTCGTTCTTTTCAAAGCCCAGCAGCTTTTTCGCCTGCTGAAGGGACTTTTCATCGGCAGTGGCGATCCAGCCGCCCACGGTATCGTTATCGTGGGTGCCGGTATAGACCACGCTGTTGGTCACATAGTGCTGGGGCAGGTGGGGATTATCATCGTCCCCGCCGAAGCCGAAGGACAGCACCCGCATGCCCGGATACCCCACAAAGCGCAGCAGCCGCCGCACCCGGTCGTTGACGCAGCCCAGATCCTCCGCCACAATGTTCAATCCCGGCAGCTTTTTGCGGAAGGTGCGGAACAGGCTTTTGCCGGGGCCGATGATCCACTTGCCGCTGCGGGCGTTGGGTGCGCCGTGGGGGATGGAGTAGTAATTGGCGAAGCCGATGAAGTGGTCGATGCGGATCATGTCATACATGCGGCCCATGGCGCGCATGCGCTCCACCCACCAGCCGTAGCCGTGGAACCGCAGCCATGTCCAGCGGTACAGCGGGTTTCCCCAAAGCTGACCGTCCGCGGAGAAATAGTCCGGCGGAACGCCCGCCACCCGGGTGGGCACGCGGTTCTTATCCAGCTGGAATACCTCGGGGTGCGTCCAGGTATCGGCGCTGTCCTCCGCAACGTAGATGGGCATATCGCCGAACAGGTCGATACCCTGGGCGTTACAATACTTCTTCAGCGCCATCCACTGGCGGAAGAACAGGTATTGGCAGAACAGGTGGTAGCGGACTTCTTCATCCAGCTCCCTGCGATACTTTGCCAGTGCGTCAGGCTGACGCATGCGCGCCCCCGCATCGGGCCACTGTGTCCACATGACCCCGCCAAAGCATCCCTTCAGGGCGGTGAACAGCGCAAAGTCCTCTACCCAGGCATTTTCCTGTGCAAAGGCCTTCAATTCGTTTTGGAGCTTGCACTCGGACTGCTGGAAGCATTTTCGCAGCAGCGCTTCCTTATGTGAGCGCACCGCGTCGTAGTCCACGCGATCCTCACGCGCAGGAACGTATTCCTCCGCATCATCGTAGTCCAGCAGCCCTTCCTCCCGCAGGCGCGGGCAGGAGATGAGCATAGGATTGCCCGCAAACACGCTGGAGGACTGATACGGGCTTTCCCCGTACCCCGTAGGCCCCAGCGGCAGCACCTGCCAAACGCTCATGCCGCTGGCCTTCAAAAAATCCGCGAACGCATAGGCTTCCTTGCCCATGCTGCCGATGCCGCCTGCTCCCGGCAGGGAGCTGATGTGCATCAAAGTTCCACTTCGCCGCATGCTATACAACCTTTCAATGAGGGAAGGGGTGAGCGTGGAAGGCTGCTTCTGTGTTAGGGTAACGCTGCACCATGTCGTAGCAACACTGCCGGGTGCTTTTGCACTATCTGCTTTGTGCAAAAATCTCGATTTACATCCAGTAAACCCTCGATTTTTGCACTTTGCAGCTGGCACAAAATCCCCTCGTCATCGTACCGCGTCATGGTACGCCGTTACCCTAAAAGCACCTCCCTCGCGCTCCCTCCCGAAGATCAGCTGGGGGTAGTGCTAAGGGGTCGTCCCTTATAAACGTTCCAAAATCTGTAACGGAGAATGCACGAAGCAGGAAGCCTGCAAGCCTTCCCCTCTGGGGAAGGTGTCGCCGCAGCGACGGATGAGGTCTTGCCGCAAGCCGCGCCCCGCGCCAGCGCTCGCCTCCTTCCGCAGAAGGAGGGGAACCAGCCGCCCAGGCGGCTGGTGGAGGATAAACTCCCCTGCCGCAGTCTCCTGTACGCTGCTGAACTTTCCCGTCACAACATCGCATTGGAAACGTTTCCAATATATCCTTAAGAAAATGCGGGTTATGCACCCGCATCATCTTACGCGCAAAATCATACAGGAAACAGGCGGCATTGTCAATGTGTTTTCTGAAAGGATTTCCACCTGTCCATAGCTGCCCAGCATGTCTGCCTGCGCCAGCTCCGGCAATGTCACAGTAATCGTTTCCGATTCCGAAGCATTCACCGCCACCAGCACCGTTTCCGTGCCGTCTGTTACGCGATAGCAGCATACTGCATCGTTCCCGGTATCCACGGCGGTCATGATGCCATGGGTCAGCACAGGGGCCTGCTTCCGCAGCGCGATCACCGCGCGGTAGCAGTTCAGCAGACTGTCCGGATCGGCATCCTGCACGTCCACACCTGCCTTGAGCCGCTGCTTCTGGTCAGCGTCGGCAGGAGCATTGCACAGCGCTGCCGTGTCCTCGGCACTCCACAGCATGGGCAGACGCTTATTCTCGTCTCGCCCAGAGCCGGTCATGCCCAGCTCCTCGCCGTAGTAAACCGTGGGACGGCCCGGCAGCAGCAGATACAGCATGGCGGCAGCTTTTTCCTGCGCAAGTCCCAGCCGCAGGGGGCCAGCCGCGCGGCCCATGTCATGGTTGGTCAGGAAGGGCGCATCCTGTGCGCTTGGGTTCACCGCGTGAACACGCGCCTGCCAGTCCGCAAGGCGGGCGGCGACCGTTGCACCGCTGCCCTTTAACGCAGCCTTCAGCAGGGTGCCTGTGCTGTCCGCAGCGGGGAAGTTAAACAGGCTGTCGATACCGCTGGCATACAGACTGAGGATGGTCGCTTCGTCCGCCCACACCTCGCCCACCAGATAGCAATCCGGGTCGTTGGCCTTGGCGGTTTCCGTCAGAAAGCGCAGGAACTCTGTGTTGGAGGTGTTGGCCCCGGTGTAGTAGCTGGTTACGGCATCCAGGCGGAAGCCCTTTACGCCGCGGCTTTGCCACAGCGTCATGATACGCGCGATTTCCGTACGAACCTCGGCATTGTCCAGATTCAGGTCGGGCATGTGGTCGCCGAAGCGGCCTTCATAGTACCAGCCGTCTGCGCCGGGAACGGCATGGTAGCCGTCGCCGGGGGTCTGGGTGAAATTGTACCAGCTGGTATAGGGGCTGTCCGTGCCTGCGGCAAGGGCCTTGCAGGCGGCCTGGAACCAGGGGTGCTGATTGCTGGTGTGATTGACCACCAGGTCGAGCATCACGGCAATGCCGCGCTCCTGACAGGCAGCAATGAGGGCTTCAAAGTCCTCCAGTGTGCCATAGGCGGGGTCGATGGTATCGTAATCGGTTACGTCGTATTTGTGGTAGCTGGGGGAGGGGTGAATGGGCATGAGCCACAGGGTATCCACACCCAGGGAGGTGAGGTAGTCCAGCTTGTCCACGATGCCCAGGAGGTCGCCGCAGCCATCGCCGTTATGGTCGTTGAAGGAGGCAACGAAGATCTCGTAGGTCACGCCGCTGGCAGGGGAAGGGGTGCTTTCTGCTGCGGCACAGGTGGTAAAAGGGAGGGCTATGGCACACATGATTGCTATCAGGTGAGGGATCTTTGGGCGCATAGTAGATTCTCCTTTTTACTTGCTTTTATTCCAGCAGGGGTTTCGCCTCTGCGGAGGCGACCAAAGGGCTTTCCGATCGCCCTTTGGAAACCTTCGGTCTTCGGGAGGGAGCGCGAGGGAGGGGCTTTTAGGGTAACGCTGAACCATGACGAGGGGATTTTGTGCCAGTTGCGAAGTGCAAAAATCGAAGGTTTACTGGATGTAAATCGAGATTTTTGCACAAAGCAGATGGTGCAAAGGCACCCGTCAGCGTTGCCGCGCCATGGTGCGGTGTTACCCTAACACAGAAGCAGCCTCCCTCGCATCACACCCGTCCACCTTAGCCCTTCACGGAGCCGCCGGTGATGCCTTCGACGTAGAACTTCTGCATGATGACGAACAGGATCGAGATCGGGATGGAGACGATCACGCCGCCGGCGCAGAACTGCGCGAAGTAGTTGTTGCGGTTTACCTTATCCACCATGGCGAACAGACCCAGCGCAACGGTCTTTTGCGCGCTGATGCCGCTGTTAAGCATGATGGAGGCAAAGATGAAGTCCATCCAGGGGGCCAGGAAGGAATTGATGACCGTGTACACAATGATGGGCTTCGACAGGGGAATGATGATCTTCCAGAAAACGGTGAACTCGTTCGCGCCCTCCAGATAGGCGGCCTCACGCAGGGACTTCGAAATGGTGTCAAAGAAGCCCTTGGCGATCAGATAGCCCAGGCCTGAACCGGCGGAGTAGACGATTACCAGACCCCACATGGAGTTGGTCAGGTTCAGGTTCTTCAGAATGAAGTACACCGCGATCATGGACAGGAAGCCGGGGAACAGGTTCATGATGATGGCGACGTTCATCAGCGGCTTGCGCGCCTTGAAGCGCATGCAGCTCATGGCATAGGCTACCATCAGCACAAACATGCTGGAAATGACGCAGGTGCAGATGGCAATGAAGAACGTGTTGGCAAACCACTGGGGAAACTGATTCACCGTGTCGCTGCCCGGGAACAGGATCGCCTTGTAGTTGTCCAGCGTGTACGCCTTGGGAAAGAAGGTGGACAGGTTCGGCCCCTTGTCCACACCAAAGGAGGTGACCACCAGCCACAAAATCGGGATCAGCCAGAACACAGCCAGCAGCGTCAGCACCAGATGACGGCCGATCTGACGAAGAACTTTCGCGGTTTTCATTGGAAATTCTCCTCCTTATCGCCCTTAGTCATGCGGTTGAAGGCAACCAGCGTCAGAATGGCGCAGACCACAAACACCAGAATACCAATGACGGAGGCCATCTTGTAGTTGCTCTGATCCTGCGTCAGACGGTACAGCCAGGTGACCAGCAGGTCCACCTCGTTGGCGTTGGCGTTTGCCATCAGCTGGTCGGAGGTGGTGTACACATCCTTGCTCAGCAGATAGATGACGTTGAAGTTGTTGATGTTGCTGACGATGGAGTTCACCAGGCTCGGCCCGGTGACAAACAGGATGTAGGGCATGGTGATGGACTTGAAGGACTGCCAGGCATTTGCACCGTCGATCTTCGCGCTTTCCAGCAGCTCGCCGGGGATGTTCATCAGAATGCCCGTGGCGATCAGCATCTGATACGGTACGCCGACCCAGATGTTGATGAGAATGATCATGGGCCGCGCCCATGCCGGGTGCGTCAGGAAGGGAATGAAGTTTGCCGTGGGGATCGCGCCAACACTGTAGAGCCAGTTGGTCAGGCCGATGTTCTTACAGATGGTGTTTACAATGCCCGCGTCCGCAAAGAAGTTGCGCACCAGCAGCAGGCTGACGAACTGCGGCACCGCAATGGCGACCATGAAGCAGGTGCGCCAGAACTTCTTGCCCTTGGTGTTTTTGTTATTGATAAACATGGCCAGCAGAATGCCGCCGAAGTAGCAGGTGAACGTTGCCACCACAGCCCAGATCAGCGTCCAGGCCAGTACATTGCCGAAGGCGTAGGCAAAGGTGCTGTCCGCGGTCATGTTAAGCAGCGTGTTGAAGTTATTCAGGCCCACCCAGGTGAAAAGCTTGGCTGGGACCAGATGATTTCGGTCGTAATTGGTGAACGCGATGAGAATCATCACGATCAGGGGAATGAGGGTGAAGCACGTCACGCCCAGCACAGGCAGGGTCAGCAGCGTGCGGTGGAACTTTTTGCCCACGCAGTCCCGCAGGTCATCCATGAAGGAATTAACATGCTTGCCGGACTTGGCGCGAACCTCCACCTCGCGGGCCGCGCGAATGTTGCGCACCCACATGACAACAGCGATCAGCAGCAGCACGCAGCCGATCACGCCAAACAGCAGAATGAGGAAGGAGTTGTCGTAGTCGTTAAATTCGTTCTTTCGGGTTTCCGGGTTGTAAACCTTTTGCTGCTGCACCGTACCCAGGGTGTCCAGCTTGCTCATGTAGGGCCAGAAAACGACCGGGATGAAGTAGCAGAACAGCGCTTCGAGAACCGTCAGCAGAATACCCTTCAGGTATTGCTTACGGGCCACACAGCTGCTGCCCCACAGGAGCGCTGACAGCTTGACCCAAACGTCGCCCTCCACAAAGTCCCTGACCAGCCCCGACAAGTAGACTCCGATGGCAGCAAAGAAACGGACGATCCCGGGCTTTTTCGCCGGGGCGGCCTGCCTGCTTGCATTCTTTTCCATTGCGCCCGCGCTCCTTACGTATGGATTGGAAACATCATAGCTATGCGGCGAAAAACCGCCCCGCCGCGGGAAACCCGGCGGGCGGGGCGGCTTAAGTCGCTAAAGGGATGAAGCTGGAATTATTGATCCGCAGCGGCGGTGATGCCAGCCACGCAGTTGTCCAGCAGGGTCTGCAGGTCGGTACCATCGGGATTGCCGTTGACGATGATCTTGCCCAGGGCAGCTGCGGAGTCCCAATACTTGTTGCCCACACGCTGCACGTCAGCGTAGGCAGCCTGAGCAGCCAGCGCGGCGATGGCGGGGTTCTTCTGCACTTCCTCAGAGGAAGCGGCCTTCACATTGGAGGGACCCTCGGAGCGCAGCTCGAAGCGGCTCATCTGGCTCTCCTCGTTGGTCATGTAAGCGGCGAAGTCCATGGCGGCACCCACATTCTCGGAGTAGGGATTCACGCCTACCAGCTTGAAGCCGGCGAAGGAAGACATCTGCACTTGCTGACCAGCCACAGTGTAGGTGGGCAACTTGGTGGCGGCATAGTCATCGCCCCAGGCGTCAGCAGCCACCTTAGCGTTCCAGGTGCCGGATACACCGGCGATGATGGAGCCGTCCTTTACGCCAGCCACAAAGGGATCGGAATTAGCTTCCTTGAAGCCGGGGTTGGCAGCCACAGCCAGCAGGGCTTCCACAACCTGCACACCGGTGATGGGGGTGTCGGTCGCGTTCCAGTTGCAGGAGTTGGTCACGCCGTCTTCATTGACGTGCATATCCAGACCCGCGCCCTTGAACCAGCTGTAGAAGTACCAGCCGTCGCTCATGGGGAAGCCAACGTACTTGCCGACGGCAGCGGCCTTCGCCATCATGGCGTCCAGGGTCTGCACGTCTTCCTCGGTGAAGTACTCCTTGTTGTAGAACATGAAGTAGCCGTTGGAAGCGGTCGCAGGATAGGCATACAGCGCGCCATCGTGGCTGGCAGCCTGCACAACGGGAGCATCCGCGCCGCCGTTGGCTGCGATGATGTCGTCCGCGCCGTCCATCACCTGCTGCAGCGCGCCGCCGTTCATCAGGCTGTTGAACTGGTCGTCCGCGAAGGTGAACACATCAGCCGCCGCAGTGGGGTCGTTCAGCACAACCTTGGAGCAGTCGCCCTCGGTCTGCACGCCCACGTTGATGGTGTAGTTGTTTTCGGGATGCGCGGCCTTGAAGTTTTCAATCACGCCGTTGATCCACTCGATGTCCTGATTGTCGCCGACCCAAACGGTCAGGGTGACGTCTTCCGCCAGCGCGCAGGAGCACAGAGACAGCACCATGCACAGCGCCAGCACCAGAGAAAGGATCTTCTTCATGGAAAGTTCCTCCTTTTATTCTCACGCGGAAGTATTTTTTCCGCGCTGAGTGCAAATTATGTTGCGGAGCGGTCAGCGCCGCCGGGGCGGAGCCACCGATTCCCGGCGTACCGGGGTCGCTTCCACCGTCAAATGACGGACTGGACCGTTATGCTCCATCATGTCCAGCAGCACGTCGACGCTTTGCCGCGCGATCTCCTCCTGGGGCTGCTCGATGGTGGAAAGCCGCGGAACAAAATATTTGCCCATCTCCACACCGTCGAAGCCGACGACGCTTACGTCTTCCGGTACCCGCTTGCCCATATCCCGCAGGGCGCGGATCACGCCCATGGCGACCAGGTCGCTCATGGCGAACGCTGCCGTGGTGTCCCCCCGCGTGGCGAAAAAGTTTCGCGCCGCGTTGTAAGCATCCTGCAGGGAGAACCGTGTTTCAATGTAACGGCTTTCATCCCACGGGATATTTGCAGCCAGGCATGCGTCCCGTGCGCCCAGATAACGATCCGCCAGGCCGTCGCCCTGGGTTCGGCTGCCGCCGAACACCGCAATGCGCTCATGCCCCGCAAAGATCAGCGTCTCCATTGCCGCGCGGCCCATGCGCCGATCATCGATACACACCGACGAGGCCCGCGTGAGGCTCGCGTTCGCTGCGTTCACCGTGGCAAACACCATCGGCACGTCCAGCCCGCGCAGCACGTCGGCACGCTCGTCCAGTCGGCTGCCCATAAAGATGAAGCCCTTGGCACGCTTTTCGTGCATCAGCCGCAGCGCCGTCTGAAATTCATCATCCTTTTCGTCGATGGATTCCATCAGGAAGCTGACGGATGCGCCTGTGGCAAATTGCAGCATGGTCTCCGCTAGCGCACTGAGGAAGGGATTCGAGCGCCCGCGCAGGATCAGCGCGGCAACCTCGCCGTCCAATTGCTTCAGGCTGCGGGCATTGGCATTGCCCACGAAGTTGCAATCCGCCATGACGCGCTCCACCTTTTCACGGGTGGCGGCATTTACGTCGGGGCGATGATTCAGCACCCGCGACACCGTTGTCACGCTAACGCCCGCCAGCTGTGCAATATCGCGGATGGTATAGATTTTCATGCTTCCGCCTCCACTGCTATGCTGGGAGGAAACGTTATCGGTAACGTTGTCGGTAACGGTTCCATAGCTGTATGATACTACGGCGCAGGCAGGATGTCAATGGGTTTTGGAAAATTTTCTGCCAGATTTGACAATGGAGAAAAAGCGTTGGGAAACGGTGCTTATATGGCGGGGGTGAGGGTGAACCTGTGATGCTGCTCTTCATAAAATCAAAAAAGAACGCCCATCCGGTCTTACGCGAACAGATACCCACCGAAGCGGGTGCCGCGAGAAGGGGCCAAGATGGAGCGTCCGCTCATAGTATATCCCAAAGTAAGCAATCAATTAAGCAGTTGATAAAGAAAAAATGATTTGACGCTACAAGGAAAGAGGGCTAGCCAACCCTCTTACAAAGACGCGGGCGTTACCTGCGAGGGGATGGCTGAACCTTCTATACGCTAGGATACTCGCAGCCCTTGAAAATAACAATACGGAATTTGTTAACAACAATTCTTCCGAGAAATTTTCCCTGCGAGACATCGACCAGGACATGACGGCTGTGGGACGCATTACACCCGAAACCGCACTGTGGGTCAATCCAGAAAAAAAAAGAACCGCCGACTGGTTCATGGCGTGGCGTCCAAATTTGGCACCAACGCGGGAGCCATGCGCTCTTATGTCCTAAGAGACATAAACGCTCTTTCGGAGGAAAGCCTATCGGGGTTCATCCGTAGTATAGCCTATGTGTACGAAGATAACAATTCTTCCGAGAAATTTTCCTTGCGGGACATTGATTAGGACATGACGGCAGGGGAGCGCATCATGGAAGAAAACCGGGAACTGGTGGACGAAATGAACTGGCAGCATGTGTCCATGGATCACAAGGCAGTGCAGGAGCTTGCACGGGAAATGAAGGCCACAGATGAAAGTAAGATCAGCGTGAACGACCTGATGCCATGGAGACCTGTCAGCAGTGGAGACGGACCCCTCCGGCCCTTCGGGCCACCTCACCCTTTCAGGGGAGGCTTGGTGGTGTGCTGCACGCAACCTTATCCGTCCGCAGGTGGGGAGGCGTAACTTGTACTTTGACGCACTTGCATCCTTATACTGAACTGACTGCCGCACCCTTGCAATTCCCTGAGAAAATATGGTACACTAATGCTGCTGCGGAGCCGCCGCAGGAAAGGATGTTTCGACAAGCAATGGGAGAGAAAAAAGGACTTTTTGCCCGGCTGTTTTCGGGCCTTAGCAAGACGCGCGGAAACCTGACGGAAAAGGTGGATGAGATCGTCCGTGACGATCGCAAGATCGACGAGGATTTTTATGAGGAGCTGGAGGACGCGCTGCTGCTGGCGGACTGCGGCGTGAAGGCGACCACCGTCATCATGGATGAGCTGCGCGCACAGGTGAAGGAAAAGAACATGAGGTACGCTTCCCAGGCGCGGGAGGCGCTGATGGACATCATCACCGCGCAGATGGATATTCCTCGTCCGCCGCTGAAGTGGCCCATGGTCATGCTGATGGTGGGCGTGAACGGCGTGGGCAAGACCACCACCATCGGCAAGCTGGCGCTGCGCTTCCAGTCCATTGGACGCAAGGTGATGCTGTGCGCGGGCGATACCTTCCGTGCAGCGGCTGCGGAGCAGCTGACCATTTGGGCGGAACGCGCCCATGTGCCGATCGTCAAGCATGAGGAGGGCGCAGACCCTGCTGCGGTGGTGTTTGACGCAGTGCGCGCCGCTAAGGCGCAGGAGGCCGATCTGCTGATCGTAGACACGGCGGGCCGTCTGCACAACAAGAAGAACCTGATGGATGAGCTGGCGAAGATGCGCAAGGTCATTGACCGGGAATTCCCCGAGGCGGATGTGCGCTGCATTCTGGTGCTGGATGCGACCACGGGCCAGAACGGTCTGGCGCAGGCCCGCACCTTTAAGGAGTTTGCGGAGATCAACGGCATCATCCTGACCAAGCTGGACGGCACGGCGAAGGGCGGCATTGCCCTGTCCATCCGTCAGGAGCTGAACGTGCCTGTGTGGTACATCGGCGTGGGCGAGGGGATCGACGATCTTCAGCCCTTCGATGCAAAGGCCTTTACCAAGGCGCTGTTTGGGAAGCAGGAGGACGAGTAAGCATGCCGGGGGAGGCCGCTTCTGTGCTGGAAGCGCCTCCCCTGGGGCTTTTCCCGAAGAACCTGCGGACCGCGGCCCTGAACGATGGATAAATGAAGGAGGAACCCTTTCCTATGCCCTCCCTTTCACCCTATAAGTCCGAGCTGGACTACGCTTATGCCCCTGGGGTGTTCCCTGCCATGGAGTGTCTGCTCCATCGCCCGGACTGCGCCCGCCGTCTGCTGTTGCACAGCAAGGCGGAGGGAACCGAGGGTGCGGAGAAGCTCACCCGTCTGGCGGAGGAGCTGCACGTCCGCGTGGAGCTTGCTGACAAGGCGCTGAGCCGCATATCCGGCAAGGAAAACTGCTTCGCTGCGGTGGTGTTTGGCAAGTTTGCCGACACGCTGGATGCGGCGAAGCCCCATGTGATGCTGCACAACCCTTCGGATTGCGGCAATGTGGGAACGATCCTGCGCACGGCGCTGGGCTTTGGCATCGAGGACGTGGCGCTGATTCGCCCCTGCGTGGATGTGTTCGACCCTCGGGTGGTGCGGGCCAGCATGGGCAGCCTGTTCTCGCTGCGCGTGCATGTGTACGACACCTTTGAGGATTACCGAGCGGCGTATCCGCAGTATGGGCTGTATCCCTTTATGCTGGACGGCTCCTCCTCACTGCCGGATGTGCTGGCGGGGGACATCGCGAAGCCCTATGCGCTGGTCTTCGGCAACGAGGGCAGCGGCCTGCCGGCCTCCTTTGCGAAGCTGGGGCAGCCGGTGCGCATTCCCTCCAATGACCGGGTGGATTCGCTGAACCTGTCGATTGCCGCAGCTATCGGCATTTACGGCTTCACCCAGAAGGAGGCAACCTGAGTCATGGAGCTTTTCGACTTGTATGATTATCAGCGCCGTCCGGTGGGCCGCACCATGGTACGTGGGGAGAAATGCCCCGAGGGCCTGTATCACCCGGTGGTGCATATCGTCATTTTCCACCCGGATGGGCGCATGCTGATCCAGCAGCGTCAGCCCTTCAAGGAGGGCTGGCCCAATCGCTGGGATGTGAGCGTGGGCGGTTCGGCCCAGGCTGGGGAGGATAGCCCCACCGCCGCCATGCGGGAGACCCGTGAGGAGCTGGGCCTGACCATCGATTTGACGGGCAAGCGCCCCGTGCTGACCAATTGCGGCGGCAGCGGCTTTGACGACATTTATCTGCTGGAGATGCCCGTGGAGCTGTCGCAGCTGCGGTTGCAGCCCGAGGAGGTGCAAAGCGCCGCCTGGGCCACGCAGGAGGAAATTTTCGCGATGATCGATGATGGACGGTTCATTCCCTATTTGAAATCGTTCATTATGCTGCTGTTTGATTTGCATCGGCAGGGGAGTATTGTGGATCATTCGAAGAAGTGAAGCGGGGGAGCGTATCTTCCACCACGCTCCTGGCGGCGGGCGGTCCCCCGAACTTTCATGCCCCGAAGGTCCAGGGCGAGCGGAAAGCCCTGGTCGCGTCCGCAGACGCGAAAGCTCTTTGCTGGAATAGCTAGTTGCCGCAACGGGTGGGCTTATCTTCCACCACGCTTCTAGCGGCGGCGATTCCCCGAACCTTCATGCGCCGAAGGTCCAGGGCGAGCGGAAAGCCCTGGTCGCGTCCGCAGACGCGAAAGCTCTTTGCTGGAATAGCTAGTTGCCGCAACGGGTGGGCTTATCTTCCACCACGCTTCTAGCGGCGGCGATTCCCCGAACCTTCATGCGCCGAAGGTCCAGGGCGAGCGGAAAGCCCTGGTCGCGTCCGCAGACGCGAAAGCTCTTTGCTGGAATAGCTAGTTGCCGCAACGGGTGGGCTTATCTTCCACCACGCTTCTAGCGGCGGCGATTCCCCGAACCTTCATGCGCCGAAGGTCCAGGGCGAGCGGAAAGCCCTGGTCGCGTCCGCAGACGCGAAAGCTCTTTGCTGGAATAGCTAGTTGCCGCAACGGGTGGGCTTATCTTCCACCACTTGCCGCTGGCGAGCGGTCCTCCTCCTTCTGTGGAAGGAGGCAAGAGAAAGTCCTGCACTGGATGCTGGGGAGCTGAACCGATGCGGCGCATGCATCCCAAAGGCTCCCTCCGCAGAGGGAGCTGTCAGCCTTCAGGCTGACTGAGGATATTCTCTTTGCTGGTGCAGCATTGTGCTGCATGCTTCCCAATGCACAATGTCCCTACCGCTGTTTCTATCCCGTTCCCACCCAACCTCACCTTATGATCTTCGGGAGGGAGCGCGAGGGCAGAGCTTCTGGCACAGAAGCTGCCTCCCTCGCATCACCCCCTAAAGAAGGAGGCCTTTATGTTTAAGACTGGCGTTTATTTTGGGCGGTTCTGCCCGCCGCACCGCGGACATTTGTACCAGATCATCGAAGCATCCACCCGCTGTGAAAAGCTGGTGGTCGTGATCTCGGATAACGCGCGGCAGACGGAAGCCATCTGCAAGGAAGCGGGCATGCCTGTCATCACCTATCAGCTGCGCAAGCAGTGGCTGTGCCAGCAGGTGCAGGACATGGATCACATTGTAGTCCGTGTGCTGGATGAAACGGACATCCCGGAGTATCCCGACGGCTGGGTGGCCTGGTCGCAGCGGATGCGCGAGGTGGTGCCGGAGGGTATCGACGCTTTCTTTGTGGGCGATCGGGATTATGAACCCACGCTGCATGCCTATTTCCCGGAAAGCGAAATGGTGCTGTTCGACCCGGCGCGCAGCCGGTATCCCATCTCCGCCACGGAGATCCGCCATAACATTCTGGGCAACTGGCATTATATCCTCGGCCCGGCCCGCCCCTTCTTTGCCAAGAAGGTGCTGATCGCAGGCACGGAAAGCTGCGGCAAAACCACGCTGACCAAGTGCCTGGCAAAGCTGTTCAATACCTCCTGGTCGGAGGAGGTGGGGCGCTATTACGCCCGGGATTATCTGGGCGGCGATGAAAGCATCTTCACCGACGAGGACTTCGGACGCATGGCGCACTTGCAGGCGGAGCAGGATTATCAGGCCCTGCGTACCGCTAATAAGGTCTGCTTTTTCGACACGGATGCGGTGGTTACGGACTATTACAGCGAGCTGTACATGGGTCACCGCAATAAGCTGGTGGAGGCGTACATCAACCCGGATCGCTACGATGTGCTGATGTACCTGATGCCCGACGTGGCCTGGGTGGACGATGGCATGCGCCTGAACGGCAGTCAGGAGCGCCGGGAGAACCTGAATCATCACCTGATGGACATGTACACGGAGTTTGGTTTCAAGGATAAGATGCTTGTCATTCGCGGCGACTATAACCAGCGGCTTACCACCGCCATTGAAGTGGTGGACAAGATGCTGAATCTGCCGCAGAAGTGAGGAAAAACAAATGGCTAGACTGCATCGTGCGCGCGTGACCGCCGTGGGCAGTGAACAGGATATGCTTCGCATGGCCCACGTCATGCTGGAAAACGGCGACTGGCTTCCCGAGGAGGAGGACGGCCCTGTACCTACGCTGGAGGCGCTGCTGGCGCTGGTGACCCGGCGCTCCCATTGGGAAAACGGGGAGAGCTGCGGCTTCCTGGATAGGATGATCGCGCCGCGCCCCTTTGCGCAGTTTGTTCCTGACAGCTGCCGCATGGAGGTGCAGCGGCAGGCCTGCGGCTTGTGGACGGCGACCTTTGCCTTTGACAGCTGGGACGATTTTCAGAGCGAGGACTGGCTGCAATTCCACCTGCGCTGCGACCGCATGCCGATGTTTGCCTTGCATGCCGGGGAGGAGTTTGCCATGGAAAAGGGCGGCGTGGTCTTTACCGGCGGTGCATATCATGAGGAGTGGGGGCTGATGGCGGAAACCTGGCTGTGGCTTTTCCATCAGTATTTTGCAGGTACGCCCACGGAAGAAATGCCGCAAACGCTCAAGCGCTTTAACGCGCTGCTGGCCCGGGAATGGGATCAGGACGCCCACACCCTGCTGCGAAGCTGCCTGACCTATTTGCAGCAGGTAGCCGCTGCAAAGGCGCGTGTGACGGCAGAAGCCTTGAAGGAGGCTAAAGAGCAGCAGAACTTTGCGGAGCTGTTCAACATGCAGCGGACGATTGCGGACGGCGAACTGTGGGAGACGGAGCATATTGCCATGTGGGCGGCCTGCCTGAAAAATGGCTTGCAGGCCGGGGAACATTGAGAAAGAAGGCTTGGAGCAGCTTCTGTGAGGTAGCAGGAGCTGCTCTTTTTCATGCTGAAAGCAAAATACAGAAAAGGCAGGATATACAGTTGTTTGCATGAGAAATGGAAACGTATGTGCGGAAAATATTCTGCGGAAAGGCATGCATGGTAAATTTACGCTTCGCCTGCGAAAACGCTAAGAACGATGGGAAACGGGCCGCATAACGCAGGAGACGCAGGCGATTCGGCATCTGATAAACACACATTACATGCAGTAAGATAGAAAAGAATAAACTTTTCTACACAAATTGCAGTAAAACCACGCATTTTTGCATACAAAGTACTTGCAATTACGCATATAATACGCTATAATGCAAATGGTTTCGAATGCTTTTTCATTTTTCATATTTTCTATAAGGAGAGATGTATCATGGCAAGAACGAAAAAGGCTGCCCCCAAGACCGAAGCAAAGAAGACTGTGGCAAAAAAGGTTGAGGTAAAGCAGGAAGAGGTTGAAGTGAAGACCCGCAAGGCTTATCCTTCTGTGGATGAGCGCATTGCGATGGCAGATGCGAAGATTGCGCAGCTGGAAAACTTGAATGCCAGCCGTGAAGCGCTGGTGCAGAAGACCGCCGCCCTGCTGGCAGAGCGTGAAAGCACCCTGGAAAAGAGCAAGGTGCAGCTGGAAAAGGTGCAGCGCCGCCGTGACCGCCTGGTGGCCTCCAAGGAAAAGCCCGCCAAGCAGCCCCGCGCCCGCAAGACCGTTCCCACGGAACCCGGCTATGATAAGCTGACCTCCTACATGGCTTCTCAGAATCTGTCCTGGGACGATGTAATGAACAGGCTGGCGGATAAGCCGCAGGAGTAAGCTGGGGGCGGAAAAACGAACAAGCACTTTCAGTGGCTGTAACGATCTTTTCTTTGAAAGAAAAGATCATAGCATGCTAGTACCTTCTTGTCTAAGAAAGATGATGAGATGCAGTATGGTTTTGTGCCAATGAAATGCTGGTGAGTTCTTCTTAAATTATATAAGTGAAACAGCTATCATGATCTGCATTTATATAGGTTGAATCGTGATAGCTGTTTTTTATTACTATATATATGTTTAGATAAAACTGTACGCCCGAGGATTTTTCATCCTCGGGCGTACAACATTTCCATGATCTACTGGACCTTACGCATCCAGCGCCTTGATCTCGATCTTTCGTCCGCCAAGGCTTTCATAAATGCGGTGGGAGATGGACAGCACCGTGCGTCCTGCCGAGGCGCGGCGCAATGCTTCCAGCACATGCGCTTCCGTGTCTGCGTCAAGGTTCGCGGTGATCTCATCCAGCAGCAGGATCGCCGGATCGGCCGCGGCGGCGCGGGCAATGGACAGCAGCTGCCATTCGCCCTGGGAGAACATGCCGTCGGTGCAGGGGGTGTCATAGCCCTCGGGGAAGGAGCGGATGGAAGCGTCCAGGCCCGCAAGCACCGCTGCCTGCTGTGCCATGTCCCGCGTAATGCGCGGGTCGCCCAGGGTGATCTGATCCAACACCGTGCCGGGAACGCGCGCAAAATGCTGCTCCACACAGCCGATGCACGCGCGGCGTTCTGCATCAGTGATTTGAGACACGTTCACACCGCCGATAGACACTGTACCCTGCTCCGGCTTGTACAGCCCAAGCAGCAGCTTGAAGATGGTACTCTTGCCTGCGCCCGTGCGGCCCACCAGCATGACCTGCTCGCCAGCCTTGACTGTGAAGGACAGGTCGGACAGCACAGGACGCTCGCCATAGCCGAAGGTCACATGGGACAGTACCACGTCTCCGCGCGGGATGGGGCCTGCATTGGCGGGCAGTTGCTCCCGTTCGGGCTGCGCAAGGAATGCGTCAATGCGCTTCACGCCCGCCATGGCGGACTGAATGGTCTGGATCTCCATGCCCAGGCTTTCAATGGGCGTAAAAATGCGGGCAATGTAGTTGATGACGGCAACGGCTGTGCCGACGGACATGCCGAACAGCGTCAGCACCTGCGGGCTGCCCGAGGCGGAAAGCAGCATCACAATGCCCACCACTGCCGCGTTCAGCACCAGCACCACGGGGGAGTAGATCGCGTCATAGAGGTTGGTCTTTTCCACCGCGGCGTAGCTTTCGCCAATGCGCTTGTCATAGCGCTTTTCCATGTAGTCTTCCAGGCCCAGCGCGTGAATGGTGCGGATGTTGTGCAGCGCCTCGGGAACTTGCCCGGAGATGGCTGCAACGGCCTTGCGGTTTGCCAGCTGCGCGGCAAGCATCCGCTTTTGCACATGGCGGGTGAACACCGTCAGCAGCGGCAGCACCAGCAGAAGCAGCAGCGCCAGACCTGTATTCTCCACTGCGATGACCGCGAAAATGGAGAGGATGCGGCAGGCATCCGCCGCCACGGAGATGACGCCGGAGGTAAACAGCGCCTCAACGGTATCCACATCGCCGGAGAACCGGGCGGCTACCTCGCCTGGATTCTGGGCGGAAAGGGTCGCGGCAGGCAGATGGCTCAGCTTGCGCGACATTTCCGAACGCAGCGCATGGGTCATTTTCTGACCAAAGATCTCCAGCAGCGTCTCCTGTGCCGAGGACAGCACACCCTCCAGCGCCAGGCTGCCGAAGTACAGCAGCGCCGCCGTGAAGGCCAGGGGCAGACCGCCCGTCAGGCCATCGATGATGCGCGCCAGCAGCAGCGGCGGCAGCAGCGACGCCAGCACGGAGGCAACGGCGCACAGCAGCGTTCCTGCCGTCAGCAGCCGATGCGTTCCCGCCGCCATGCGAACGGCGGTAAATACGCCTTGCTTATTCCGCTTCATGATGGACACCTCCCGTCTGGCTTTCGTACAGGGCGCGATAGGCCGGCACGGACGCGCACAGCTGCGCATGGGCGCCGACGGTCGCCTTGCCCTCGTCCATATAGACCACCTGCTGAAGCTCCGGGAAATGATACAGCCGGTGCGAGATCAGCAGCACGACCTTATCCTTCGCATAGCTTTTCAGGTTGGCGAACACCGCGTCCTCTGTGCGGCGATCCAGTGCAGAGAAGGGATCGTCCAGCACCAGCACCGGGCGGGGATGCGCCAGCGTTCGGGCCAGCGCCAGCCGCTGTGCCTGACCGCCGGACAGCCGCACACCGCTGCTGCCGACGACGGTCTGGTCGCCGTTTTCCATGGCGCGCACCTCATCGTTCAGGGCGGTCAGCGTCAGGTAAGGGGCGGCATCGCCGGTATCGCTGCACAGCACGTTTGCCGCTACGGTGTCGTTCCACAGCTCCGGGTCATGCCCAAGGTAGCCCACCGTCGCTGCGACCTCCCGCGGGGAAAAGTCCGACAGCTCCCGTCTGCCCACGCGGATGGAGCCGCCATAGGGCTGCTCGCACAGGAAGGCGCGTCCCAAGGTGGACTTGCCGCAGGCCACCGGCCCGGTCACGCCGATAATGTCTCCGGGCTTTGCTGAGAAGGAGATGCCGGAGAACACGGGGGCGCTGCCCTCATAGGCAAAGGACAGGCTTTGCACGGTCACATCCTGCGCCGCAGGGGTCGCCAGCGGGGCCAGCGTTTCCGGGGTCTTCAGCATGGGCTTAATGCGCTTCCAGGAAACCTCTGCCCGCTGCACCGCGTTGAACAGCTTCGCCGCCTTGGAGGACTTTGTTGCCATCTTCACAAAGCAGGAAAGGAACGTGGTGAACGCGGCAATATCCCAGGCCTGCCAGCCCGTGCCAAGCACGTTTTTCGCGCCGAACCACAGGATGAACAGCACGCTCAGGTTGGACAGCACCAAATACAGCGGCGGAAGCGCCGATTGCCAGACGTTGGCCCGCACCGCCGCCTGCTCATAGCCGTCCAGCGCCTGCTCATAGCGCTGCTCCTGCACATCCTCGCAGCCGTACACGCGATAGGTGACTGCGTTCTTCGCCCGGTTCAGGGTCGCGCCGCTGAGGGCCGAAGCGGCCTTCTTATAGGCCGCACCTGCCCGCTGCACGGGCCGCTTCATCAGCTCGGCACAGATGTAGGAGACAGGCGGGAAGATCAGGCACAGCAGCGTCAGCCGCCAGTCGTAGACGAACAGCATGAAGATATAACCCACCAGCGCCACACCGGTGTCGAACACCTCGGTGGTGAACTTGCGCATGCCCTCGGCGCAGTCGTCCACGTCGGAGATGGCCTTAGTCATCAGCTCGCCCGCCCCCTCGCGCTCCAGCGCGTTGCGGCTTTGACGCACAAGGTTGGCGTACAGTATGCCCTTCATGCGGCGGTTGATGTTGTTGGCGAACCGCCGAACATAGAACCGCTTGATGAACCGGGAGGCCTGCACCAGCAGCGTCACGACGATGTAGCCCAGCACCAGCATGGTCATCGCCGCGGCCTGCGCATTGCCGCCCAGAATATCCGCCAGGCACTGCGCCATGCGGCCCTCAAACCACGGTCCTGCCAGCAGACCCACGTTATACAGCAGGCCGGACAGCGTGATAAACGTCAGCGGCAGCCATTCCTGCCGGAAATACGCGCCGATGCTGTCCGGACGAAAGGCGCGTTCATGCTTTTGTTTCATGCAGCTTCTCCTCCAGTGCTTCCTTCACATGCGGAAAGCCCGCGCGGCTTTCTGTCTTGGAGCGCTGATACACCATGTCCAGCGCTTGCAGAAACGCAGCTTGGGTCGCCTCGTCCAGCCCCGCCATCAGGTAATCATAAAAGGCGCTTTCGGCTTCGGCCTTGGCGTTGCGCAGACCCTCTGCCTGTGCTGTGGCGTATAGCAGCTGACTGCGCCCATCCGCCGGGTTGGGTTCCCGGCGCAGGTAGCCCTTACGCTCCAGGCTTGCCGTGCGGCGGGCGATGGCGGGCTTATCCGTGTGCAGCATTTCTGCCAATTCCGTCTGCGTGATGCCCGGATGATGCCGCACGGCGTGGATGCAGTCGATCTCCGCCGTGCCGATGTCGTCCCGGCGCATGGCAAGCAGCACGATATGCTCCGCTTCTCGGGCGATTTTGGTGATCTTTCGTGCGGGATGCTCCAATGAACTCACCTCTTTGAGCTTTCAGTTGTATGTACAACTAGATAATTGCACATACAACTTGTTTTGCGGACAGTATAGCACAGGAAGGGGGAGGATGCAAGAGGGGAGAGGATAAAAAAAGGCCTGCTTTCAAGGGGGAGAAAGCAGGCGAAGGGGAAATGTTCATGTTTCTGGTATTATGGTATGCCAAGAAATTCTGTAGCAATGCTTTTGAGTGTCTGCGAAATCTCTGTAAAGGGATGGTCAAGGTTCAGTGTACGGACACTGATAATATTTCCGCCCATGCGATAGCTTTGGTTCGGCTGCACGGCTTCATCTGTAGCCGCATAGAGCAGCATACCAGCCACCTGATGCGGCTGAGATGGATATTGCGATGCCTTGTTTTTCACATAGGTGAAAATCTGATATAAATTTGCGGAATGCTGGGTGGACACGTCATATTGCGTTTGTAGCGTGTGTGCGTAAAGCTTCGCATCGATGATAAGTATGCGATTTCCGCATGAAAGTGTGACGTCGCTTTGCATGGTCGGCAGCAGCGTGCGCTCGTCATCATCTAGCGCCCAATGGATCTGTGCGGCGGATGCTGTTAGCTGAGGACACTCCTGCGCATAAAAGGCTAGCAGGAATTTTTCATAAAGGCGCTCCATGCGCTGCTCGTCCAGAAAATTGGCAAGATGATAGCTTCCGTCCTGCTCGGTCAGCAGCATGCCTTGCAGTACCAATTGACAAAGGCCCATCAGCAATTGATAGGTATCATTGTTTCGATCAAAGTGAAGTGCCTGCCAGCGAATGTGGACAGGGAAAATGGTATCTACGCAGTCAAAGAAAAGCAGCTCTTTTTTCAGCACACTTTGATAGGTAGGGTCCACCTCTGCATGACGGAGCAGCAACAGCAAGGTCGTTTTCAGAATTTGGTTGAACGGATTATTTTCGGACAACTCGTCATGTGCGCAGGTGATGCGGCATTGCCGTGCCAGACGATTGTGCAGCGTCCCGGACAAGTCAATTCTGCCGCGCACTGTGGACAAGTCCTCGGTGCGTGGGACGTAAGTACGATAAAGCCCCTGCTTCAACTGCCGACCAACGCCCTTGGCAAGGATCGCAGCGAACAGGTCGTGCATATGCTCGAAGTCCTCGGCGGCAAGCGCTGCATATTCTTCCTGGCGCAGCGCAGTGAAGGCATAGGACAGCATATAGTATATGTTTTTGATGCGGGTGTTCTTATACTTCATGTGCAAATACACCTTGCAGCCGCTGCGCCCATTCCTGATATTTGGCGGTGTTGTCAAACCAGTATTCATGCAGCATGGGCAGCAAATCAAAGTCCACGATGGTGCGCAGACGCTCATCCGTGCAGGTTTCCATGCCGCAGAAATAGCTGTGCCCAATGCAGAACCCCTGTCCCAGCGACGGGTCGCGGGCAATGTCCTGATTCAATGCTGTGATCTGAACGATCAGCGCGTTCAATGTATTACTGTGAAGTCCTTGTTGATAGGCCTTGAAACCTTCGGTATCAAAGCCCGGAAGCATGTCAACGAAGCTGAAGCGGCGGCGCAGAGCATAGTCCATCATGGCAAGGCTGCGGTCAGCAGTGTTCATGGTGCCGATGATGTATACATTTTCCGGCACAGCCAGCGAATAGCCCTCATAGGGTAGATCAATGCGTGTGCCGCGGTAGTCCTTTTCGATCAGCATAAGCAGTTCGCCGAAAACTTTGCTGAGGTTGCCGCGGTTGATTTCATCAATGATGAAGAAATAGTCCTGCTCCGGATGATTGGCAGCTTCCAGGCAGAAGCGGTAGAATACGCCGCTCTTCACTTGAAAGGATTCCTGCACAGGGCGATAGCCCAGCACAAAATCCTCATAGGCATAATTTTGATGGAACTGTACGAAGCCGATACGGCTGTCATCCTGGCTGCCCATCATGGCCCAGGCCAGTCGCCGGGCTGCAAAGGTTTTGCCAACGCCAGGCGCACCTTGCAAAATGATGTTCTTTTTGTAATGCAGCAGCTCCTTCAGCATGTCGAAGGACGTGCCGGGAAGATACACATCGCGGAGAAAATCAGCACGGCTGTAGGGAATGCCAACCACCTGCGGATGTGGATTATATTCCCGAATCATATCCAGCAGGAAGTCATATTCAGCCGGGGAGAGCTTGAACAGCGAACCCTGCGCATTTTGAAAGTACTCCATGTCAACCAGTTCCGGGCAGTCCCTCAACTGCACATAATCAATAGGCGCGGCAAGCCCCTCCAGCTTTTTGAAGCATATTTTCTCTCCGTCCGAGGCCTGGGTGATTTCACCAATGGCAACAATTTGCTTCACCGGGGTCGATTCGTAGCAAATGAGCTTGTCGCCGACCTGTGCATCCAGAAAGTGCTGAAAAATGCGGCGCTTGTTGCCGTTTTCATTGTATAGCGTATAGGTCTGCTCCTTGCCAACGGCAAGGCTGGAAAAGCTCCAAATTTTGGGATTGGCGTTCAGCCACCAGAAATTTGTACTTGGAGCAACGGAAACATTTTCCTGTGAGTTGTTGTTAGTGCTTTTTTTCGTAGGTGGTTGCGGAGAGGAAGTCTTTTCTAATTGACCAAGATAAAAGCCAAAGTCTACCGTCAACGTTTTTAATTGTGGATCGGGATAACATGCTTCCGTCAACTGCCTTTGCAGCAGGGCTTGTAAGTCTGCATCAGCTTGCAGCACATGATTGATTTCACTATAAAAATCTAGAAAGCTGTGCAGATTTTCAGTGTAATGCCCCTGAATGAAGTGATAGTCCGCATGAAGGGCTTCCACAGCTACTTTTACATCGCGGAACCTGTAAATGTAGTATTGATCCGGATAGCGAAGCCACAGATAGATGGTAACGGTGTTCCCATCCTGATAATGGTTGATGGCACCCGTCCCAAGTTTTTGTGGCAGGGGTCTGCATTGACGTTTGAAGGCCTCGATACGCTGAAACACGTCTTTGCTTTCATCGAAAAGGTCACGAAACAAAGCACGAATTTGTTCAGGCCACTTTTGCGCAAACTCAACAATCATCCTGCGCGGAAAGCGATTCATGGATGCCAGCAGAGGACCTGTTTTTTGCAGCGATACATCCAGCATCTCGGCAAAATTAGGTGCATCTATGTTCCAATGCGTTTGAAACCATTGGACAGCCTCCCATTTGAACTTTTCCTGAGGCCACCGGACTTCTGCGAAGTTCGCCTTATATTGTTTCAGCACGTTTTGCAGGATGGCTGTATCCATTTGCTATACGCTTCCTCTCTTGGTGTATGCGGTATGCGGGGAATAAATACTTTAGGGGGTATGCTGTTTAGACAACACCATCACATTCTCAGACATATCCGTTTCGTCCCAACCAAGTCCAGTGATTTTCGAGCCGTTAAAATACACGGGAAAACGGAACTCGATGCGCTTCACGATGCGTCCGTCGCTCCGACGCTCCGGGTAA
>CAKTYE010000020.1 GCA_934631985.1 uncultured Clostridia bacterium | reverse complement strand
ATTTTTCCATATAGCATCTATATTTATTTTCTGCTCGGTCAGGCTAGTTCCCGCGTCAGCTCATACATCATGATGCCTGCCGCCACTGCTGCGTTCAGCGATTCCGCACCGCCGCGCATGGGCAGCCGCAGGCGATGCGTCGCCGTTGCCTGCACCGCAGGCGATACGCCGTTGCCCTCGTTGCCGATGACCAGTACAAACCACTCTGCTACGCCCTGCCGCTCATAAAACGGCGTACCGTCCAGCTGCGAGGAAAGAATGCTGTAGCCCTCCCCCGCCAGCCGCGTCAGTTCCTGCGGCAGCGCGGCGGTAAGCAGCATCGGCATGCGGAAGACGCTGCCCATGGTGGCTCGCAGTACCTTCGGACTGAAAACATCCGCGCACTGCTCGCTGAGCAATACGCCGTCAAACCCTGCCGCATCCGCTGTGCGCAGAATGGTGCCTACGTTGCCGGGGTCCTGTACGCCATCCAGCGCCACCAGCCGCTTTCCCAGGCGTGCTGTGTGATGCACACGCACCACGGCAGCAATGCCCTGAGGCGTTTTCGTATCACAGACCGCCGCCAGCACATGCGCGGGCAGCAGCACGGTTTCGCACCTATTCAAAAGCGCCGCATAGGCTTCCGTCTGTGCTGCGTCGCACAGCACTGTTTCCACCGTGAAGGCCGAGCGCAGCGCTTCGTCCACCATCTTGCGGCCCTCTACCAGAAACAGGCCGGCCTCCTTCCGGGCCTTGCGCTCCTTCAGGCTGCGCCACAGCGCCACGCGCGGGTTTTTAAGACTGGTGAGCGTCTCCAAGCTGCTTCGCCCCTTTCGCTTCCGCCCGGGTATTCAACACCATGCCGACTGCCACGATCAAGCCGCCCACCAGCGTTCCCATGGAAAACGTCCCCAGCAGCAGCGCATCCAGCAGCATGCTGGAAAAGATTTGGCCCACAAACATGATGACCGTAAATTCCAGCGTGGACAGCTTCGGCGTGACGGTATTGCACAGGAAAATGCCCAGCGCGCCCAACGCACCGCCCAGATAAATGGTGAAGCTCTGCCCCGCCGCCGGGAAGCCTGTCTTCAATTGCAGGCCCAGGCAGGCAAAAACGATGAAGCTGCCGGTCAGCCCGGTCACATAGTTCATCACCGTGCTGTAGCCCAGGCCGGAGCGCTCCGCCAGCCGCGCATTGCTGATACGGGCAAACACCATCGAAAAGCCGCTGAGAAAGGAGACCAGCACCGCCAGCCACACGGGCGTACCGCCCTCCACCGCGCTGTCCGCCGCCCACAGCAGCATCACAATGTCACCTGCCGCAATAACCAGCAGACTCACCAGACGCGCCGCGGACAGCTTCACCTGCTTCGTGCCAAACAGGCCGAACTGGTCGATCAGCGTGGAGCAGACCAGCTGTCCCAGCAGCATCAGCACAAGATTCGCCGTCACGCCGATGCCGCTTACGCCCAGGTTGCAGCACACCACTGTCACAATGCCGATAAGGCCGCCGCCGTACAGGTACCAGGGCGCTTTTGCCTTGGGCTTGCCCCAGGTAAACACAAAGGGCAGCAGCACCAGCAGGCCCACTGCATGGATCATCACCGTGGAACCCCAGTTGCCATAGACCTGCCCTAGCTGAGCGTTGAACAGGTTCATGACCGACAGCAGCGCACCATAAATTCCGCCGAGGATTGCGTACATTCTGTCCCCTCCTTAATTTGTGCCGCGGAAGCCCTTGCCAATGATCTCCCCCGTGTTGGTGATCAGCAGGAAGCAGCTCGGGTCCACCTGCCGGATATACTTGCGCAGCAGGATGGCTTCGTGACGGTTGACCACCGTCAGCAGCACGTCGCGGCCCTCATGGGTGAACACACCCTCGCCGTGAAGCTGTGTCGCGCCGCGGTGCAGATTATTGACAATGAAATCTGTAATGACCTCCGGATGTGTAGTAATGATGTGGAAGCACTTATGGGTGTTGATGTTTTCCAGCACCATATCCACCAGCAGGGACTTCATCAGCAGGCCCAGAATGGAGAACAGACCCGTCTCCATGCCAAAGGCCACGCAGGCCATCACCGTGATAAGGCAGTCAGAGCACATCAGCGCCCTGCCAATGTTCAGGCTGGTGTACTTTTTCAGCACCATTGCCACAATGTCCGTGCCGCCGCTGGACGCATCCAGGTTAAACAGGATCGCCGAGCCGACAGCCGGCAGCGACACTGCGAAAATCAGCTCCATCAGCGGCTGACTGGTCATGGGCTGGGACAGCGGCACGACCTTCTCCAGCAGCTGCGTCAGTCCGCTGAACAGCAGGCTTGCATAGGTGGTACGAATGCCGAAATCCCGTCCGAACACTGCAAAGCCCACCAGCAGCAGCAGCACGTTGATAATGGTCACAAAGGTACCCGCGGAAAACCGCGGAAAGTAATGGGCCAGAATGACCGAGATACCGCTGACGCCGCCCGTGGAAAAATGATTCGGGAATTTGAAAAAATACACGCCGATGGTCAGAAAGATGATGCCCAAGGAGATCAGCAAATACTCCTTCACCGTCTGCTTCCATGGCTTAGCCTGCTGCGACATACTGTGCTTCCTTTCCGTCTACAAAAAAACATAAAACCAGCCAAGGCATTATAGCAGATATTCCACCGTCTCACAAGATTTTTTCCGCATGTTTTTCAGGAAATCGCACATCCTGAAGGTATACGCTTGAAGGGAGATGATTGCATGGCCTCGCGCTGCATCCTCTGCGGCAGGCTGGTTGAACACGGACTTTCTATTCAGGGTCATACGCTGTGCTTTTCCTGCGAGCAGTGCCTCGTCCTGGGTGAGGCGTTCCCTGTCCGGCAGCTTTTGCGGCTCTATCGCCCCACGAAAAAAGGAGAGAACGCCTCCGACTGCGGAAGCGTCTCCCCTTTGTCTCAATTCATCGGTTCAAGTTCTCCCTCGGGAACGCTGTTGGGTATCGACTGGAACTCCAGCACCGGCGTGGGCGTGGGGTCCACCTCGGATTCCCAGCTTTCCTCCTGATACACCGTCGGCGTAGGCGCAGGTGCAAAGGTCGGCTCGGGCGTACCCTCGGCACTGCGCGGGAACACCAGGACCGCTTGCAGCCAATTTTCTCCATCGTGGAATTCATCCGGGCGATAGCTGTAGTAGACCCGCACGGAATCGCCTTGCAGCCAGTCCGTGTCGGTCATGTCCGCGCCGAAGGAATTGTCCGGGTGGCTTCTGGCCTGCTGCGCATAGGAGGCCGGAGTATCCAAATAAGCGCTTGTCTCCGTTCCCGGATTAGCCGCCTGCAAGCAGCTTGCCACCAGGGATGCAAACACATCCAGGTTGGTGGCGCGGATGGTCAGCGCCGTCATCACATTGCCCGACAGGCTGAAGCTCAGCTCCACCCCCTCGGACATTTCCGCGTTATCCTCCCCCGTAATGCCCAGCGACACCACTCCGGGGAAGCACTCGAACACGGTATTCACCGTCGGCGCGCCCAGTGAAGCCAGATTCTGGTTCACCTGCTGAACATAGCTCTGCACATTTGCCTGTCCCTGGGTGGAAAGCGCGGGCCATGTCAGCTCGGCGTGCGCTGCCGCCGTCCAAAGGGTCAGGCAGCACAAAAGCGCCAGTCCCTTTTTCTTCATTGCTTCTCCTGCTGGAATTTTTCGTGAAGGTCTACAAACTGGCTGATGACCTCCACCGCGCCGTCCACGCCCACCGCACCGGTGTCCACGCACAGGTCGTAGTTCTCCACCGCGCCCCAGGTCGCCGTGGCATAATAATCATAATAGCTGGCACGCTGCTTATCCGCCTTGCGGATCACGTCCTCCGCCTTGGCAGGGTCCACATCATAATACTTTACGGCGCGGGCCTTGCGCTCCTCCATGTCTGCCTTGATGAACACGCTGACCACATTCTTCTCATCCCGCAGCACATAGTCTGCACAGCGGCCCACGATGACGCAGGGGCCCTTCGCAGCGATATTGCGGATCGCGTCGAACTGCGCCAGGAAAATCTTATGGTTCAGGGGCATGTCCATATAGACGCTGCCCGCGTCGCCGCGCATTTGCAGCCCCGTCACCAGCGAAAACAGCAGGGAACGGGTGGGCTTTTCGTCATGATCCTCGAACATTTCCTCGCAGATGCCGCTTTCCTTGGCAGCAATGGTCAGCAGCTCCTTATCATAATACGGGATGCCCAGCTTCTCCGCCAGCTTGCGGGCAACAAAGCGTCCGCCGGAGCCATATTGACGGCCTACGGTAATCACAGTATGGGTCACAGGTCATTCCTCGCTTTCTTACCTTTTCTCGTCCCTGTTTCGGGGGATGATTCATTATAGCACATTCTTCCTTAGTTTGACCAGTATTTTTGTTTCGCTCGTGCCGTTGCAACCGTGCAGCCGCTATGGTAAAATAAGGACGAATGGGTGCGAAAGCCGTCCGTTCCAAGGGAGGATGAAAAAGGATGAAACGGTTGTTGGCTGCGCTGCTGGTGCTGGCGCTCTGCTTTGGCTGCGCCTGTGCGGAGACAGCAGATACAGAAAAGTATGACGCGCTGCCGGAGATCTTCAAGATCACCGTGGAGGAAAACGAGCGCAAGGTAGAGGACGGCAAAGCCTACGTCTACAAGGAATATGTGACCACCACCAATGCGCAGGTGAATGCGGAGCTTCGCGCACTGGTGGATGCTTACGATGACGAGCTGACCCCCACCTTACAGCTTGATCCCCGCAAGAAGGGCAAGCGCGGCAGTGCGCTGAACATTGATACGGTCTACTACCGCACAGGTGAAAAGTATCTCAGCACGCTGACCATTGCCCGCATCAGCTTCCGGGAGGAGCAGCTTTCCACGGCTTTCACCAGCCGCACCTGGGATCTGGAGACGGGTGCGCAGCTCAAGCTGACCGATCTTTTTGCAGAGGACAGCGAGGCCTGGGATATTCTGGCGGAGGGTGTGCGCACCCACATGAATGAGATTTTCCCGGACGATCCCCGGGACAGCGAAGCCATTGAAGCCCTCTGCACTCGCGAGGCGCTGGAAAGCGCTGATTTCACCCTCAGCGGCATGGAGCTGACGCTGCATTATGCCGCCAGTGCGGTGATTCCCGGCAAGGTGACGCTGACCCATGTGCGCTTTTTCTATCCGCAGTTTGCAGGCATGATGACGGAGGTTGGCGCTGCCGCCACGGATAACAGCCGCTGGAAGATGGTTGCCGTGACCTGCGACGACGGCCCGAAGGACTATGCGTCCAGCAAGGCGCTGGAAAACTTCCGCAAGTACGGCATTCGCGTGACCTACTTCACCGTTGGCAAGCAGTTGGACCGTTACGGCTATGTGCTGCAAAAGCAATACGACCAGAACCAGATTTTCGCCACGCACACCTTCGGGCATGTCAGCGGCTATGCACTGAAGAAAAAGTCCAGCCGTTTGAAGCAGCTGGACAAGAGCGCCGAATGGACGCTGAAGCTGGTTGGCGAGCAGGCGAAGCTGTTCCGTGCGCCGGGCGGCACCTACCCGCCGTGGGTGGAAGCCGGGATGCCCCTGCCCATCATTCAGTGGAGCGTGGACACCTACGATTACACCGGCAAACAGCCCAAGGCCATTTTCCACACCTTCCGCGACAAGGTGAAGGAAGGCGACATTGTGCTGTGCCACGACACCGGCAAGTATCTGCACCAGTCTATTCCCCTGTGGGGTGAATACATGACCGACCGTGGCTTCATGTTCGTCACGGTGGACGAGCTTGCCGCCGCTTACGGTGTGACGCTGGAGCCCAGCGTTGTTTACTGGTCCGTGCGCCCCGGCGAAAACAGCGTAGACAGAAGCAATTTGGGAAAGAAGAAGTAACAAGAGGAGTACTGTGAGGGAGGTTGCTTCTGTGCCAGAAGCACCTCCCTCGCGCTCCCTCCCGAAGACCATACAAATAGTTTTACTTGGTCGCCTTACATAGACACCCTGGGTCTTGCTGCAGTCTGTTTTTGCTGCAAAATGCCCCTTCGATGCTGTCAAAGCACGAAGGGGCATTTTGGTTTACCTTAGCCAGGTCACAGTACCCGTTTCCGGGTCAAGTGCGATTTCCGCCACGTTTTCCATGGTGCGAACCGTTTCGGTATCCCGAATGTTCAGCTCGCTGTCCGTTGTCGGCAGCACCAGCACAATGCGCAGCTCTTTTCCGCGACCCATGACAACGCTGCTCGTCAGCTCTCCATTGTTCGGAAGTTCGCCAATGAATATCAGCTGTTCACCGCTTTCTTCCTCCAGCACGCTGGGCGCATCCTTCTCAACCATTGTTTCAAACACCAGCAGCCTGTCGTTGAAGCAGCTTTCTATGCGAAGCTCAAAGCTGATCCAGTCCATTTCCTTGGTCATCTGATCCAGATGGAACAGATTCGGTTCTCCCAGCTGATCCCACTGCATCCGCAGCACATTGTTCGTGGGTGCCGCGTTCTCCTCGGGCTGCGGCGTGGGCGTTGATGCAGGCGTGACGTTTACCCGCGGTGTGGGCGTTGACCGCGCCTGCTGCATTGCTTCAGGCGTGGGGCTTGCCCAGTTCACCGCCGTTGCCGTCTCTGCAGTGATCGGCGTGGGTGTAGGTGTGGATGTGGGCGTTGCGGTTGCTGTCGGAAGCACCATCGCCACTTCTGTCGGTTCTGGGGTCATCGCCTGCTCTGGTGTGGCGCTGGGAAATGCTGTCGGCGTAAACGTATGCGTTGGCATCGCCGTTGCCGTCAAGGCCTTCTCCGAACCGTTTGCGCCATGGCCCAGGCCGTCCTCCGCGCCTGTTCCCTGCGCCAGGGGCGTGGTGGTCTTATCCGGATGCGAGGTCATGTTCGGCAGCGCCAGTACAAGGGCAAACGCCAGCGCCGCACAGACGCCTGCCCAGGCTACCGCCGCTCCGTGCTTTTTGCGCCGGGGCTGCGCACTGTGCGCCTGCCTTCTCGGTCGATACAGCGCGTTCCAAAGCACATGCTCCGTCTTAACCGGCACTTCGAATTGCTCCTGCTTGATCCGTTCGCGGATCATGTTGTCAAATGCACGTTTTTTCATGCGTCATTGCCTCCCTTTAACAGCTCCGCAAGCATTTTTCTGCCGCGAATGAGCCGCATGGACACCGTGGGGCGCGACACATGCAGCACCTCCGCGATCTCTTTGGTTGCAAAGCCTTCGTAGTAATACAGGGTCAGCACTTGTGCCAAGGGCGGCGGAAGCTCAAGCAGGGTCTCGTACACGGTTTCAGCGCCGATCAGCACCGGAGGCTGCGGCGCCTGCACCTCAGCCACGGGATACTCGCGCCTGCGCTTGCGCAACAGGTCATAGCAGCACCGCGCCGTGATGGTCAGCAGCCACGGGCGCAGCTTTTCCGGCTCCTTCAGCGTGTCTGCCCGCTGGCAGGCTTTCAGCATCGCTGTGGAGACCGCGTCCTCCGCATCATGGCTGTTGCCTGTGATGCTCATGGCAAGCCGCAGCATGTTCACCCGCATGTCCCAAATGGCCTGACCCAGCTTCTCCTGTTCCATGCTTCTCACCTTTCCCCTTTTGTCATGACACTTATAAGACGCATGCCTTCCACAAAATGTCAAGGGAAATAAAAAAGAGTCGATCAGCAGGCATCCGCGCCTTCTGCGCGTCTCCTCTGCTTATCGACCCACCCGTCTATTGCACCCCTCCGCTTTCTTTTTCCCACCATGGTCTTCGGGAGGGAGCGCGAGGGAGGGGCTTTTCGGGTAACACCGTGCCCTGACATGGTGCGGTGTTACCCTAACTCAGAAGCAGCCTCCCTCGCAATACTCTAACATCCCTTTATGCAATCTCCAGGGCGATCTCCATCATCTTTGTGAAGGTGTTTTGACGCTCCTCGGAGGACAGCTCCTCGCCGGTCTTGGGGTTGTCGGAAATGGTGCAGAGGCACAGGGCGTTCTTGCCCGCACGGGCCGCGTTCAGGTACAGCGCAGCCGCCTCCATCTCCACCGCCAGCACACCCAGCTTTTCCAGCGCAGCGCTGTTGTTGGACTCATCGTAGAACACATCGCTGGAATAGATGGGGCCGGGAACAGGAACCTGCCCCAGACGTTCGCCCGCTTCCATGGCGGCCTTCAGCAGCGTCCAGGAGCAGCAGGGGCCGATATTCCCCTGGAAGCCATACTGCACGCCAAAGTTCGAATTGGTGTAGCAGCTCATGCCCGCCACGATGTCGCGCAGCTTCAGGTCCTGGGACAGCATGCCCGCAGAACCAATGCGAATGATGTTCTCCACATTGTAGAAATTGAACAGCTCATAGGAGTAGATACCGATGGAGGGCATGCCCATGCCGGAAGCCATCACCGACACGCGCTTGCCGTGGTACTCACCCGTGTAGCCCTGCACACCGCGCACATTGTTCACCAGCACGGGGTTTTCCAGAAAATGCTCCGCAATGAACTTCGCCCGCAGCGGATCACCGGGCATCAGCACCGTCCGCGCAAAATCTCCCAACTTCGCGCTGATGTGGGGCGTAGGAATGTTCGCCATAAAACATTGCTCCCTTCAAAATGTGAATGTGATTTCCTTAAACCAATTGTACACGAAATTTGCCGTTTTGTATAGGTGGTTCAGGATTTTTCCGCCAGCATGTCCCGCAGCTTAAGCATCTCCTGCTCCATGCGATGAGTCTCCTGCGCTAGCTCCTCGGTGTTCAGCGCACCCTCCGGCAGCACGATCGGCTCCCCCACCATGCAGCGAAAGCGCTTGCCGAACACATAATTGTATTCCCCATTGTGATAAATCGGCAGCACCGGCACCTTCGCCACCGAAGCCAGCATCGCTGCACCCGGCTTATAGGGCTGCATCTGCTTTTGAAAATTGCACTTTCCTTCAGGGCACATGTAAACATGCTGCTTGTCCACCGTCAAAATGCGCCGCCCAGTGCGCAGCCAGTCCAGCGACGCATGCTGACGATCCACCGGGAAGCAGCCCAGCTGGCGCAGCAGCCACCCCAGGGGCTTTTTGTCCATGAAGTCCTTTGCACTCATGCCATGGATCATTTTCCCCGGAAACAGCGTGGCGATGACCGCGCCGTCCATGCCGCGTACATGGTTGCTGATGACCAGCATGGGTCTGCTCAGCGCTTCCTTCCGTGCCTTTTCCGACGCATAGTAAATCTGCGGGCGAAACGCCAGACGGATCAAGCCCATCAGTAGCCAGCGAATGAGACAGTCCAAGCCCCGCTGCAAGCCCTTGCCGATACGCTCCAACATCGCTTATGCCTTCAATACATATTTTTCGATGGCTTCCGCCACGCCGTAAGCATCGTAGCGGGCCGTGTGATACTTCGCCGCCGCGCTTGCGCCGGGCGTAGCATTCTCCATGGCAACGCCATAGCCTGCACAGGTCAACATAGGAATGTCGTTGTCGTTATCCCCCAGCGTCATGACCTCCGCCAGCGGGACGCCCAACTGCTGCGCAAGCTCTGTCACTGCCGTTCCCTTGTTCACGCCGCGGGGCATGATCTCAATATTGTCCACCCAGCTGCTGGATACCTCCAACTCCGGCAGCTCTGCGGCAATACGCTGCCGCAGGGGGGGCAGTACGCCCGTCCCGGCCTTGTCGATCACCACCAGCTTGTTCACGCCACGATCCAGCACCAGCTCCAGCCCCACGCCGCCATCATTCAGGAATGTCTTGCCGCTGCGGCCCAAATACGTTCCCCAGATGGGCAGCTTCATCTGCTCAGGTGTGCGGGTATAATTCAGCACGATGTCCTCGCCGCTGAACACACCGTATTCCAGCTTGGGCAGTGCGTTCAGCATGGCAAGCAGCGCCTGCACAGTAGCTGCATTGATCACATGATTCGCCATGCACTTTCCATGGGGACGATCCAGGCAGTAGCCGCCGTTCAGGCCCAGAATGTGCATTTCCAGCCCCGCGTCCGAAGCAAAGTAGCTGGCGTCCTCCGTGGTGCGTCCACTGCAAATGGCAAGGGCCACGCCCTGTGCCTGCGCCCTGCGCAGCGCTTCTGCATTTCGTGGAGGCAGGCCCTTCCGCGGGTCCTCCAGCAGCGTTCCATCCATATCCATGGCAATCAGACGAATCATCGTTTTCATCCTCGTTTTTCAAAATGGGCAGGGGATCTCAAACGTCCTGCCTTCCAGAGCTGGGAGCTTGCCATCCGTGTGCAGGGTCAAGCGGGTCGCGCACAGCATCAGGCGGCGTGCCTTTTGCGCCCGGTTGAACGCACGGTCTCCATACACGTCATCTCCCAGCAGCGGATGCCCCAGCGAAGCCATATGCGCCCGAATCTGATGTGTACGCCCGGTAAGCAGCTCCACCCGTACCCGGCTGACAGGCCCGTTTTCCAGCGCTTCATAGGCCGTCGCAATGGGCTTGCTGCCCGGTACCTCATGGTCGAAGATCGTTACCCGGGCTGCGTCCGCGTCCTTTTTCAGCCAGGCACGGCACAGAGCCTTGGGCGGCTTCATTGTGCCGCGCACCAGGCAGGTATACTCCTTTTCCGGCAGCCGAAGCCGAAAGGCTTCTTCCAGCACTTCCTGTGCTTCCGGGTTCTTGGCAAAAAGCAGCAGCCCGCTGGTCTGGTTATCCAGCCGATGCACCGGCTGCGGCAGCCATGCCGCCGGGTCCTTTTGCTGTGCATAACGCGCCGCCAAGTCTGTCAGCGTCGTGCCGCCGCCCGCATCCTCAGTGACGGAAATACCCGGACGCTTGTTCACCAGCAGCACGTCTGCGTCCTCAAACGCTACGTCCAGCGCAGGCGCCTGCTCCATCACATACACCTGTACCGTTTCGCCGCCCATCACCCGCATGTCGGGCTTCACACGCCTGCCGTCCAGCTTCACATCCCGATGGGCAAAAGCATCCCGAAGCATCCAGGACGGAAGCTCCGGGAAGGTACGCCGAAGGGCTGCGTCCATTCGCAGCCCCGCAAGCGCCAAGTCGATCTTTGATTCATAGCATGCCATCAGTGCATCACCGCCGATTTCATCAGGGCCCACCGGGGCGTCTGCTGATAGATCAGCCTCACGCCCTCCAGCATGTCCCGCGTAGGCATCACCGTCAGCAGCGATGCAAGCACCTCGTTCATCTCCGCCAGCGAGACTCCCTGCTTTGCCAGCATGCGCAGGTCATCAACGGCCTCCTCCTCGGTGATCTCCGGGCGAACCGCGCCGCGCAGCAGGCCGAACATCATGTCGCCCAGCGGGACTTCCTCAGGCAGAACGCCTGCGATGGCCCCCAACAGCATGTCCTCATCCATTTCGAAGCTCATTTCCCGCACACCCACCGCGCGGATCACGCGCTCCGGCTCCGCCAGCCCCGGGTGCAACAGAATCATTGCGCCCTGCTCGTCATAGAAATAATCATAAGACGCACGGAGGAAGCGCATCGCCAGCTTCGTCTGGCACACATCGCCCCCCAGCACCTCCGCAAGCAAATGCCGCAGGGGCTGCTCATAATGCAGGAACCCGCCGATATACAGCAGCCCGCGAATGGTTGCGTCAAAGCGGGACACCAGCGCCCGCGTCTTTTCAAAGGCAGGCGTATCCATTACCGCTGTCAGTGGCTCCCGCAGCTTTTCCGGCAGGCATAGAATGAAGCGGTCATCCTGCTGACGCAAATGGCACCACATGCGCTTAAGCAGTGATTCCGCTGCCCCGGCCTCCTCCACATCCAGCAGCTCTGCTTCCCCGTCGAACATCAGCATCCGGTCCACCAGCACATATTCCTGCATGGACAAAAGCGCCGCCTCCTGCGGAAGCTGGGCAAGGACGTTTTCCTGCAAGCCCTGCGTGGTGTGCAGCATGGTCTGCACGCGCTGCTCCCGGGCCTCGTAAGAGGTCGCCCACAGCTCCTCCACCCGCAGATCGTCACAGCCGGAAAACAAGCCGAAGCTCAGGCAGGCGGACAGCCGCTTTTCACATGCCTCCAGCTGCTGCAGCCGAAGCACACTCATGGTCTTATCCGCCCAATTCAGCGTTTGTACATTGCTTTCCCGTTGCATGGAACCTCCCCGTCCGCCTCCGCAAGTGCGGCGGCAACGTTTTTCAAATCTTCATGACCCAATGGTTTTCATCCGGCAGGCGGCCGTATTGGATGCCTGTCAGCGTATCATAGAGCTTTTGCGCCACCGGCCCGATGCTGCCATCGCCGATGGTCAGCTTTTCATCCTCCAGGCACAATTCTCCAACCGGCGAAATCACCGCCGCCGTTCCCGTGCCGAAGGCCTCGGTCAGCTTGCCGCTCTTGGCGTCGGCAAAAATATCGGCAATCGCCAGGCGCTTTTCCTCCACCTCATAGCCCAGCTGACGGGCCAGGGTGATGATGCTGTCCCGGGTAATGCCCGGCAGGATGCTGCCGTTCAGCGCCGGGGTCACAATTTTATTGCCATAGGCGAACATCATGTTCATGGAGCCGACCTCTTCCACATACTTCTGCTCCACGCCGTCCAACCAAAGCACCTGGGCATAGCCCTTCTGCGCGGCGATCTCCCCTGCCAGAATGCTGGCGGCATAGTTGCCGGCGCACTTGGTGAAGCCCACGCCGCCGCGCACCGCACGGACGTATGCGTCCTCCACATAAATGCCCACGGGCTTCAGGCCCTCAGCGTAATACGCGCCCACCGGCGACAGGATAATATAGAACAGATAGCTGTGCGACGCATGCACGCCCAGCTGCGCGTCCGTTGCGATCATAGTGGGGCGGATATACAAGCTGGTGCCTTCCTGATGCGGCACCCAGTCCCCGTCGATCTCCAGCAGCTTTTTCAAGCCTGCCAGCGCAAGCTCCTCATCCAGCTTGGGCATGCACAGGCGCTCGGCGCTGCGGGACATCCGCGCAAAATTCGCGGTGGGGCGGAACAATTGCAGTCCGCCGTCCGCGCGGCGGTAGCACTTCGTTCCCTCAAAAATGGCCTGACCATAATGCAGCACCATGGACGCTGGATCCAGCGCGAAATCACCGTAAGGAACCACGCGGGGATTGATCCAGCCCTTGCCCTGCTCGTAATTCATCAGGAACATGTGATCCGTAAAGATGCGTCCAAAGCCCAGCTTGCTTTCATCCTGGGGCTTGGGCTTGCGGGTCTTTGCCAGTGTCACCTGAATTTCCTGCATATTGCATGCCTCCAATGCTTCCGTTCTACAAATCTGCACACAAAAGGGTCTTTCCTGTCGAAGGGAACCGTTTCTATTATACCGTGCAACTGTTCGCTGTCAAGTGTCACAGCCCGTGATAAAGTCTGGCATTTCGTGCTTTTTCTGGTCTTTTACTGCACTTTTTCACATGCGGCGGAAGAATTTTGCGAAGGGAGCGCCATGTCTTTACATTGTCTGTCGCATCTGGTAAAATAAGGTGAATTTCCATCAAGGAGGCTTACAGATGGAGCTTACGGATGCACAAAAGCGAGCGCTGCTCGCGCCGGTAAAATGTTTTCTGCTGGATATGGACGGCACCTTCTACCTGGGCGACAAGCTGCTGCCCGGCTCGCTGGACTTTCTGGATGCGCTGCACAGAACAGGCCGCACGGCCCGCTTCCTGACCAACAATTCCTCCAAGTCCGCCAAGGTCTATCGGGACAAGCTGACCCGCATGAACGTCCCCGAGGAATATCGGGACGTGATCACCTCCGGGCATGCGGCGGCGCATTACTGCCTGAAGGAGTTTCCCGGCAAATCTGCCTGGGTGCTGGGCAACGACATGCTGAAGGCTGAGCTGACTGCCATGGGTCTGCGCATTTCTGAAGATGCGCCCGATTATGTGCTGATCGCCTATGACACCACGCTGGACTATGCCAAAATGACCAAGGTCTGCGACCTGGTGCGCGCGGGCCTGCCCTACATTGCCACTCACCCGGACTTCAACTGCCCCACCGAAACGGGCTTCGCACCGGACATCGGCGCGATCATGGCCTTCATTGAGGCCAGCGCAGGCCGCCGCCCGGACATCATTCTGGGCAAACCCTACAAAGGCATCGTTGAAGAAGCGCTGAATGTGACCGGCCTGCAGAAGTCCGAGCTTGCCATGGTGGGCGACCGGCTGTACACGGACATTGCCACCGGCGTAAACTTCGGCATGACGAGCATTCTGGTGATGAGCGGCGAGACCACCGCCGACATGCTGGCTGCCTCCGAGATGCAGCCTACGGCGGTCTTTGGCAGATTGAGCGACATGATCCCCTACCTGTGAGAACAAAAAAGCGAGGTATATGCAACCATGCTGTATAAACATTTTCCAGGCTCCGGCGCAGCGTCCTCTGCGCTGGGCTTTGGCTGTATGCGGCTGCCGGTGACAAATCCTGACGACGGCGCTTCCATTGATGAAAAGGAAGCCATCGCCATGATCCGACATGCCATCGACAGCGGCGTGACCTACATTGACACGGCGTATCCCTACCACAACGGCGCAAGCGAGCTTGTGGTAGGCAAGGCGCTGAAGGACGGCTACCGTGAAAAGGTGCTGCTTGCCACCAAGCTGCCCGTGTGGAAAGTGGAAAAACACGAGGACATGATGGCCCTGCTGGACGAGCAGCTTGCCAAGCTGCAAGTGGATCATGTAGATTTCTATCTGCTCCACGCGCTGGGCAGGGAGCGCTTCAAAAAATTGCAAGAGCTGGACTACAAGTCCTTCCTGCGCGAGGCTGTGGCGCAGGGCAAGATCCGCTTCCCGGCATTCTCCTTCCATGACGACTACGACGCTTTCATGGAGATCTTGAACGACTATCCCTGGGCCATGTGTCAGGTGCAGATGAACATCCTGGACGGCGAAAATCAGGCCACGCTGCGCGGCATTGAGGAAGCGGGCAAGCGCGGCATCGGCGTGGTGGTGATGGAGCCGCTGCGCGGCGGTCTGCTGGCGCAGCCCCCGGAAGCCGTGCGCAAGGTCTATGCTGCGTATCCTGTGGATCGCAGCCCGGTAAGCTGGGCGTTCCGCTACCTGTACACCATGCCCCAGGTCATCACGATCCTCAGCGGCATGAGTACCATGGCGCAGGTCAATGACAATCTGCGCATTTTCGACGGCGCTGCCGAGGAACCGCTGTCTGAAACGGAAAACGCACTCTACGCCAAGGTCAAGGCCGCCTATGACAGCTGTCTGCGGACACGCTGCACCGGCTGCGCTTACTGCCAGCCCTGCCCCAAGGGCGTGCTGATCCCCCGCATTTTCCAGGGCGTGGATTGTGCAGCGCTTCAGGAGGGCGGCTCCTTTAAGGCTGGCTATGCCAAGCTGGTGGCGGAGGGCGGCGGCGCTGAGCATTGCGTTCACTGCCGCAAGTGTGAAAAGGCCTGTCCCCAGCACCTGCCCATTACGGACTATCTGGAAAAATTCAAAGCCGAGCTTGGCTAAAATCACGGGGATCGCACTTCTGGTGCGATCCCCTGCTTTATGCCCCGGCTGGAATTTCTTTGCTGCGCGGCCTTTTCCAACCACGCCGCCCGTGCTATAATAGCACGAAACCAAAACCTGTTGGAGGGGCTATGAAGAAACACCTTGCAGGACTCCTGCTTCTGCTGACGCTGCTTTGCGGCGCTGCGCTGGCTTCCGCACAAGAAGCGCCCGACCTGACCAGTCAGGTGACCTTTACCTCTGCTGGAAAGCGCACCAAGCCCAAGGAAATGCGTGATCGCAACTACAACACCTATTACACCGTGCGCAAGGGCGGACACATCGAGCTGGACAGCGGCGAAGCAGCCATGGCCTACCTGAAGGTACAGTTTTATGAGCGGGCTTCCGACTGCCTGGTAGAGGCCTGGCAGGATGAAGACTGGGTGGAGATCGGACGCTTCGGAGCTTTTCTCTCCGACTGGGTGGAGATTCCCGAAGGGGTAACGCGGCTGCGGCTGACGAATCTCTCCAAGGGCCGCATGTATCTGGCGGAGGTGACCGCCTACGGAGAGGGGGATCGTCCTGCCGATGCGCCCGTCTGGCGCACTGCCGACAAGGCCGATATGATGCTGGTGGTTGCGCACCCGGACGATGAGCTGCTGTGGTTCGGCGGTCTGCTGCCCACCTATGCGGGAGAACGCGGGCTGACCGTGCAGGTAGTCTATGTCGTACCCACCACGCCGAACCGCCGTCTGGAATTGCTGGATGGTCTCCGGCACTGCGGGGTGGATGTGTATCCCGCCTTTGTTGGCATGAAGGATGCACGGTCCAACACGCTGGCGGGACAATACAAGCGTTGGAACAAGGCCCGTCTGTTCAGCACGCTGACGGAATTTGTGCGCCGCTATCGGCCCGATGTGCTGGTAACGCAGGATTTCAACGGCGAATACGGTCACGGCGCACACCGCGCCACGGCGGACGCGGCAACCAAAGCCGCTGTTTACGCCGCAGACAGCAGCAAGTATGCCGATTCTGCCAAGGCCTACGGCGTTTGGCAGGTCAGCAAGGTCTATGTCCATCTTTATGACCAGCAGCAGCTTCAGTTGGACTGGCATGTGCCGCTGGAAGCCTTTGGCGGCAAGGATGGCGAAACCATCGCCACAGAGGCACTGGCCTGCCATGTCAGCCAGATGAAGCACGGCTGGGCTATGGAGGAGGGCGGTGCGAATGATAATACGCTGTTCGGATTATATTACACGAATGTCGGCCCTGACACGGCAGGGAATGACTTGATGGAGCATATTACGCCATAAGACAGCCAACAGAAAATCAGCAGCGGACAAGTCCAGGCTTTCAGGACTGCCCCCTGCTGCTTTTTTGTATATGGCTTTTCGCTGCCGCTACACCTTTCCCAGCAAGCTGCGCACCTTCTTCCGTTTCCAGAAGGACGTTTCCTTTTCCGCCTGCTCTGTGCGCACAATGCGAATGACTGCACAGCTTGCATCGTCGTGCAGGTCCTCCCCTGCCGCGTCTGCTGCGGCCTCCAGCAGTGCGGACGCAGCCTGCTCGGCGGTTTCTTCGCCTGCCGCCCGCAAGCAGGCCGCGCGCAGATCGCCTGTTTCCATCACATCGGTGATGCCGTCGCTCATCAGGAAAAGCTGCTGCCCGGCACACAGGCGGAAGCTGCTGCATTGGGGCGTTACGTCCTCCAGAATGCCCAGGGGAAGCGCCGCCCCCTCCAGCAGCACGTCCTTGCCATCACAGACCAGGACGCTCATGCAGGCTCCCAGCTTGTGCAGCTCGCCCTGACCCAGCCATAGGTCTGCCAGGAACAGGTCCACCGTGGCATATTCTTCCCCCTGCGTAGCAGAAAGCATCATGCCGTTCACCGCTGTCAGCGTCTGCTCCACGGTGTAGCCCGCCTGTAGACACAGCCGCATCAGCTCCAGCGCCCGGGTGCTTTCCTCATGCGCATCATGTCCATGCCCCATGCCGTCGGACAGCATGCCCAGAAAGCGCCCATCTGGCAGCCTTGTCATCAGGATGGCATCGCCGTTGCCTGTGCCTTCCTCGTCCTCCACCAGGGCGCGCGCTGCCCAGCCTGCGTCCACCCGCCATCGGAGCGTTTCCTCATAGATCAGCAGGCCGTCCTCCTGGCGCGGTGCTTCCAGCGTCAGGCCAGCTTCCTCCCGCAGCAGAGTACGAAGCTGCTCCGGCACGCACCCCACGGGCAGGGTTGCCGTTTCACGAAAGCCCAGGCAGGCCCGTCCATGCAGTCTGCGGGCAAACAGCAGCTCCGCCGGGAAGGAGCGCTCACCCAGCACGCTTTGCACACGCCGCACCATGGCAGCCTCCCACCAGTCCTCGCCCGTGGAGACCTCGGCAAGTGCCTGTGCAGCGCCCGCCGCCGCCAGCAGATGGGTGCGCACCATCTCCCGCTCATGCACAGCCCGCCGCACAGCGGCGCAGTGCAGGTGATCCTCCCGGCGCAGCGCTGCCATGCGCTCCCGCAGCAGATACAGCCTGCCGCACCCCAGGCCCCGCAGGCCCTCCATGGCTTGCAGGAAGGCTTCCTCTCCCTCCTGACGGTGCGCCCATACATCCTCCACCTGAAGCGCTGCGCGCATGTCGCTCATGCAGCTGCAATCCTTTTCCAGCGGGCATCCCGCACACAAGTGTCCCCGCCACCAGGCCGGGTCATGGGGCGACGGCTCTGCCCGCGGCAAAGGCACCTCGTCCGCCATTTCCTTCATGGCATGCTCCCAGCGGGTCAGCAGCAGCGCAGCATACTGATCCTCCGCCATGCGGCGCGTGTGGCTCAGCCGCTGCATTTGGAGCTTGATCTCCCGCTGCCAAACCACCGGACAGCACACCCATGCCGCCGTTCCCAGCAGCATTTGCAGCACCCAGCTGCCGCGAAGCCGCCCGGATAGCAGCAGCACCGCGCCGCATCCCACTGCAAAGGCAAAGGCGCTGAGCATCTCCCGCTCTCTGCGCCGGGTCAGCCCCGCCAGAAAGCCCCCCGCGCTCAATCCCACTGCTAGATCCAACGGATACCCCTGCGCCGCCATGGCGATGCCGCTCAGCATGCCCATTAGGGTTCCGCCGCCCTCGCCCAGGTAATAGCCTGCACAGGCCGTCAGAAAGGCCGCGCAGATCGTCCCCAGCTGCAAGCCAAAAAGGGACAACCGGCTGCCCCCGCCCAGCAGCACCGCCAGCATAAAGCAGACGCTGACACAATCCTCCGTTTGCGTCACAGGCTTCTCTGCCCGGCAGACATGCATGCCTCGGAAAAGCACAGGCGCGCTGAGTACGCCCATGATTTCCATGGCGACAGCCAGCAGCTTGTCCCCGGTATTGCCCGTCAGCAGCGGCTGCACAAGGGACGGCAGCAAGGCCGCGCCTGTAAAGGCCATCAGCTGCGCCAATCCCTTCTTGAACACCAGTCGCGGCCCCAGCAGCGCCAGCGCCCAGCTTACGGGTGCGCCCCAGTTCAGCGGCAGCCCCCACAGCGCCCGCATGCCGAAGGACAGCAGGCATCCGCACAGCGGCCACAGCAGGCTGTCCCCCAGCGCTGCCTGCGCCGCCATCCACGCGGTTTGCAGCCCGGAGGGGACCCCCATGATCTCACAGAAGCTCGAAAGAAAAGGCGCGAGCATCTGCAAGGCAATCCGCCCCATCTCGCGCAGTTTTTCCCGCACGCCAGGCACGGTTTCCTCCGCGCACCAGCGATTGGCCTTTTGTTTTTTCCCCCGCATCACGGGTGTTGGAGTTTGTTCCATGCGCCGCACCTCCCGTGGGTTTTGTCCCAAGCATACCGCGTTTTGTGTGCCGTCACCGTCGATACGCGCCGCGAAGCATGGCTTTGCCTGTCGCATGGCCCCGGGAGATTGTTCTTTTTGTGTTCGCACCCTTGCCATTTTCCGCCGCCTTGGATACAATGTGGGCAACAACAACGCAAAGGAGCCGCGTATGTCGAAGATTCAAATGCGTTTGCCGCTGGTAGAAATGGACGGCGACGAAATGACCCGCATCCTCTGGGCGGATATTAAAAGCATGCTCATTACCCCGTATGTGGACTTAAAGACCGAATACTATGACCTGGGACTGCCCAACCGTGACCGCACCGGCGATCAGGTGACCATCGACAGCGCCAACGCCACCAAGAAATACGGCGTAGCAGTCAAGTGCGCCACCATTACCCCCAATGCCCAGCGCATGGAGGAATACAAGCTGCACCAGATGTGGAAAAGCCCCAACGGCACTATCCGCGCTATGCTGGACGGCACGGTGTTCCGCGCACCCATTCTGGTGAGGGGCGTGTCCCCTACTGTGCGCACCTGGGAAAAGCCCATCACCATTGCCCGCCATGCCTATGGCGATGTGTACCGCAACAGCGAGCTGCGCATTCCTGGCCCGGGCAAGGCGGAGCTGGTCTACACGGACGAAGCAGGCCATGAGACCCGGCAGACGATCTTTGACTTCAAAGGCCCGGGTATTGTACAGGGCATTCACAACCTGGACAGCTCCATCGAGGCCTTTGCCCACTCCTGCTTCCAATACGCGCTGGACGTGAAGCAGGATCTTTGGTTCTCCACCAAGGACACCATTTCCAAGACCTATGACCATCGCTTCAAGGACATTTTTCAGGAGATTTTTGACCGGGACTACAAGGCGCGCTTCGAAGCGGCGGGCATCACTTATTTCTATACGCTGATCGACGATGCCGTGGCCCGGGTAGTCCGCAGCAAGGGCGGCTTTATCTGGGCCTGCAAAAACTACGATGGCGATGTGATGAGCGACATGATCGCCACGGCCTTCGGCTCCCTCGCCATGATGACCAGCGTGCTGGTATCCCCCGATGGCAAGTATGAATACGAGGCCGCGCACGGCACCGTTACCCGGCACTATTACCGCTATTTGAAGGGTGAGGAGACCTCCACCAACCCGGTTGCGACCATCTTTGCGTGGAGCGGCGCACTGCGCAAGCGCGGCGAGCTGGATCAGCTGCCTGACCTGATGGCCTTTGCCGACCGCTTGGAAAAGACAACACTGGACACCATCAACAGCGGCATTATGACAAAGGATCTGGCTCTGCTGTATGAGGGTGAAGCGCAGGCCGTGAACAGCAAGGCGTTTTTAAAGGCTATTGCGGAGAAAATGTAAGGTATCATTTTCTCCATCCATGAAACGAGGGGCATGCAGACTGCATGTTCCCTTTTGTTATTTTACATGTTCAGTTGAGCAGGCCATGCCTGTCTGCACGTTTCTGTGCCAGGTCATAGACTTCTTCATCCGCACGAATGCCAATAACGACCGCCAGCATTTCATTCTCGGTGCGGCGCAGCTGGTAAACAATGCGCAGCCCTGCCGCACGGAGCTTAATTTTCAGCAAGCCCGCAAGGCTGGTGCTGCTGCGATTCCCAAGAAAAAGATTAATACTTTTGCTGATGAAATCATCTTATGCAAGGATAGGCAAACTTAACCCGTATGAAAAAAGGGAGGCGCTTCCCTTGTTTCAGAAGCAGCCTCCCTGATGGTTTTGTCTTAGACCCGATCCTTGATCTCCTTGGACAGCTTCTCCATGAAAGCGTCCAGGGTCATGGTCTCGGTCTGGTCGGTGGCACGATCACGGACAGACACCGTGTTGTCGTTGATCTCCTTCTCGCCCAGAATCAGCATGTACGGCACACGGTCGATCTGGCGGGCAGAACGAATCTTGTAGCCGATCTTTTCATTGCGGTCGTCCAGCTCCACGCGGATGCCGGCGTTCTTCATGGCCTCATACACCTTGCGGGAGTAATCCAGGCTCTTGTCGGACACGGGCAGCACCTTCACCTGCACGGGTGCCAGCCAGGTCGGGAACTTGCCCGCAAAATGCTCGGTCAGGATGCCGATAAACCGCTCGATGGAGCCGAAGCACACACGGTGAATCATGATCGGGCGCTTCTTGGTGCCGTCCTCCGCCACATACTCCAGGCCGAAGTTCAGGGGCATTTGGAAGTCCAGCTGAATAGTGCCGCACTGCCAGGTACGGCCCAGGCTGTCGCGCAGGTGGAAGTCGATCTTCGGACCATAGAACGCGCCGTCGCCCTCGTTGAGGATGTAGGGCATGTTCAAGCGCTCCAGCGCGGCCTTCAGGCCGTTGGTCGCATCCTCCCAGTCCTCGTCAGAACCCATGGAGTTCTCAGGACGGGTAGACAGCTCCACAAAGTAATCAAAGCCGAACTTGTTGTACACCTGATTGATCAGATGCACTACGCCCGCGATCTCGTCGGGGATCTGCTCACGGGTCATGAAGATGTGCGCATCATCCTGGGTGAAGCAGCGCACACGGAACAGGCCGTGCAGCGCGCCCTTCAGTTCATGACGGTGGACGATGCCCAGTTCACCCACGCGCATGGGTAGCTCGCGATAGCTGTGGGGCTGGCTGCGGTAGACCATCACGCCGCCGGGGCAGTTCATGGGCTTGATGCAGTAGTCCTCGCCGTCGATCTTGGTGGCGTACATGTTGTCCTTGTAGTGATCCCAGTGACCGCTGGTCTCCCACAGGTGACGGTTCATGATCAGGGGCGTGGAGACCTCCACATAGCCCGCCTTGTAATGAATATCACGCCAGTAGTCGATCAGAGCGTTCTTGATCGCCATGCCATGGGGCAGGAAGAAGGGGAAACCGGGGCCTTCATCGCACAGCATGAACAGACCCATTTCCTTGCCGATGCGGCGATGGTCACGCTTCTCGGCTTCTTCCATCATCTTCAGATACTCGCTCAGCTCCTCCTGATTGCGGAAGGCCACGCCGCTGACGCGGGTGAGCATCTTGTTATTCTTGTCGTTTTTCCAGTAAGCGCCGGACAGGGCAGTCAGCTTGAACGCCTTCAGCGCTTTGGTGTAGCACAGGTGCGGGCCAACGCACATGTCGATGTAATCGCCCTGCTGATAGAAGGTCAGCGTCGCGTCCTCGGGCAGGTCGGCAATATGCTCCACCTTGTAGACTTCACCGCGCTCCTGCATCAGCTTCACCGCCTCCTCGCGAGAAAGGGCGAAGGGCTTGATGGGCAGGTTCTGCTTGACGATGGCCTGCATTTCCTTCTCAATGGCGGGGAAGTCCTCGTCGGAGAGCTTCACATCGCCCAGGTCGATGTCATAGTGGAAGCCCTTTTCGGTCGCGGGACCGTAGGCAAAATGCGCGTCGGGATACAGGTGCTTGATGGCCTGCGCCAGAATGTGCGCCGCCGTGTGGCGAATCACATGCAGCTCGTCCTCTGCGGGGCATTCGGCTACATGACCGTCGTTGTAAATGACCTTCATGGATGTTTTCCTCCCTTTTGTTTTCCTGCCGGGGAATCAAAAAAGCACTCGCCCCGGCTGAAGCTCTGCCGGGACGAATGCCTGATGTATCAGCATCCGCGGTTCCACCCTGCTTGTTTCCAAAGGAAAACCACTTTTTCGCGATATATCGGTCGCAGCCCGCCCAAGGTCCGGGGATGGTATCCGCACAAGGCCGTTCCTCCCTGCGCTTGCAGCCCATGGCGCAGAGTCTCTGTCAGGCGGGATTGCGGGCATGTTCCCCTTCATTCCTCACGGTGATTGCAGTATAGGACGGATGCCCGCGTTTGTCAAGGGGAAATTTCAGCGTTTATTCAGGCTGTGCTGCGTCCGCTTCCGGCGCTTCCACCGCGCTGGCTTCGGGCGCGTCCGTCTTCGAGGCATCTTGCCCCGCTGCGGCCTTGCCGAAAATGCCGCCGGTAGTCACATCCTTGAGCAGTTTTGGAATGTCCAGACCCACGGTCTCCTTCATGGCTTCAAAGGTTTGCAGCATGGTGCCGGTGGTATCCCGCACCATGGAGGTTGCGCCGCCCTCGCCGAACAGAATGATCTTATCCGTCTTGGACAGGGGTTCCGCCACCGCGCGGGCCATTTCAGGCAGCTTTTCAATCAGCATATCCATCATGGCGGCCTGACCGTACTGCTTCATGGCTTCGGCGCGCTTCAGCAGCGCCTCGGCCTCAGCTTCGCCCTTCAGGCGGATGGCTTCGGCCTCCTTCTGCGCCTTGATGAACGCAGCCTCGGCTTCGGCTTCACCGCGCAGGCGAATGGCCTCCGCATCCTTCTGCTGACGGTACAGATCGGCCTCTGCCTGCGCCTGGGCTACCTTCTTGGCAGCCTCAGCCTGGGCAATCCGCGCATCGCGCTCAGCCTCGGCCTTTTCACGAACCTCAACAGACAGGCGCTCACGCTCGATCTGCACCTGCTGGGCCTGCAATTCCGTTTCCTTTTGCAGGCGCACCAGCTCGGCGTTGGCATGTTCAGCCTCCAGATCCTTTCGGCTGATCTCCTGCTGCACCTTATAGGACATGTCGGCAACAGCCTTGGCACGGTCCTGCGCCGCACGGTATTCCGCCTTGCGCAGCTCCAGCTCCTTTTCCTGCTCGGCAATGTGGGCATTGGCCTCGGCGCGGGCCTTGTTACCCTCCTGATCCGCAATGGACTGACGGATCAGGGTATCGCGTTCGGCTTCGGCACGGGCAATGTCCGCATCGCGCTTCTTTTCCGCAATGTTGCGCACCGCCAGCGTATCCAGCACGCCATCGTTATCCGAGAAGTTCTGGATGGTCAGGTTGACGATTTCCAGGCCCATGTTGCGCATGTCCATGGTGGCGGCGCGCTGGGTCTCCTGGGCGAACTTGTCACGGTTCTGCACCAGGTCGGCGATGGTCATGCGGCCGATGATCTCACGCATGTTGCCTTCCAGCACCTGCATGGCCACGGCGGCAATGTCCGCCTGCTTCCAGCCCAGAAACTGCTCGGCAGCGGTGGCAACAGAAACATCGTCACTGCCGATCTTGATGTTCGCCACGCCGTCTACCATCATACCAATGTATTCCTGGCTGGGAACGGGCTGCGTGGTCTTGATGTCCACCTGCATGATGCCCAGGTTCAGCTTATCTACCCGCTCAAAGAAGGGGATGACGAAGGTCGCGCCGCCGCGCACAATGCGATAGCCAAAGGTTTTGACCACCTCGCGTCCGGCTTCATCCTTCACCTTGTACTTGTGCCGCCGGCCCGAAACGATGAGCGCCACGTTTGGCGGCACCTTGACGTAGTTCTTGAAGAAAATGAGCAGCAGGATCAGCACACCCACGGCAATGGCAATGTAGGTATACAGGTCCGTCCAGATCAATGGCATGAAATCTCCTCCTCCCGTTTGTTCGCTGTGCCATTTGATGGTCTCAGCATAGCATATTTTGAACAATACGTCCATCATGTCTGTCTTAATCCTGCGAAAACTGGTATAAAAACAGCAACCGTTGGTCAAAACGCCAACGGCTGCTGCAAAAGATATTGTTTTTACGGGTTCTGCGCCTGGGCCTGCGCCTCGGCGGCTTCCTTGTTCAGCTCGTCCTGCACATAGCCCGCCAGAATGTCCACGATGCGGGCGTTGCGTCCGCCATGGGCCACGATCACGTCCGCATGGTTGATGTAATTGCGAATGTACTTGTCGTACATGGGCTTGACGGTGGTCAGGTACTGCACGGAAATGCCGTCGATCTCGCGGGCGCGTTCCTTAATATCGCGCTGAATGCGGCGCAGAAGGCAAATATCCGGCTCCACGTTCATGTACAGCTTCAGGTACATCAGCTCCATCAGCCGCTCGTCATGGAAGCAGTGGATGCCCTCCAGGATCATAACGTCGTGGGGATAGATCAGCTCGTCGGTGTCGGCACGGCGGTGCTGGGAATAATCGTAAGCCTTGCGGGTAATGGGTTCGCCGCGCAGAAGCGTTTTCATGTCCTCCAGCAGCAGATCATGGTCAAAAATTTCCGGCTCGTCATAGTTCAGTACGCTGCGCTCCTCAAAGGAGAGCTGGGGATGGTCCCGATAGTAAGCATCCTGATTGATCACATAGCACTTGTCGCCCAGCTTGGCCTTCAGCGCATCCGCCAGGGTGGATTTTCCGCTGCCGCTTGCGCCGCAGATGCCGATAAACAGCATGAAGCCGCACCTCCTCGTTTCTCTCTCAAGAAGATACAGCACACGGCGTGTAAAGTCAAGTCAAAATACGCATGAAGTTGGCACAAAATGTCGTTTCTTGTGCCGCCGGGCCGCATCTGCCAAGATGTGACATGGCAGCGCGGCGTTTTTTGTGGTATCATGCCCGCATACTGAAACCTGCGGGAGGCTATCATGCGCAACCATGCAACGCCTGCCAAAGACAAAACGCGCGGCCTGCGCCGCCGAAGAATAGGATGGTGTTTTTTCATGCTGGGACTTCTCTGCCCGGGATTCTCACTTTTCCGTGCACCCGAAGGGGAAGCGGCTGCCGCTGCCGCGCCGTCCGCCCTGCGGGTGATGACCTATGTGCAGGATGGTCCGTCCCTCACCCTGCGGGAGGAGGATGCGGACAAGCTGGATCAATTGAATTATGCCTTTGCGCTGCTGCGGGACGGGGAAGCCAGCGGCGCGCACTGGCAGAGCATTGCGGCTTTTTCGGCGTATCTGGAACGACATCCCCACATCACCGGCGTATTGAGCGTGGGCGGCTGGGGCGCGGAGGGCTTTTCCGACGCTGCCGCCACCGCAGAGGGACGTGAGCGCCTCGCCGAAAGCATGCTTGCCCTGATGGACCGTCATGGCTTTCGCGGGCTGGATGTGGACTGGGAATATCCCGGCACGGACGCCGGCGGCCTGAAGCACCGCGAGGAGGACTGGGAAAACTATCTGGCGCTGCTTTCGCTGCTGCGGGAGGGGCTGGATAACCGCGCGGAAGCCAGCGGTCAGGCGTATGTGCTGTCCATCGCGCTGGGCGCGTCCGAAAAGCTCATTGGCGCGGTGGATGGCCCCAGGCTTGCCGCGCTGGTGGATCAGGTCAACCTGATGACCTACGACCTGGCAGGCTTTGAGCATACCACCGGGCATCACGCGGCCCTTTACCCTGCCGGGGACGAACCCTCCGGCGGCGCGTATGCCGTTCGGCTTTGTCTGGCGCAGGGCATCCCCGCCGAAAAGCTGAATCTGGGCGCGGCCTTTTACGGGCGCGTGTGGCGCGGCGTTCCTGCGGCGCAGCACGGGCTGCATCAGCAGGCGGATACCACTGGCAGCCGCTTTGCCACCTACAACGAGCTTCGCGCCCTGCTTGCCGCAGGCAAAACGACCCGTTACTTTGACGAGGAAGCTCAAAGTCCCTGGCTCTATGACGGACACAGCTTCATCAGCTATGAGGACGCAGCCTCCCTGCGGGCCAAGGCCGCATATGCCAGGGAGCATCATTTGCTGGGTATCTTTGCCTGGTCGCTGGAGCATGACAGTTCCGGCGAGTTGCTGGAGGCCATGTGTACGCCTTAAGGCTGCCGCAGTGCCTCCACCGGGAGCATCCCCGCTGCACGAAGCGCAGGCGCAACGCCGAAGCCCATCCCCAACAGCGACGCGCCCGCCAGCGTCGGCAGCACCGTCTCCAAGCTCAGCGCGGCGGAAAAGCCGATCCACCCGCTGAACAGGCGGATCATCGCGCCGCCCAGCGCCATCCCCAGCACGCCGCCCAGCAGCGCATAGCTTGCGGCCTCCATCAGGAAGATAAGGCCGACCTGAAAGCTGGTACCGCCCACCGCTTTCATTACGCCGATCTCCCGGCGGCGTTCCCGCACGCTGACCAGCAGAATGTTCATGACGCCAATGCCGCCGGTGAGCATGCACACCGCCGCCACGCAGGCCAGCACCATCACAAAAATACGGATGACGGCCCGCGCCGCGTCGATTTCTTCCTCCAGCGTCGTTGCATCAAATTCATCCGCTGGCAGCAGGGCCAGCGCAGCCTGTGCCAGCTCCTCCGCCCGCTGTCCGCGCGGCACGGACAGGGTAAGCTGCTCCACCTGCCCGCCGAAGGTATCCAGATAGGTTTCCAGCGGCAGATAGACCGTTCCCTGACAGGCGCTTGTCCACTGCACAGCCGCATCTGACGCAATGCCCACCACGCGCATCTGGCGATTGCCCACGGTCAGTCGCTGACCGATCAGCGCGGTGGGCTGTTCGCTGTTCAGATTTTCCGCCAGGCTGTGGTCGATCACCGCCACGGACGCGGCCTGCGCATACTCCCCCGGCAGGAAGAAGCGGCCTGCCTCCACCTGCGGCGCGTGAACCTTTTCAGCGCTTGCGTCCATGCCCGTCAGTTGGGCGTAGGCGGGTGCGTCCCCCCACAGCACAAGTCCCAGCGTCGTCGTTCCGGCGCTTACGTCCGCGCCGGTCGCCTGTGCCAACGCTTCCCCGTCCTGCTGGGTCAGGGGGCGGCTGCTGTCCGGGCGGGCATGGATCCAGACCTTGTTCACCCCCAGGCGTGCGATCTCCGCTTCCACCTGCGTCTCTCCTGCCCCGCCCAGCGTCCACACGGTCAGGATCGCGCCGATGCCCACCGCCAGCCCCAGGATAGTCAGCAGCGTCCGCATGGGATTTTTGCGCAGGTTCAGCGTGGAAAGTCCTGCGGCATCCGTCAGCTTCACGGCGCTTCCTCCTTTACCCGTATTCCCTGCGTCAGCGGCTCCGCCGCAGATGTGACCACCTGAATACCTTCAGGCAGGGCGACCCAGGCGCACACTTCATCCTGCGCAATGACCGCATGCTCCGCCGTCCAGGCGCGTCCATCCTCCACCCACCACACGCCGCCCTCCGGGGTCAGCGCCGTAAGCGGCACCGTGGGGACCTGCTGGGCGCGCAGCAGCGAAACCTCCGCCTCCACCTGCGCGCCCAGAGGCAGGGACAGCGATTCGTCCGGACTGAGCGTTACCTCACAGGTGACCTGTCCGGTGGTAGCATCCGTAGCAGCGGGTGCAATGGACACCACCGTTGCCCAGGTCTGCTCCTCGCCCTTCACCAGAATGCGCGCCCGCTGACCGGGCTGGAGCTTTTCCGCATCCCGCTGCGCCGCTGTGACCGCAACGCGCTGCTCCTCCCCGCTGAGGGCCATGGCGACCGAACCTGCCGCCGCCCCGGAATGGGCCGTCACGCTGACCTGCTGCACCAGCCCGTCCACCTGGGCGCGGACGGTCAGAGCATTCAGCGCGGCCTGGGAGAGTGCAAGCTCCTGGGTGGTCTCGGTATCCAAATAAGCTTGTGCGGCGGACGGGAGCGCTGCTGTATCCATGCCTGCTGTTCCCGCCTGCTTTCCCAGGCAGGCCATCACTGCTGCCTCCTGGGCCTCGCCGTCCATGCGGAACAAGGGCTGGCCCGCATAGACCCGCTGCCCCTGTGTGACATAGACCTCCGCCACCCGCCCGGTGACTGGCGTTAGGGCCGCGTATTCCGTGGCATAACGCACCCGACCGCTCAGGGCCAGTACGCGCTCCACCGTTCCCAGCGACACGCGCGTTGTTGCCACGCGCTGCGCAGGCGCTTCCCCTGCGCCAGGCAAAAGCGTCATCAGCGCCGCTGCCACAGCTGTCACCGCCAGGCAGCACCAGGTCGTTCTTGTTCTCCGCATGCCGTTTTCCGCACCTCGCTTCTTCATTTCGCACGCTCTAGTGTCTCCCATCCGCAGCGGTGTTTGCGCGGCAAATCCATCCAGCGGAGCATTGCATGACCTGCCGATCCATGGTATACTTTGCAGGAGCTTGACGATAAAGGGAGAGTGTACATGCACAATAGACAAAAATGGGTCTGGGCGATGCTGCTGCTGGCGCTGCCCGCGACCATGCTGCTGTGTATCTGCATGGGCAGTGTTGCACTGCCGCTTGCGGACACGCTGACGATCTTAGGCCAAGGACTGACGGGAACTGCCAGCGGCAGCACCTATCAGGAGGCCATTGTGCTTTCCGTACGCCTGCCGCGGGTGCTGTGCGTGGCGCTTTCCGGGGCGGCGCTTTCCCTTTGCGGCGCTGCCATGCAGGGGCTTTTGCGCAATCCGCTGGCGGACGGCTCTACGCTGGGCGTTTCCTCCGGCGCATCGCTGGGCGCAATGCTTGCCATTATGCTGGGCGTTTCCTTTCCGGGGCTGCCCTTTGCCGGGACGATGGTCATGGCAATGCTTTTCGCCTTTGGCTCGCTGACGCTGATCCTGGCGCTGGCATACCTGTTTGACCGCAGCCTTTCCACGGGAACCATCATCCTGATCGGCGTGATCTTCTCCATGTTTGTGTCCAGCCTGATGAGCCTGCTCATCACCTTTGCGGGCGAAAAGCTGAAAACACTGACCTTCTGGACGCTGGGTTCCCTTTCGGGCAGCACCTACACCAATGCGCTGACGCTGCTGCTGGCGCTGCTGCTTTGCGGCGGTCTGCTGTGCCGCCTTGCACCTGAGTTGAACGCCTTTGCGCTGGGCGAGGAGCAGGCGCAGCACCTTGGCATTGCCGTGCAGCGCATCAAGCTGGTGGTAATGGCGGCGGTGTCCGTGCTGCTGGGTGTATGCGTATCCATCGGGGGAACCATCGGCTTTGTAGGCTTGGTGATACCACATATGGTGCGCATGCTGATGGGGCCGGATCACCGCACGCTGCTGCCTGCGTCCATGCTGGCAGGCGCTATTTTTCTGATGCTTGCCGACCTGGTGGGGCGGACGCTGTTCAGCCCGCTGGAGCTGCCCATCGGCGTGGTCACGTCGCTGGTGGGTGCGGTAGCATTCGTCATCATTTTCTATCGTGCCAGAAAGCGGGGCAGCATATGCTGAGCGCATCGCATATCACTTGCGGCTATCGCGGCGAAACCGTGCTTCAGGATGTTTCCATGACGTTAGCGGATGGGCAATGGCTGATGATCTGCGGCCCCAACGGCGCGGGCAAATCCACGCTGGTGAAGGCCGTGACGGGGGTGCTTCCCTGCACGGGCGAGGTGCGCGTGAATAGGCAGGAACTGCGCCGCATGCGCCCTGCGGCGCTGGCCCGGGAGGTCGGCGTGCTGTCCCAGCGAACGCGCAGCGAATACGACTTTACGGTGCGTCAGGTGGTGACGCTGGGGCGCTATGCCCATCGGGGCAGCTTTCTGCGCCGCGGCGACGCAGAGGGCGAGGGCAAGGTCGATACAGCGCTGCGGGCCGTTGGTCTGCTTGACAAGCAGCAGGCGCGGCTGAACGAGCTTTCCGGGGGCGAATTGCAGCGCGTGTTTATGGCGCAGGTTTTTGCGCAGGACCCCCGTATCCTTGTGCTGGACGAGCCTGCCAACCACCTGGACGTGACGTATCAGAAGCAGCTTTTTGACCTGATAGATCGCTGGCGGCAGGAGCCGGGGCGCGCGGTGATTGCTGTTGTTCACGACCTGAATCTTGCGCGGATGTACGGGACGCATGCGCTTTTGCTGTCCCATGGGCAGACCGTAGCGCAAGGGCCGATCCGGCAGGTACTGACGCGGGAGCAGCTTTGCACCGCCTATGGGATGGATGTGCTGCCCTGGATGCTGGAAATGCTGCGGCAGTGGGAGCAATAAATTACATAAAGTAAAGTAAAAAGCAGCGCGGAGAGGTTGCTGATGCAGCCAGCACTCCGCGCTGCTTCTTGTTTTAGGTGGGATTCAGACGGACCGTGAACGGCGGGGCGCCGTCCGCCTTGCCATCGGCATCCGCCATTTCGAGGATCAGGTGGGTCAGCTCTATGTCATCTGGAATGGGGATGCTCATGTCGATCTCCGCATAGGGATGGCCTGCTTCCTCCTGATAGACCGTTTTGCTGCTTACTGTTGGAACGGCAAGCTGCGTTCCGTTCAGATAAACGTTGAGCTTGCTGGCATTCAGCAGCTCCGTGCAGGCTTCCTTCGTCAACGTTTCATCCTTGAAGGTGCCACGCAGATGAATGCTCACCTGTTGGAAGGTCTTGTGCAGGCTTTCCACTTGCAGCTGCATGTTCGCCGTGTCCCAGGCTTCCGCAGGTGTGATGTTCAGCGCAGCGTCCTCCCCGGCGGCGGCATCAAAGGCACAGCTCACCGTAGCGTACAGGTCGAACGCACCACTGTGAACAAGCAGCTCCCACAGGCGCATGCTGCTCCAGGTCGCGGCATCCACATTTTGCGGGCAGGGAAGCATTGCACCGTATTCCGCCAGCCCTGCGCCATCCATGACGCGAATGCGGTGATGCTCATAGGCTTCCCGGAAATGCTGCATCAGCTGCTCCTGCTGCGCAAAGGTCGTGGTGTTGGTGAACTGCTCGTCCCCTGCTTCCAGGGGCCAGTTGGGCGTCAGCACACGCACGGTAACGTTCCAATGCACCGTGCCTGTCGGCAGCGGATCGTCCAGCAGTGTAATGTCCACATACCAGGGCGTTTCCTCCTCGGGCTGCGGTGTGAGCGACGGGAAAAGGCTGCCGGAGAAGAAATCCAGCCCACCGCCGTAGTTATCCACTTCTGCTTCCAGGGGATAGCCCTGCGCATCCGTGGCTTCCACGCGCACCTGCACAAAGACCGGCTCGTCCGGCTTTTTGTTCTCTGCGTCCATGGCAAGGCTCAGAGTCTGCCCATCAAAAGCCGCGTCGTTGAAAGACAATTTTATCCGCTCATCCTCATAGTCTTGGTCGAGGGTCACCAGGTGGCTCGTCAGACGCTTGGACGCATTCAGGTCCGTCACGCTGCTGCGGTTTGCCAGCGCCCAGGCCGTTGTCGCGGCAAGGGCCAGGATCAGCGCCACCAGAATCGGTATCAGATGAAGACGTTTTTTCACAGGTCGTTCCTCCTCTGCGCTTTCTACGGCGCGCAGGAAGGCTTCATGGGTCTGCCCGAGTTCCTCGGGAACCAGGCGATGCAGGCTTTCCCGAAGCTCTTGTTCCGTCATGCGTGCCGCACCTCGCTTTCATCGGTCAGCTCCACCTTCAGCGCCTTTCGCGCCTGATGGAGCCTGAATTTTACCGTTCCCTCAGGAACGCCCAGGGTTCGTGCCAGGTCGGTCACGGAAAAGCCCTCCAAGTAATACAGCCACAGGGGAAGCCGCAGCTTTTCGGGCAGGCTTTCCAGCACCATGCGAAGCTCGGCATCCACGGCGGGGACGTAGGTTCCTTCCCGCACGTTTTCCGTCAGCACCCATCGCTTCTGCCTGCGATACATGCCATGGCAGACGTTGATGAGAATGCGCGTGACCCAGGTGGTGAAATAGCGCTCCTCCCGAAGGGTCTCCCGGCACTGCCAGGCCTGCAGTGCGGTTTCCTGAAGCGCGTCCATGCGATCCTCCTGCGAGGAAAGCAGAGCGCAGGCCGTTCGGTGCAGAGTTCCCTCCGCTGCAAGCATGTGTTCCATGAAAGTCTTTTTGTCCATAGCGTTCCTCTTTCCGCACGCTGCGCGCCACGCACGTTTCCAGGTGGTCAGGGCGGCTTTTTCCGTCCTTCACCTATTTGTGGCACGGGCAGGTCAAAGGGTTGGCGAACGATGAAAAAAAGTTCTTGCGTTCTATTGTCGCAAATGGTATGCTAAGTATAGCATAATGACAAGAGTATGTCCTAGGCTTTGAGAAGAATAGAACCAAAAAGCTGATTTTAGAAAGGAAGGAAGTCTATGCTGCGGGTCGTTTTGGCAGGCATTGGCGGTTACGGTGCAGGATACCTGGAGGCGCTGCTTTCCCAGCCTGAGGCGCTGGGCGCACAGCTGGTCTGCGCGGTACAGCCCCGCATGGAAAGGCATGCAGAGGCTGAAGCACGGCTGCGTCAGGCGGGCATTCCCGTGGCGGCTACGCTTGCCGAAGCCTTTCATGTGTTGAACATTCAGGCGGATGCGGTGGTGCTTGCCACGCCCATGCAGTATCATTTTGAGCAGTGCTATGAAGCGCTGCGGCGGGGCTGCCATGTGCTGTGCGAAAAGCCGTTGACATCTGATTACAGCCAGGCGCTCATTTTGGAAAAGCTGGCGGCGGAGAATCACTTGCAGCTGGCGGTTGCCTATCAGCACTGCTTTTCCAAGGCGATGCTTGATTTGAAGCGGGACGTGACGCAGGGGCGCTTCGGCAAGCCTGTTTCCATGCGGGCACTGTCCCTTTCCGGACGCAGCGACCTGTATTATCAGCGCAACCATTGGGCCGGGCGCTTCTATGACGATGAGGGACGGCTGATTATGGACGGCGTGCTGCACAATGCCGCCAGTCATTCCCTGCAATCGCTTTTGTTTCTTCTGGGCGAGGACGGCCTGGACAGCGCGGCGCAGGTGGAAGCCCTGCGGGGCGAATGGTGCCGCGCCCATGCGATCCAGTCCTACGACACGGCGGTTGTGCGCATTCGCACCCGGGAATGCCCCTCGGTGCTGATGGCGGCAACCCACAACTGGGCCGGAAAGGATACGCACCGCTATCGCTATGTGTGGGAGCATGGCTATGCCGAGGGCGACTGGGATGCAGACCCCCGGCTGACCGTCCGTGCGGAAGACGGCCTGATCGACTATGGCGACTGCGCCTGCACGGTGGCTGAAAAGCTGAAGATTTTTCTGGACTGCCTGCGTGAGAACCGTCCTGTCCCCTGCTCGGTGCATGCCGCCAAGGCAGAGGTCGCTGTCTGCACGGGCATGTACCTCTCTGCTGGCTGGATTCGCGCCATGCCCACCCATGAGCTGCAATTGGTGCGCGGCGCTGCCGGGACCCCGGACGAGGGCGGCATTTTCCCCACCTCTCAGCGGCTGACCGAGCTGCTGACGCAGTGCTATCAAAAGGGCAAGCTGCCCTCGGAGCTGGGCGGGCTGCTGGGCGGCGAAAGCAAGGAGGTCACGATGGAAAAGATCCTACATGGAGTGGAAAGCTGAGGCGTGTTTTCCTTTTGCAGAAAATGTTGACAGCCTGCGTCGCGATATGCTATAGTATTGCGTGTTGACTGAAGTCAGCGCATTGTCCGCAGAAGCTGGCAGTTTTTTCCCCCGCGTTTCCCCTATAGAAAGCCAGATGTATCATGAAGGTACAGACAGACCATGACGGTTTGTCCGTACCTTTTTTGTGCTTTCAGGGGAGCTATCATTTTTGAAAGGGTGTTTTTCATGACTGCTGCTGCTCAACGTTCCACCTCTCTCCGCATTCGCAAAATGGCCTATTCCGCGCTGTTTCTGGCGCTGGCTATGGTGCTGCCCTTCCTGACCGGGCAGATTCCGCAAATCGGTTCCGCACTGTGCCCGATGCACATTCCGGCGCTGCTGTGCGGCTTTGTGTGCGGCTGGCCCTGGGGACTTGCGGTGGGCTTCATCTCTCCCCTGCTGCGCTTTGTGCTGTTCGGCATGCCGCCGATCTTCCCCACGGGCGTTGCCATGGCCTTTGAAATGGGTACCTACGGCGCGCTTGCCGGGCTGATGTATCGCAAGCTGCCCCGCCGTCCCCTGAACGTCTATGTATCGCTGCTGATCGCCATGGTGGCGGGCCGCATCGCCTGGGGTCTGGTACGGTTTGTGCTGGCGGGTCTGCAAAGCTCCACCTTCACGCTGTCGGCCTTCCTGGCGGGCGCGGTGACCTCTGCGATTCCCGGCATTGTGGTGCAGATCGTACTGATCCCCGTGCTGGTGATGGTCATGGAAAAGGCCAATCTGACGCTGAACGACTGATCGTGCGGAATTGTTACAGGCTGGGAATTGCAAAATCACCGTTTTCGTGTACAATAGGACACGGAGGTGGACAATTTCCATGAAGCTACGCCGCATGCTCTGCCTGACGCTGGCAGCGCTGATCTGCATTTTCCCCGTTCTGGCAGAAGAAGACGAGGACTGGAGCCTGACGGAGGACGTTATCCTCACCGAAGACGGCGAGGAGGTTCCCGACACAGAGGCTTCCGCCGATGATGAGGATACAGCCCAGACCTACACCGCACGGGATGACTTTATTGACCGCATCATTGCCCTTGGCAAGCAGAACTATGAGGAAACTGGCGGCAAGGCACAGCGGGCGCATTACGCCGGGGACATTTACGTCTGCAAGAACTTCACGGTCTATCTTTTTCGGCAGACCCGTGATGCTTTCCGTATCGCGGAATACCCTGACGTATCGCTGGTCATTCCCAACAATTTGCCTGCCAAGGATTGCAAGCCCTACAGCTACGGCCTGGCGTGGGAGGATATTTCCGCTGCGGACGGCAATCCCTTCTATGAAGCGGCGACCTTCCGCTACGACAAGTCGCTGACGAAGGAAGAAAACATGGAGCTTGCGCTGGCGTTCATGCGTCAGGTCAAAAAGGGCGATTACTTTCAGATGAGCGCCCAATATGAATATGGCACGGGAGCGCACAGCGCCATCATGATCTCGGACTATGACCCGGAGACGGACACGGTGCATTGGATGGATTCCAACATGCGCGGCAAGAAGGTCAACGGGATTCGGTACGGTATTGTGCAGTTTGACGAGGTAAAGTCCATCCAATGGTGGGCGGAATGCTTCTGCAAGAAAACACGCGGAGCAACGCTCTATCGGCTGCGGGATGACATTGTATATGCGGCGGATGTGAAATAAGCTGCGCTGCTGAAGGGCGGACGGGTAACGAATGCGTTGCTCGTCCGCCTTTTTTGTAGGGCAGG
>CAKTYE010000019.1 GCA_934631985.1 uncultured Clostridia bacterium | reverse complement strand
GGAGTTGGCGATTTCACCTACACAGGCAAAGACCAGAGTGCAGCTATCTGGGATAGCGTAAATCTGGAAAACACCGCAACGAATGACACGGCATTGAAGGATGCGGTGACGTATGCGTTTCAAACAGAAGATGGGAAGGTAGTAAGTGCTGGTACCTATACGCTGCGTGTAACGGCAACAGATACTAGCAACTACACTGGTAGTCTGGATTTCGAAGTGACCGTTGCAAAGCGTTCGCTGGAAATGGATAAGGAACAGATTACATTTGGAGTTGGCGATTTCACCTACACAGGCAAAGACCAGAGTGCAGCTATCTGGGATAGCGTAAATCTGGAAAACACCGCAACGAATGACACGGCATTGAAGGATGCAGTGACATATGCGTTCCAAACAGAAGACGGGAAGGTAATAAATGCTGGTACCTATACGATGCGTGTAACGGCGGCAGATACTAGCAATTACACTGGCAGCCTGGATTTTGAATTTACCGTTGCCCCCTATGAGCTGACCTACACCGCGTATGGCTATGTGAATGTTGGTCAGGATGTGACCTACATTCGTAGTGATGATAGCAAAACTGCAACAACAGGCTCCAAGCTGACTGTCAAAAACTATGCCATTAGCAACAGCACGATGAACTTGGTTGTTTTGCTAAACGAAAAGGAAGGCCAGCCCGAAACCGCAAAGCAAGTTGTTGCAACATTTGAGGCAAATGTTACAACAGTCAACGGACAGCCTGCGCTGGAGGGCCTGACTGGCTCACTGAAAGATCTCAACTATACGGTGACAGCGAAAGACGGAAGCCTGAACTGCACTTTGGTCTGTGAGACTCGGAAGTATGATGCGGCGGATATTGCGTTCCAAGAAGAAGCCAAGAATGATAATCACTTTAACTGGCCTGTTGTAAAGAGCCAGGGCAACACTTGGATGAATGGAGATAGCATCTCCTTCAAGGCGGATAATTACTATCTGTTCTATGTAGAGAGTGCTGATGGTGAAGCACCTAAAGATTTTGACCATGATTTCAAGCCAGAATGGACGTGGGAACGCGACAAAGCAGCAAACAAGCGCGATGACAGCACGGCGCAAACGTTCTACTTCTATCTGCGCAAGATGGACACAGATAGCCCTGACCATGGCTCTGTAACGGATAAGGCTTATGCAGATGCAGATGTCTACTACGACAGCGCCAACATCACCAACGTATCCGATCAGGTGACCATTACGCCCCGCGACAACACCGTTACCCTGACTAACGATGGCGGTGAAGCGGCCTATGTGCATGTACTCTACCCGGTGAATGGCGTATATCAGACGCTGCCGACAACACAGCCGCAGGATACTGAGGTTATCCCGGTGAACGGCAGCACCACCTACAGCCTGAATAAGGAAGATGCAAAAACGCAGCGCACCAACGTCTATCAGGACGAGAAGACGGGAACGCAGGAATCTCAGGTGAATTACCTGCCTGCGGGTGCGAAGGTTCTGGTGTATGCCTATGACGAAGCTGGCAACGAAGCAACGCCCATTGAGCTGACGGTCACCGCGAAAGAGGTTGCGGGTCTGGTAGCTAGCAGCAAGCAGTATACGCTTACTAAGTATACGCTTGCTAACAAAGAAGAGAACGTCAGCGTCATCAGTGCAGATACTCCTGCTTACACGCTGAACGGCGAACCGAACGAGATCGTGGAGATCAAGTATGCTGACAAGACCTTCTACATCCGTTTGGATGCAGAGGGCAAGGCTACCGTGGACATGGTGAATTTTGTCGGCGTGCAGCCCAAGGATGATAATGAAAAGCAGGTCCATGAAATCCAGCAGGTGACCTTCTCCTATCCCGAAGCCTATCCCAAAGCCGCAGACAAAAAACCCGAGATTCAGGTGAAGCAGGGCGAAGCAACTGTGACTTGCAGCTTCATCTACGACACCTATGCGTTCCCTGTCTCTGCAACGCTGGAGACAAACAACCGCTCCCGTACCCTGAGCGTGACGCTGCCTGAAGATGCTAGCTGCGTGAAGGTATATCGTGTACAGGATGATCGGGAGATTGGAAGTTTGGAAAGCCCGCTGACGGGTAATCAGCCGTATGATGTTGACTTGATCTGGAACGGCAGCGAATTGCTGCATTCTGGTAATGAAACTCTCTATATCAAGTATTGGGACTTGGCTGGAAATGTAAGCTCGGCAGCGCTGGTCAACCTGACCCAGGCCCGTGTTGCCACCCCCATCACCATCACCGAAATGGAACCTGTAGTCAATGAGAACGGCTACTACGGCGGACAGTTCAACCTGCTGCGCGTGACGGGCACGGCACACCCCTGCGAGCTGATCCATGTGACTATTCCCGGCGTGCTGGATACGACCGACACGGTAAGCGGCGATCCCGCCACATACACGGCTGAAACGAATGCCGCTGGCGTTTGGACGATCTACATTAACCTGAAGATGCTTCCTCAGAATGAGAAGCTGCAAATGACCGCCCACTACGACGACGTGGTTGGCGAGGGCGACGCCCGCGAGTTCACCTCTGACCGCGTGTGCTATCCGTCCATGCTGCTGACCCCCATCGATGAGAACACCAAGGTGATTTCCGGTATCGCGGAACCCGGCGCGGTGGTGACCCTGCTGTACAACGGCGAGCGCATCAAGGCCAATGTGAACGCATACGGCGTGTTCACGCTGGCAATGCCCATGACCTTTGCGGGCGATACGGTGACCCTGCAAACCGTTGACATGGGCGGCAACGTGGATAAGCAGACCTTCGAGGTGGGCGACGAGCAGACCAACGTGACCCTGAAGGGCTACATGCTCGGTCAGCTGAGCACCACCATGGACAAGAAGGATGCTGATCCCGACTGGCTGATGGCGGGTCACTATTCCCAGGCGGAGCTGGAGCAGGGCGTGACGGTGAGCCTGGTCGCGGCGAACGCCTTCAAGTTCGGCGAGATCCATATCAAGATGGATGAGCAGGGCATGGTGACGTATGACTATGACCTGGACGAGGGCGTGACAGTGGATAGCTCCTACTTCACGGTGGCTGAAAAGCGTGACGTGGATGCGATGCTGGCCCATGAGTTGCCCGGCTATGACCGCGGCGTGGCCTTTGATCCCGCGGTGAAGGGCAAGAACATGTGGATCAGCGCGGAGTTCGTGGTCACGATGCCCGCGGATAAGCTGGAAAGCACCTTCCTGACCGACAAGGAGAGCGAGCTGTACAAGGAATACTTCGCACGTATGCGGAACAGCTCCATGCTGAAAAAGGCGGAAAAGTAATAATTCTAAGGCAGACCCGACCGCGCTGTTTGCGGGTCGGGCAGCCTGGTATAAGCTCAAAGTCAACAGGCATATCCTTCAAGTGAAATAGCTGCACAAAAGGGGCTCCGTCCTGTGAGCGGGGCGGAGCTTCTTTCGTATCGCCAAACGCTCGGAAAATGGCTGCCCCAGGGCGGCTGCCCGAGGGAAAAAGGGGAGAGAGACGTGAAATACTGCCCGGGATGCATGTGCCCGCAGCCAGCGGTGCCGATTTGCCCGTTCTGCCATTTTCAGGAGTCCGCATACCGTCCGGCGCAGACGGCGCTGCCCATCGGTACGCACGTCGGCCCGTATCTGCTGGGCGCGATGGTCGCCAGCAGCCGGCAGGCGCAGTGCTATGCCGCGCTGGATACCCGCACGGAGCGCCCGGTGCTGGTGGAGGAGTTCTTCCCCTTCTCGGTGTCGGGCCGTGAGCCGGGCAAAAGCCTGGTGGTGGTGGGCAAGCGCGGGCAGAATTACGAGCAGGGCCTGGCACTTTTCCTGCGCTCCACCCAGCCGCGCAGCATGGTGCTGCGGGAAACGCTGCTGGAAAACAACACGGGCTATCGCATCTATGAGCTGGCGTCGCTGGTTCCCCCGGATCAGCAGGCGGCAAAGCTGCTGGATAATCCCATCTTTTTCCGGGATGCGCAGGGCCATGCGCTGATGAGCATCAACACCCTGCCCATCCCCGCCATGCCGAAAAAGCAGGTCATCAAGCTGAAAAAACAAAAGGGCAAGGGCCTTGCAGTGGGCGTTGCCGCTGCGGTGGTGGCGCTGGGCCTGGCAACGGGCGGCGTGCTGTACCTGACGCGAAAGCCTGCGCCAACGGTGCAGCCCGGCGATTATTTGGTGCATACGTCCACCGCGATGTATGAGACTGCCAAGGCGGATCGGTTGATCCAGCAGCTTCCTGCGGAGACCCACGTTCGTGTGGAATCTCAGGAGAATGGCTGGGCTTATTGCATTTATGAAGACGGCGACACGCTGGTGACGGGTTATGTCCCGGTCAGCGCGCTGCGGCAAATGACGGAATCGGGCTATAATGCCTATGCGAAGCTGTACGCCACGCCAACGCCGACGGCAACGCCCGAACCAACCCCGACCCCCAGCCCCACGCCCACGGTGGCGCCTACGGAGGTGCCTACCGCAACGCCGGAGCCTGGGCCTACGGTGCTGCCTGAACCTGGCGGACCGTTCGTAACCATCCGGGAAACAACGTCGTACCGGGAGATGGACGAAGCGTCTGAAAAGGTACGGACGCTGGCGCTCAATGAAAAGCTCGAAGTCAAAACGTACTATGAATACCGCGGGGAAACTTGGGCGGAGATTCAGCTGCCGGGGCAGCTTGCTGAATTTGTCAAAAAGGCTGATCTGGCGACTGAGGAGGAAGTGCAGGGAATGGTGAAAGCAAACGCCACACCCATCCCCAGCCCAACGCCCACGGCGGCGCCTACGGATACGCCCACCCCGGCGCCGACAGACACGCCAACGCCCACCCCGACGTTGTTCTATTCGTCAGACAGAAAAAGGAAGGAAGACGAAAAAGAACACATGCTGCAGCGATTCGCGGCGCGGCTGGGCGAGGATGTTCCCAACGAGGTTTCTTCAGAGGACGAATACGATGCCCTGGCACAGCAGGCGTATGACATGGAGGCGCGCGACCGCTTTCTGGTCAGTGAGGAAGCCTATGATAAGCCCATCGAGGAGTGGCCTCCCGTTGATGTAAACTTTGAAGAAGATATCAAGGCTGCAAAAGAACGTCATGCGCAGGCGGAGCAGAAGCTGGAAATCCTGAAGGCGAACGCGGAAGCCCTTGGGGTGGACGTGTCCGGGAACTTTGCCGCGAAGGAGGACGTTCGCACGCTGCAGGTGGAAGCGGCGCACGCGCTGTGGACGCTGCTGCATCCGGGCAAAACGTGCGAGTCTCCGAAGGAGCTGGTGGGCGCTGATGGCAAGCTGAAATTTGAACTGCCGAAAGACCTGGGCAAGAATCTGAAGAATCTGAGGAAGGCCCTGGAGAAAGACGGCCTGTACGCAGAAGAAATCAGCGGTGACTTGCAGAAACTGCGGGAAGAACATGCAACGTCCACGCCGTCCACCACGCCTACGGAAGCGCCCACGGACACCCCCGCGCTGGAGACAATTGGTGCGCCTGCGGAGACAGAAAACGTATCTGTTACGAATGTCCCCAGCGAAGCGATGGAACAGACCGGCGAGGAAACACCGATTCAGCTGGGAGAGGGAAGCGCCAAAAGGGCGGAGCCCTCGGACGTGCACATCCACGTGGAGAAAGACACAGAGGTTTCATGCGGCAACGAGACAGTTCGGTTTCAAAAAGATCAGAATGGCAGGCTGACCAGCTTTGCCGATGAAAACGGGATTTTGTTTTTTAAGATCGATAACGATAACGATAACGGGGAATACAGTGCTGCCTTTACAGATGCGCTGAAGCTGCAGGTGCAATTGATCGATTCGCAATTTCTGTACGATGGGGAAAGCACTGGGGACATAAAACCTAATACCACCTACACGCTGGATGAACCGCCGAAAACGGACGGCATGTTTTATACGGTGGGTTATGGCAAGAAACGCTATAACATTCCCCGGGACGCATGCGCACAGAAGGAGGGCGGGCGATGAAGACGCAGGGCTTGACGGTTCGCGCGGCGGTCATCAGCCACATTGGCTGTGTGCGCACGAACAATGAGGACAATTTCTACATGGACGGTCAGCTGATGCAGCAGGCCCAGATGGATAAGGGCGCATGGATCGAGCTGGAAAAGGATGCGCCGGAGCATCTGTTTGCCATCTGCGACGGCATGGGCGGCCTGAACGGCGGCGAGTTTGCCTCCGCCATGGGGGTGCAGGCGCTGGCGAAGCTGGACGGTACGCTGAAAAGCGAGGTGCAGCGAAGCCTGCTTGCCTTTGTAAAGCGGATCTCGCAGGCCGTGTATGAGGACGGACAGAGCCGCAACGAGCAGGGCCGGGAGGGAACGACCCTGGCGCTGCTGCACCTGCGCAATGGCGTGGCGACGGTGGCAAACGTGGGCGACAGCCGCGTTTACATGCTGCGCCTGGGCAAGCTGGTGCAGCTCAGCCGGGATCATACGCTTGTGTTCTCCAAAATGCTGCAAGGCAAGCTGACCCGGGAGGAAATGCGCAAGGACCCCACCGGCAACCAGATCTATCAGTATCTGGGGCAGGAGGCCGGCAAGATCACGGACGATTCCATGTATTATCGGGAATGCGCCCTGTGCAACGGCGACCGCTTCATGCTCTGCTCGGACGGCGTAAGCGACCTGATCCCCCATGAGCAGCTGGAAAAGCTGCTGACCACCAGCGAGACCCCCGGCGAGGCGGCAAACGCGCTGGTGCGCACGGCGCTGGAGCTGGGCGGCAAGGATAACACCACCTGCATGGTGGGCGATATTTGCGCGCCCGGGCTGCCCTTTGCCACCGTGGCGGATGTGAGCGCGCTGGATCTGTTTGCGGCAAGCGCCACCACCCAGGACACCACCTTATAAACGGCGGACAACACCAAGAGGAGACGGGCAGCATGAATCTATGTTATTGCTGCATGGCGGAGGTACCGCCGGAGGCGGCGATATGCCCCAAATGCCATAGTCCCGTGCCATATCACCCCACCGACCCGCGGGATCTGCACCCGGGGACGGTGCTGCACGGGCGGCTGGTGATCGGGCGGGCGCTGGGCCACGGCGGTTTTGGTATCACCTACATTGCTTATGACAGCTATTTGCGTATTCTGCGCGCGGTGAAGGAGTTTTATCCCGCGCGCATCGAGGCTTCCCGGGACGAACAGCAGCATATCGTATTTGTCAACGCACAGGACGCCAAGCTGCGGGAATATCGGGATCGATTCCTGTATGAGGCCCGCATGATGAGCCGCGCCAGCATGAGCGACGCGAAAAACGTGGTGCGTATCATCGACCAGTTCAATGAAAACAATACAGCGTACATCGTCATGGAATATCTGGACGGCTGCACGCTGGATGAATATCTGAAGGCGCAGCGGGAGCCGCTTCCCTGGCAGGAAGCGGTGCCTGTGGCGTTGACCGTTTTGGGGACCCTGTCCACGCTGCATCAAAACGACCTGATGCACCGCGACCTGAGCCTGAACAATATTTTTCGACTGAACTCGGGAGAAATTCGCCTGATCGACTTTGGCAGCGCAGGCCTGATCTCCGATCAGTCGGAGCTGCCGCCCTCCGCCAAGAAGGGCTATTCGCCGTTAGAGCAGATCAATAGCAAGGAGCAGGGGCCCTGGACGGACATTTACGCCATGGGCGCCTGCGTGTTCAAGATGGTGGTGGGCGGCCTGCCTAAGGGCAACCCCGGCGAACCGATGCCCTCCGCCAGCCGTGCCGCGCCCAGCCGCAACATTCCTGCGTGGCTGGATGCCGCCATTATCAAGGCGACCCAGCGGGAGCCTGCCAACCGCTTTCAAACGGCGGAGGATTTCGCCAAGGCCCTGAGTGAGGGCATGAACACCCGCGCACGGAAAAAGCGCGGCGGCAAGCCCATTGTGCCGCTGCTGCTGGTGGGCGTGGCGGCGGGCGTGGTGGTGACGGTGCTGCTGGTCGGCAGGCCCTCGGGACAGCAGGAGGCAGCGCCTACAGCGTTTGTGCAGCAGACGGCGACGCCCCTGCCCTCGGGCGAGCTTCCGCTTGTGCAGGCCACCGCCACGGCAGACCCGCTGACCTGGGTCAGCAACAAAACCTTCCGGACGAACACCACGGAAGCCGATGCAGGCGACGAGCTGCGCCTGATGCAGCAGGCCCTGCATACGCTGCACTATCTGCGGGCGGAGGAGATCACCGGGGACTGTGATTCCGCCAGCATCCGCGCTGTGGCGTGCTTCTGCCTGGATCAAAATGTGGACTTCAATGGCGCGGACATTACCCCGGCCATTCGTCAGGCCATTGCCTGCGCTGCGGCAGGGGCGGATCGGCCTGCGAATGTGCCGCAGCTTACCGACCGCTCCATGCTGGCCTATATGGTCTATGAGAGAATCGAGCTGACGGTGAGCGACGTGCCCGATGCTCAGGGGAATGTTGCCGTGCAGTTCAGGTTCACGCCGAGCCGGGCGGTGGCGGTGACCCTGAACGGTGCGGAGCTGCAAAACGTATCGGACAACAGCGGTGCGGGCGAGGCGGCGCTGAACATCCCGGCGGAGAAGCTGATCGACGGGGAAAATGTGATCCGCGTGGCCTACGCCGACGCAACGCAGGGCGCGGTGGAAAAACGCTTCACCTATGCAGGTGCGCCCGTCACGGCAGCACCCACGGCAACCGAAGCCCCGACGGCAACTGCCACGGCGATCCCGACCGAAGCGCCTACGCCTACGGCAACGGCGGCTCCCACGGATACACCCGTACCCACGGCAGCGGCGCAGGCTGAGAAGCTGACGCTGGCGCTTACCCCGTCCGTGGATGAAAACGGCGACATTCTGGAATTGGGCGACTACCTGGAGCTGAACGTGCTGGGCATTCCCGAACGAACGGAGAAGATCAAGTTCACCGTCACGCTGAACGGTGCAAGCACGTCCCCGCGCACGGGAACGAAATGCAGGATCCCCACCAGTGCGCTGCAAGTGGGCGAGAACACCATCGAGGTCTCCTATGAGGACGGCGGAAAGACTGTCAGCGAATCGGTGAAGTTCAACGTGTACCTGATCGTGGATGGCGGCCCCTTTACGGCAGGCACAAAGGCCATTACGGGTACCGCAATGAAGGGTGCAAGTCTGTTCCTGCTAGTCAATGGCGAGATCAAAGCGACCAACAGTGGAGGAATTATTTCGGGCGGCTTCAAGTTTATCACGTCACCCTGTAAAGCAGGGGATGTACTCCGCATTACCGCGACCACGGATGTAGATGACAAGATCGCATCCTGGACAGGAACGATTGCGCAGGATGCAGCGGCAACGGCAGAAGCCACGGAAGCGCCGACAGAAGCGCCCACCGAAGCCCCGGCGCGCGCGGCGCTGACCATGCGGCTGAATCCGGCGGCGAATGAAGCAGGCTATCTCAGCAAGCCCGCAGAGGGTAAGCTGACCGTCACTATCAGGGGTGAGGACGGCGAACGGTTTGTGCTGCTGCTGGACGGCAAGGAACGGTACAGGGCGACCCTGCAAAACGGCGCGTATACGGCAAGCATCAGCGTGGATGAACTGACCGATGGCGAGCACACCTTGCAGCTTTCCTATGCGGATGATACGACCAATGTGGTGACCCGCACCTTCAACTATAAGGCCACCATGGCGGATATTACCGTCACAGAAGCGGTGTACAGCGGGGAATATGTGCTGCAAGGCACGGCAGATCCCGGCGCAAGCCTGGAGCTGCAAATAAACGGAAGCCAGAGCGGCACGACCAAAGCGGATGCGACAACAGGCGTGTTCACCTTCCCGGCGCGGACCTTTGCAGCCGGGGACAGCCTGCGCATTACGGCAACGGACGCTGCGGGCAACGTCCGCAGATGGACGGGAACCGTTGGCACAAAGACGCGCAGGGCGATCACCCTGCAATTCGCCGAATACAGTGACCGGGGCTGGGACGGGGCCGGGGAAACGTACACTGCGTACGGACAAATGGAATCGGTTACGCTCACAGGTCAGGCCGAGCCGAATGCAGCGCTGACGGTGACGGTGGAAAACAGAAGCGCAACGGTCACTGCGGATGCAAACGGTCAGTGGCGAATGGAATACGATGTAAGCGACTTGAAGGACGGCAGCACTTCCACCATTACGGCAAACTACGCCGAGCCGCAGCAGGACGATCCGCCCCAGCCCAAAGCGCTGACGCTGAAGGTTGACCGCAGTGTAAGCGGCCTGACCCTGACGGACACCATCAATGAAGAGAGTACTACGCTGCGCGGCACAACGGAAGCGAACGCCAGCGTGCTGCTGAAGCAGGGCGATACGGTGCTGGCTGCCGCGCAGGCAGATGCAGCGGGTGCGTTTACACTGCAATTTGATAGCGTCACGGCAGGCACGGCCCTGACGGTGACGGTGACCGATATTTGGCAGAACACGCTGACCCAGCAGATCACGGTGGAAGCGGTGACGCTGAAGCCCATTCAGATCTATGTGGGTGAATCGCCTGAATCTGCCGGGAGAGCCTCCAATAATCAGCTTGTCGAGCTGTCGGGCCGGTGGAACCCGGTCACCATCAACGGCACCTGCTCCCCCAACCGTACCTTGGAGATCAAGCGAAACGGCGAACACCTCGCGCAGGTGCAGTCGAATGCGGACGGCTACTGGACACTTGATGTAACGCTCCGCGCAAATATGGAAGACGTTTATACCGTGGAGGACGTGTCCGGCAAGGTTGACCCGGCGACCGTAACGCTTCGGAGCGACGCAGAAACAGCCGCGCCGGTGTGCAATGAGGTTTCGAGCGGCGACACGACCATCACGGGTACATGTGAAGGCGACTCCACGGTGGAGGTCTTTGCAGGCGGCACGTCGCTGGGCAGCGCCGAGGCGGGCAGCAACGGCTCCTTCACGGTACAGCTGAACCGCGCGGTGCAAAGCGGCGATACGCTCACCGTGCGCGTGACGGACTGGGCTGAAAACACTAACGAAACCACCCTGACCGTGACGCAGAACCTGCCGATAGCCTGCGGCGCGATCAAATACCCGGCGGACAACTACAACTGCGAAACGGAACAGCTGGGGATCGACGCGCGCATGCTTTGCGGCGATGGCGTAAGCGGCTATGTCCGGGTGAAGGAAACGAACAGCACGCTGTTCCGCCTGAGCGCAGCCCCGGAAAAACGGGTGGAGAGCATCAAAAATGAGTTTGCGGGACAGGCGCAGGCCCAGCAGCAGCTTTACTGGAAGGGCAATGTGTTGCTTGCTGACTATGGAATGGACAAGGGCGCTTACACGCTGGAGCTGGTGGCTGCGCTGCCGGACGGCAGTGAAACGGTGCTGGATACGAAGCGTTTCACCGTAAACAGCGAAAGCGGCGAGGAAGAACAGGGCAAGGAGCAATGGATCAGCACGGAATACAACTTCGCCGTGGGCATTGACGCGCCGACGTACACCTACAAGGCCAACACAGCGCCGCTGCTGTCCGCATATTTCTATGCGCCGGAGGGGGCCGAGGTGGACTTCTCGCTGGTGAACGAGGACGCGCCCGATAAGGTCACGCTGGAGAGAAACCAGCCGAAACGGCAGGCACGCTCCCTGATGCGTGGCTTGGAAAAGGAGCTGGATACAAACGACCTGGACCTGAACAAGGCAGGCGTAGTCATTAAGCTGAAGAAGCTGAGCGAAGGCACCTATGTATTCACGCCCAGGGTGTCGGTCAAGCTGAAGGACTCCAACAATTGGCAGAGCTACACGCTTGCACCCATCACAGTCACGGTGTCCAAGGACGGCACGAAAGTGACGCAAAAAATGATTACGGAAAACTGGCAATAAACAACGAGGATGGAGGAATGAAGGGATGAAACGTTTCATCGCACGGATGTTGACGCTGGTGCTGCTGGTGTGCAGCCTGCCGGCGGCCTTGGCGGAGACAGCCTCCAATGACGCGACGGATGAGGAAGCTCAGGCACAATGGATCAGCGCGGAATACAACTTTGCCGTGGGCATTGACGCGCCGACGTACACCTACAAGGCCAACACAGCACCGCTGCTGTCCGCATACTTCTATGCGCCGGAAGGGGCCGAGGTGGACTTCTCGCTGGTGAACGAGGACGCGCCCGATAAGGTCACGCTGGAGAGAGACCAGCCGAAGCGGCAGGCACGTCCCTTGATGAGTGAAATGGAAAGCGTGCTGGATGCCAAAGATCTGGACCTGAGCAAGGCAGGCGTGATCCTCAAGCTGAAGAAGCTGAGCGAAGGCACCTATGTATTCACGCCCAGGGTGTCGGTCAAGCTGAAGGACTCCAACAATTGGCAGAGCTACACGCTTGCACCCATCACAGTCACGGTGTCCAAGGACGTCAAAAACGTAACACAAAAAATGATCACCGAAAACTGGCAATAAACAACGAGGATGGAGGAATGAGGGGATGAAACGTTTCATCGCATGGATGTTGACGCTGGTGCTGCTGGTGTGCAGCCTGCCGGCGGCCTTGGCGGACACGGCCTTCACCAGCATGACCATTGTAGGCGCAACGGCTTATGAAAGCCGCGCCGAGCTGCGGGTGCGCCTGCGCATGGGCAGCAGCAGCACGGGCGCTGTGCCGGATGCGGCAGACCTGACCTTTGCCGTGAACGGACAGAAGTTGCCCGTGAAGGGTGAGCCGCAAAGCGAACCCGGTACACGCTATGTGTTCGTGGTGGACTGCGGTCAGTACTATTCCGACCATATCGACTTTGCAACGATCAAGTCGCTGATGAATTCTGCCATCAGCGCCATGGGCGCGCAGGACGAGTGCGCCTTCGTTCGCGTGACGAACGAGGCGGGCGAGGTGACCAGCTTTATGGATCGCCAGTCCGCGCAGGGCTATGTGGGTACGCTGACCCAGAGCAAGACCGCCGAAACGCAGACCCGCCTGTTTGACGGCGTGGGCAAGGCCGTTGCGGCGCTGGGCAACTCTGTGGGCGATAAGCAGGGCGTGATCGTCGTGATCGCGACCGGCTCCAACGGCGGCGGCTTGTCGCTGGCGGACGCGCAAAGCCGCATCCGCAATCTGGGTGCTCCGGTGTACCGCGTGGCCCTGTACCGTATGCCGAGCTATGCGTCCGCGGGCCATCGCGAAAAGGTCAACGGCTATGTGGAGAATCTGCAAAGCCTGACGGCCTCCACGGACGACAAGTTCCGTCAGCTGAACTTTGAGGACAAGGCAGCGGCTGGCTCTGATGCCGTCAGCATCGGCATGGACATTGCGGACTATGGCAAGAGCATTGTCGAGGTGTCGCTGGACGTGACGGAGGTTTCCCTGATGCAGGGGAACAGCTTCACCCTGGAGGCCTATTGCCAGAGCGGCGGACGCACCCTGTCCGATACCAGCACGGTGGAGCTGCATGCCTCGCAGATCCCCACGCCTACCCCGGCCCCCACGGATACCCCCGCGCCCTCGACCGAGCCGATCAAGTACAACAAGGACTCGGACAGCGGCGACCTGGAATACATCCAGCAGCTGCTGAAGGCGCTGTATTACTACGACGGCGAACCGAACGGCATCTATGACGGCGCGATGAAGAGCGCTGTGATGAACTTCTATGAGCAGAATCACCTGACCGTTTACGAAAACGGCGTGAGCGAGGAAGCCTACGAGCTGATGAAGCGCGGCGTGGAGGGCGGCGCAGTCCCCATGCCCACGGCGACCCCCGACCCCAACCGCAAGTTTGCCATGGGCGACACCAATCCCGAGGTGCCAGACGCGCAGAAGCGCCTGCTCACGCTGGGCTATTACTACCAGGCGGGCATTACCGATGAGAAGGACGCGCGGACGGGCGTGTTCGATCAGAACATGCAGCTGGCGGTGTATGAATTCTGCACGGCGAACAATCTGGCAAAGAGCGAGGGCATGTCCGTCGCGGCCTTTGACCTGCTGATGAGCGCTGCGGCAAAGAACGTCAGTACCCCCGCGCCCACGGCGGCCCCCACGGATACCCCTGTGCCGACGGCTGATCCTGATGTGATGATCGCTAAGGGGCAGGAGGACAGCCAGGTCATCGAGGTGCAGGAGCGCCTGACGGAGCTGTATTACTACACCGAGGGCAGCGGCGCTTACGGCGTGATGGACGAGGCCCTGCTGAAGGCGGTCAACGATTTCTGCACGGATAACCGCCTGCCCCGGAACAACTACATGAGCCGCGATGCTTACGAGCTGCTGATGAACGGCTCCCCTGCGCCCAAGGCGACGGAGCAGCCTGTGGAGCTGTACATCCCGCTGGCAAAGGGCGACAGCAACGATTATGTCACCCGCTACCAGCAGCGGCTGATCCAGCTGAAATATCTGGACAAGGACGAAACGACGCTGGGTACCTATGACGATGCGACCCAGCGGGCGCAGGATAAGCTGTGCGAGGTCAACGCCATTCCGAAGGAGAGCGGCGCGAGCGTGTCCCTGCAAATGCAGGTAGACGGCGAGGGCATTCAGGAAAGCGATGACCCCGGCCTGACGGAGCGGGTGCGCAAATTCCTGCTGCGGCCCACGGACATTGTGGGCATGAAGCTGCCCATGTGGGTGCTGGTGCTGGTCTGCACAGTGCTGACGGCGGCGGTCATCGTGCTGATCGTGCTGCTGGTGAAGCCCAAGGCCAAGAAGCAGGAGAAGCCGGCAGCCACTGTTCCCGGCGGCATGACGGGCATTGAGCTGGAGGCCAGCGAGAAGGAGACCGAGGCCATCGGCGGCGACGGCCTGATGTCCATGGACCCGCCCACCTCCGTCGGCATGGACGACTGGTACCTGACGCTGATGATCACCTATGCGGGCATCAGCCAGGATGCGTCCTACACCATGAAGGAGAGCGTCCCTCTGATCATCGGTCGCGGCAGCGATGCGGACATCCACCTGAACAAGGACGACCTGTCCGTGTCCCGTCACCATGGCGAGCTGACCTATATGAACGGTGTGCTGCACTATAAGGACACCTCCCGCATGGGTACCTATGTGAACGGTCAGGTGGTGTTCCACAACGAGTGCGACCTTGCCCCGGGTACAGAGCTGATCATTGGCAAGAGCCAGATCAAAATCGGAACAAGATAAGGCGGGAGAGCTATGAGCTATGTACTGCTGACGGATGCTTACGGAAACACGCTGAAGCGTCTGGAGAACGTGAACTTTTCTCAGGCAGCCTATGACCAGCTGGCCCAGGGGCTGCTCCCGCCCTGCATGCTGCCCTGCAAGCTGGAAATTTTAGAGGGCGGTGTGGCGCTGAGCCACACCCTCTCGGGGCTGGAACGGCTGGACATGCGCATGAAAAGCTGCGGCCCGCGGGACTTCATGGAGATGACGCGCAGCCTGGTGGAGGCCGTGACGGCGATCAAGCTGTGTCCGGGCATCTCCCTGGCGGGTGTGCCGCTGGACTTTGCCGATGTGTGCTGCAACGACCAGAATGAAGTGCGCCTGATGTGCAGCTATCAGGAGCCTGTGATGGGCGATGACGCGCTGGCGGGTGCGCATGTGCTGGCCCAGCTTCGCGCCCAGTCCCGCCCGGAGCTGCGCACCGAGGAGACCCGCGAAATGTGGCTGTGCATCGACGATCCCTTTGCGGATCTGTATGCGCTGAACAATTACTTCAACCTGCGCGCAGGACAGGCCGGGGCGCAGGTGCGCCAGGAAAACACGGTGAGCCGGGTGCAGCCGATCAGCGCGCCCTATCAGGCTGCGCCTGTGGTGCCGAAGGGCAAGGAACCCGGCGTGATCCACGCGGTGCGCCATGCCCTGGAGGTCACGCCCAAGGCCCCAGCGGTCGCCATCGGTATGGATGAACCGACCCGGGACGAGCCTACGGCGGCTGCGCCCGCCGCACAGCCCGTGCAGGCACAGCCTGTCCAGTCCAATGGGCCGAAGCCTGTCCGCAGCGTTGCGGTGGGCATGGATGAGCCGACGCTGGATGGGGGCTTCATTGCGCCTGGTGTAAGCACGGCGGGCATACCGCTTACACCGCCTGTTGTCGGACAGCCGAAGCCCAATATCGCCATTGGCATGGACGCGGCAACGATGGCGCCGAACAGCGCCACGCCCGCCCCGGGCATCGCCATTGGCATGGACACGGCAACGGTGGCCCCGGATGCAGCTATGCCGTCCCACGGTATTGCGATGGGCATGGATGACGCGACGGTTCCCCCGGATACGATGACGGGGCAGCCTGCGTATGGTGTTGCCATGGGGATGGATAGCCCTACCGCGCCCCCGGACACTTTTCAGCAGACGAATGCTGCACCTGCTCCGGGCATCGCCATCGGCATGGATGAAATCACGGGCGGCTTTGCTGAAGCGCCCGCCAAGCCTGCGAAGGTGAAAAAGGAGAAGCCCCCCAAGCCGCCCAAGGAGCCGAGGCCTCCGAAGGGACCCAAGCCGCTCAAGCTGAGAAAGGAGCGTCCCGCGCCCGTGCAGCGAACGTATGGGGAACAGAAGAAATATTTCTGGACGTGCATGATCTGGCTGGGTGCGGCGATCGCGGTGGTCATTGTGCTGGACATTGTTGCGGCGGCCTTCCTGGGCGCTATTGGCGCGCTGGTGCTGACGCTGGGCGCGGCGCTGGTGGGGGCGCTGCTGGTCAACCGTGGCGTGATCGAGCTGCCGCGCTATCCGAAAAAGCAGGAAAACGCCGTCCCAGAGCCTGTGCGCCCGGACATTGACGATGTGTTCCCGGTGCATTTGAAGCTGCGTAGCATCAATCTGGGCAGCATGGTGGAGATCACCATTCGTCAGCAGACCCAGCTGCTGGGCAGCGATGCAAGGCAGTGCCTGTCCCCCCTGAAGTTCAAGGGCATCAGCCGCAGGCATTGCAGCATCATCAGCGAGCAGGGCGCGGGCCACATGGAATATTACATTCGCGACGAGGGCAGCAAGAACGGCACGAAGCTCAACGGCGAAATTTTGCAGCCCGGGATGCGCTATCCGCTGCATATCGGGGATCGCATTACGCTGGCGACGCAGTATGTCTTTGAGGTCGGCTCGGACGCTTATTAAAGTGCGTATGGTTTCCCAGGCTTTCTCTCCTATAGGGGAAGGCCTGGGAAACCGTATTTTCAATAAGGAGGAGGACGCATGGAATCCTACATGGTGGAGTTTCATGACATGAGCTGCGGCAAGGTGCACGATTTGCAGCTGCCCGCCCAGCTGACGGGCGACGAGCTGGTCAACGCCCTGCAAAAGGCCTATCAGCTGAACATCAACGTCAACGACCCCTGTCAGCTTTATCTGCGCGCGGAGAATCCCGTGGCGCTTTTGACCGGCGAGCATACCCTGCAGGAGCTGGGCGTAAGCAACGGCACCAGCATTTTCTTTGACCCAAGGGAAGCGTAAACAAAAGGATGTGAACAGGCTGTGCGTTATTTTCATGTGGTGCTTCAAGCGCCGCAGCATCACTGGCGGCTGCGGCTGGATGATAAGGCGCTGAGTCCCCTGAGCATTGGTACATCCCCGCGCTGCGATGTGCGCATGCAGGAGGAGGACTTTGGCTGTGCGTTTGAGTTTGCACTGTTCAAAAGTGGCGGCGAATGGCTGATCACCCCTGGCAAGGGCGTGACGCTGCGGCGCATGGACGGCGGAGCCGCCGGCTCAGGCCGCTGCACGGTGACGCATGGCCTGGCGCTGGCAGTGTGCAGCGAAAGCGGCAAAACGCTGCTGGAGGTGCATGCAGAGCTGCACTTTGACTTTGCAGGCGCGGCCTTTGACCGCTGCATCAGCCTGGGGGCGGTGCCTGCGCTGCGCATTGGAGGCACGCCCGTGTGCGAGCTGCGGCTGCAAAGCGCTGATGCAGCGCAGGAGGCGGTGCTGCTGTCCCGGCAGGGCGGTCATTGGACGCTGGCTCCCATGGGCGGAACCTATCCCGTGTACCGCAACATTACCCCGGTGACCCGCACCGTGACGCTGCGGGACAATGACTTTTTCAGCGTGGCGGATGTGCAGCTGTATCTGCATGACAGCAACCTGTATGTGGATTCCAAGCAGCCCATTGCCTATGGCAGGCTGGTGAGCAACGTCATTCAGCAGCAGACGAGCGCCATGGAATATCCGGTGTTCATCCGCAGCTCCCGGGTGCAGCATCAGATCAAGACGGATGAGATCGAGGTATTGCAGCCCAAGGAAAAGCCCAAGCCGGATCGGGACAACATGTTCCTGAAGGTGCTGCCCCCTGTGGCGATGATCGTCTCCATGCTGGTGCTGCGCGGCTCCATGGGCGGCAGCGGGCTGATGTTTGTGGCCTACAGCGGCGTATCCATGGGCGTATCCGTGCTGGTGATGTTCCTGACACGGAAGGACATGCGGAAGAATGCCGCCGAGGATGAGCGCCGCCGCAAGGAAACCTATTATACCTATGTGCAGAACAAGATCGACGAGATCAAGCGCCGCCGTCAGGACGAGCTGCGTATTCTGGATCGTATCTACCGCTCCACCGAGGACAATATCGCTATCGTTCACAACTTTGATAAGGGCCTGTTTGACCGCTCTCCCGAGGATGCGGACTTTTTGGATGTGCGCCTGGGCCGGGGCGCGCGGGAAGCGTCCATCAAGGTTAAGACCAACGTGCCGGAATACCGCGAGGCGGACGACGAATTGCAGGACATGGCCCTGAATGTGGTGGAGCAGTACCGCATTTTGCAGGATGCGCCCGTGGTGGCGCGGCTGAGCCAGGCCTGCGCCGTGGGCGTGGTGGGCAAGCGCCGCTGGCTGTATGAGATGCTCAAGACCATGACCATCGACCTGACTGTGCGGCACTATTACAACGAGGTCAAGATCTATTACATCATCGGGGAAGAGGATCAGAAGGAGTTTGCCTGGGCGCGGTGGCTGCGCAACTGCTTTGACGAGGAGACGGGAACGTATCGCAACATCATCTGCGATGCGGAAAGCGCCAAGTTTCACTTGGAGGTGCTGTATCGCCTGCTGTCCGAACGCGAGAGCATATCGGGCGGCAAGGCGACGGTGTGGCCCCAGTATTATGTGGTGTTCGTCTATCGGGTAGACATGATCCGCAACCATCCCGTTTCCCAGTATTTCACCCGGTGCAATGCGCTGGGCGTGCGGTTTGTCTTCATGGACGAATATGAAGAGCGCATTCCCCGGGGCTGCGCACAGCTCATTCGCCTGGACCGCAACGCCAGCAGCGGCAGCCTGATCTATACCATGGACGGGGAGAAGCCCTATCAGTTTGAATATACGCAGATCATGGAAGAACGCATGCGCGAGATCGTCATGAAGCTGTGCAAGGTGCATGTGGTGGAGGCAAACCTGGCCAACGAAATGGTCAAGAACATCAGCCTGTATGAGCTGCTGGGCATCAAAAAGGCGCAGGAGCTGGATCTGCGCGCCAACTGGAGCCGCTCCCAGATCGAAAAGAGCATGGCGGTGCCGCTGGGTGTGCGTACGAAGAACGCCGTGGTAAAGCTGGACCTGCATGAAAAGGCCCATGGCCCGCACGGCCTGGTGGCTGGTACTACAGGCTCCGGCAAGTCGGAGATCATGCAGAGCTACATCATCAACATGGCGCTGTTCTTTCATCCCTATGAGGTGACGTTCCTGATTATCGACTTCAAGGGCGGCGGCATGGCGAACCAGTTTCTGGGGCTGCCCCATTTGGCAGGCACCATTACGGACATTGACGGGCGGGAGATCGATCGCTCGCTGAAGTCCATCAAGGCAGAACTGGAACGCCGCAAAAAGCTGTTTGCCGAGGCGGGCGTGAACAAGATCGACAGCTACATTCACATGTACAAGCAGGATCCCACCAGCGTGCCTGCGCCCCTGCCGCATTTGATCATCATCGTGGACGAATTTGCCGAATTGAAGGCAGAACAGCCGGACTTCATGAAGGAGCTGGTCAGCGCTGCGCGTATCGGCCGAAGTCTGGGCGTGCATTTGATCCTGGCGACCCAGAAGCCCAGCGGCGTGGTGGACGGTCAGATTTGGAGCAACAGCCGCTTCAAGCTGTGCTTGAAGGTGCAGACCAAGGAGGATAGCCAGGAGGTGCTGAAGACTCCGCTGGCGGCGGAGATCCGCGAGCCGGGCCGCGCTTATTTGCAGGTGGGCAACAACGAATATTTCGAGCTGTTCCAAAGCGCCTATAGCGGCGCAAAGGTCCCCAATGTGGACCCCAGCGCTGTGCAGCCCTATAAGATCAACGAGCTGAACATGTGGGGCAAGCCTACCACCGTGTATGAGGTGAAGGCGAAGAAGAACGACAGCGGGGACGAGAAGAAGCCAACGACCCAGTTGGATGCGCTGGTGGAATATGTGGCGGACTTCTGCAAGGAGGCGAAGATCACGCCGCTGCCCAGCATTTGCCTTGCGCCGCTGACGAAGCACCTGCTGCTTTCGGAGCTGAATGAGGGCGTTGACATGTGCAAGGGACAGGGCATTGTGGTTTCCGTGGCCCGCTATGACGACCCGGAAATGCAGCGGCAGGATCGCTATACGCTGGACCTGACCAGCGACAACATCCTGCTGCTGGGCATGGCGCAGATGGGCAAGACCACAACGCTGCAAAGCATCGTGTTCGAGGCCATTCACCGCTATACGCCGCGGGAAGTCAACTTCTACATCATCGACGCGGGTACCATGGCGATGATGGCCTTCCGGGACAGCAAGCATGTGGGCGGCGTGGTGCTGCTCAGCGAGGAGGATCGCGTACGCAACCTGTTCAAGCTGCTGACGGCGCAGATCCAGGAGCGGAAATCCCGCTTCATGGCCTGCGGCGTGGGTACTTATCGGGCGTATCTGGAAGCAGGCAAGCGGGATATGCCCCAGATAGTGCTGGTCATCGACAACGTGGCGGCCTTCCGGGAATATTATGAGCAGTATGACGATACGCTGCAAATGCTGGCACGGGAGGGGCTGAGCGTGGGCCTGTCCCTGCTGGTGACGGGAACGGCCTCCTCCAACCTGAATTACCGCACCCTGAGCAACTTCAACTGCAAGGTGTGCTTCACCTGTAACGACACCAGCGAATACACCGCCATGGTGGGCGCACGGCGCATGGAGCCGGCGAACTGCCCGGGCCGCGCGCTGGTGGAGCTGGATAAGCGCGTGCTGGAGGCGCAGTTTGCGCTGCCCACCGAGGGTGAAACAGAGCAGGAGCGCCGCAAGAACATGGAGGTCGAACTGGCGCAGATCGCTGCCCTGTATGATGAGCATGCCAAGCCCATCCCCGTGGTGCCGGAGGTGCTGAGCCTGGCAGACGCCATGAAGGACGCGCCGGAGAAGTTCCGTCAGCCCTACGAAATGGTGGTTGGCATGGACTACAGCAGCGTGGAATATGTAACGCTGAAGCTGGACGAATTGTCCACCTTTGTCATCAGCGGACGGCCCAAGAGCGGCAAGCACACGGCGGTGAAGAACATCCTGCGGCAGATCCAGGCGAACGTCTTCATCCACCTGTCCGAGGCCATCATCTTCGATGGGCCGAGGCGCAGCCTTTCCGCCATGAAGACGCTGGGCTGCGTCAAGTCCTACATCACCGATACCTCCGAGATGAAGGAGGCCGTCGATGCCCTGTGGCAGGAGATGAGCGAACGTCAGGATGCGCTGTTTGCCTTGGAGGAGGATGACGAGCGCATGGAGCTGACCCGCTCCTGGCCCCTGAAGCTGCTGGTGATCAACAGCGAAGGCCCCATCAAGCTGTGCATGGGGGACAGCGAATGCCAGTCCAAGCTGTATGACGTGGTGGCCCGGTTCAACGACTGCAAGTGCTGCGTGATCTGGTGCGAATATCCCAACGCGAAGGCCAGCATCCTCAGCTCCAACGAGCTGGAGCGCTATATCCAGACCCAGGGCAACTTCCTGTATTTCGACTATTTGAACAACCTGAAGCTGGCGGAGGTAAGCCTGCAAAATCAGCGCATGCTCAACCGTCCCTACCTGCTGGGCGACGCTTACCTGCGCCTGAACGAGCAATATCAGCATATCAAGACCATGCTTACCGAATAACGCAGCATTTTCTCATGTTATCGCAGGGGATTGAGGCGGAAACATTGCAAAAATGGGCGCGTTGCTGCACAATAATACCAGTTCCCACTCCAAAGGACGGCGCAGAAGCGACCAAAAGCCTTTCCAAATATCTGATCAGGCTATGAGGTGATATTGTGGCAGAAAACAACGTTGGAACGCAGGCAAAGCTGGAGGCCCACAGCTTACAGCACTACAATGAAACAGGCGTTATCAACACGATGTACGCCTTTCGCGATGGCATCTTGCGGTTTACGGACTTGTCCGACAAGATCGTGGAGGTGGAGCGCAGGCTGTGCAGCTACTGGGACGGCATTGCGCACCAGGAGTTCCACGAGCGGTTCCAGCGCGTGTTCTGCCAGGTGCGCAACCTGGGGTCGGCCCTGGGCGATATTTACGACATGCTGAACGAAGCGCAGCTCACCTTCTATGAGACGGATGACGGCTTCGATCAGCAGCTTCGCGAGGCCATCCACAACACGGCAAAGGGCGGCTCGGAAAGCAGCGGCACGGACAAGGCGCTGCGGGATGTTACGCCCCGGGTGATGCCGGACGTGTATACGCCGAACCTGACCTACACGCCCCTGCCCGCGAAGCCGGTGCTGGTCTCCACCATCGGCGCGGCCTTTGTGCCGGACCTGAACTATGTGGCGATGTCGGCGCGGACCGTGCAGGCGAGCTGCATGCCCAGCGCGGTGACTATTCTTCTGAGCTACCAGTCGCTGGCAGTGAAGGAAACAATCTCCCATCAGGTGGTGGATGCGCTGACTGAGCTGCTGGAGCATGTGCAGATGGAGCTGCGGGAGGCGGTGGAAAGCGTCATGCCCGATGCGATCCGCGCGGACGGCACGGCCTACACACCTGCAAGCTACAAGGACGGCACAAACACTGTGCTGGGCGCGGCGGTGGTCGGCGTGGTGACGGATGCGCTGGTGAAGGGTACGCCCCGGGATGAATGCATTACCAACATTGGCGAAGCCATTATTTCCCGGCTGGAGGAAGGCACCTATCCGGCAAGTCGGCGCAGCGAGCTGGTACACAGCATTGGCGAAGCCGTATATAACGAGCTGTATGGCACAGGTACGCCCGGCGACCTGACGGCAGGCGCCGGCCTTCGCAGCATTGGCAGCATGACGGAATGGTCCACGAATCTGCGCAGCCAGGTGGATCGGGTGGTGCTGGAAAGCTGGAAGGACGTGACCGTCAACGGAAGCAACAATGAGGATACGGGTGCACTTACAGATAAAGCTTTTATAGATCAATTGCGCAGAATCTGGGGTAAGGAAGTTGTGCCTGGACTCTACATCATGAATCAGCCTTTGCCGCTGCCACAAACGAATCTGACTGCGGCAGAAGCCACGCAGGTGGCGGCGCAGGTGGCAGACCATTCCAACGCGCAGGCAATGCAGCGGATCATCGCGGCAAGCATCACCGAAAACACCGGCAGGACGCTGAATTCCAATCTGGTGCTGGATGTGCAGCTGACCGCAAGCTCGGACAGCGGGTATCAGCTGAACCTGACGGCAACGGATATTTGCATGAACCTGAACGATATGGTACAGCTTGACCCCGCGGGGGTGACGGTGAATCCCGGCGCGGTGCAGCAGACGATGGCACAGCTGTGCAGTCAGCCTATCAGCGGCGACTTTTCGTCCATTCAATATCCTGTGATCGTAAGCTGAGACAATAAAAACGTGTTTGGCAGAAAGGATGGAGACTTATGAAGATGGAAGGCTTGCTGCCCATTGGCAGTGTGGTGCTGCTGGAGAAAAGCTCAAAGCGCATGATGATCATCGGCTATTTGCAGCAGCAGGGGGACACCCAGCAGGTGTGGGACTATGTGGGCCTGCCCTATCCCGAGGGATACATGGGCAGTGAGCGGACGTATCTGTTCAATCACGATCAGATCACGCGGCTGTTTGCCATTGGCTATCAGGATGAGGAACAGTTTTCCTTCAGCACGCATTTGGAAAAGGCAGTGGATGGCTTGCGGCAGGAAAAGGAATAAGGGGGCCGCGGTATGGGAAGCAGCAGTTACCACTATAACATGTATAAAAAATATCAGAAGGAAGCGAACAATTACGGCAAGCTGCTGAGTCAGCTGCGTGAAATTCGCTCCAGCATTACAAGCTATCCCGTTACCTCGGCGGTCAACAGCCTGTGCTCCAGCATCAAAAAATGCGCCAATGAGGTGGAAAGTGGCTTAAAGGGCGAAAGCATGTATGCGACCAACGTTCAGCTTGTGCGGGACGCAACGGAGCGGGAGCCACTGGCGGACAGCAATTTGAGTGCAGCCAATCATGCAGTGACCTTGGAGATCAACCGAATCACGGCCTTAAAGCGTGAAGCCGAGATCAACCGGGATTATCAGTGGCGGAAATATAAGGAAGCGCTGGCGCGGGAGGCTGCTGAAAAAGCAAAGTCCAGCACCTGACGCGCGGAAGGGAGGGGAAGCATCCGATGATCGAGATTTATGTGAACGACTTGGAGAAAGCCGCAAAGCAGGCAGGAAAAGCCGCGGCCCAGTGTACGGACTATGCAAAGACGCTGGAAAAGAAGGTGCTGCATGGCATCAACAACTATTCTGGCGGCAACACAGCAAACATGAGCGCTGCCCAGCGCAGCATCAACGCGAAACGGTCTGCGCTGACAAAGAAGGCCCAGAGCTTTACCGACTATCAGCGGAAGCTGACAAACTTCAAGGATAAGGTCGTGAATACCGAAAACCGACTGTACGGGAAGATCACTTCGCTGTATGGACGGTTTGAGAAGGAATACGGGATTAAATCGGAGGAAACCACCTGGGAGAAGATTTTTGGCTTCTTCTGGGGCGATGATGGCAAAGAGTGGTTTAGAAGCGCAAAAAACAAAATGCAGTCCGTTCGGGAACAGTTGCGTAACTGGTATAAGTATAAAGGTGGGAAAGAAACAATCCTGGCAGCAATAGGCATCGCGATGGCAGTCATAGCTGTTATTGAAGCCTTTGCGGCAATTGCAGTAGGCGGACTTTTAGGCATTGTAGCGGCTGTTGTTGCGCTTATAACATTTGCAACTTCACTTGTACAAATGGCTTATTACGCAGGTGCAATTGCGGATGCTTCTAATGGTATTACGCACATGGCAGGGCGAAAATTGATGCATGGTGAAAATGAAACGTTTGTTTCAACACTGCGCAGAGCGGGGATGTACGAGGTAGCCAGGGCTGTGGGTACAGTAGAAGCTGTTGGTAATATGATACTGTTTTTTAGCAAACTTGGTCAGTTCTTTACTAGTCTTACGGATGCAGGTGGATTGAAAGAAGTGCTAAAGGGCTATAAGAGCAGACGGACCGAATTGAAGGGCAGTCACCTAAAAGACTTTATAACTACTGTTTATAAATATACAGATATGAGCTTCCTTGGACAGATCAAATTGCTGGATGGCGGCTTGAAAGCCGTGAGCGGATTGATGCAGGGAAAGTGGCACGATGTTGTTGATGGCGGCATGAAGCTGTTTGGTGGAGCTATGTTTGGGCCAATTTATGAAGAAGGAAAAACCACACATCAATTCAAAGCTCTCACCACAGGAATGTCAAATGCCAAAAGCGCTTTAAAAGTTCTTGATGGAATAACTGGAACATGGAATTTCCAAACGGTTTATAACTTCACATATGATGCAAAAATGGGGAAGGACGTTTCGAAAATTTCCATTGGCGATTTCAAGCTGGAGAACTTTGGCTCCCTTGGCAAGTTTACAGTATTTGGTGTTGAAAAAATCGTTGATGTTATATCCGGCATTAAGGGCCTTATGAAGGGACATGAACCGATAATGATGACAGCCATGCCATAAGGTACAGGGTGATATATGACACAAGCACTACGGTTTAAGGTGGATGCCACTGAAAAACGGCGCATGCGCAAGGCTAGTCGCAGAGGGAACAGTTGGGCTTTCCCACTTGGTGGGATCATTGGCGTTGCATTGAGTATTTTGGCATGGTTCTTTTTTCGGGAAGTCAACGTCCCGTTGCTTCAAGTGGCTATGCCGATAGCTGTTCTAGTAGTCAGCATCTTCTGCACAAGCGTTATTTGCAGGCAGCGCTTGGAGAACCCCGCGTTTAACCTTCGGGAAGAACAAATAGAGCTGAATGAGCAGGCGATTTCGTGGGCTTACAGCTATATGGAAATGACCGAGTGGCGGCGGGCCGTCTGGCAAGCCCCTTACACCGCCATTCAGGCCCTGGACGTAGACCCGGAAAAACGTCTCCTGCGCATTACCTGGCAAATGGAACAGCGGCAGGTGCTGCAAAAGGACATCTACCTTTACTACCGTGACCAGGAGCGCATGTTGCGGGAGCTGTCCGCACGGTGCGGCGTGGAGATCAGGCAAACGCCCCTCAGCGAAGGATAACAGGCAGAAAAGAGGTTTTGAGCATGGACGAACAGATGCAGTACACCCCGGAGCGGCTGGACGCCATGGAGCTGCTGAGTCAGGCAAAGCTGCTGGCGGAAAGCGGCAGGCTGGACGCGGCCCATGAGCGGCTGGACGCGGCGGAAAAGGCCGACCCCATGTACTTGCAGGTTTATCTGGATCAGGGTACCTACTACATCAACGTGGACGATTACGGTCAGGCAAAGAAGTGCTATGAAAAGGCGCTGCTGCTGGACAAGGAAAACGGCGAGGTGTATTTCCACCTGGCAAACGTGGAGCTGCTGATGGACAACTACAGCGAGGCCATCATCACCTACGGCAAGGCGGAGAGCCTGGGCTATCAAAACCCGGTGCTGCCGGAGAACATGGCCTTCTGCTATGAGCAGACCGACCAGCCGGACGCGGCGCTGACGGCCTACATGCGGGCCATCCGCATGACCCCGGATAATCCTTCCCCCCGCCTGCGCCGCATTCAATTGCAGGTGAAGCAGGGCAGCATGGAAGCCGCCCAGACTGCCGCCGAGGACTTTGTGCAGCGCTTCCCCGACCTGCGGGAGGGCTACGAGCTACTTGTGGATCTGCTGATCGCCAAGGATGACCTGGAAGAAGCCGAGAAGCGTCTGGAAGCGGCGTTGGAGACCTACCCGGACGCGCCTGTGCTGCTGATCCAGCTGGCCCGCGTGGCGGCGCTGCAAAATCGCCCGGAGCGGGTGATGGAGCTGCTGGAAAAGGTTCGCGCTTCGAAGGACGCCGACGAGGAGACCCTTGCGCTGGCAGATGAATACGAAGCACACCTGAAGCTGATGCAGGAGGACATGGACGGCGCACTGGCGGTGTATCAGCGCATCATCGACAAGGAGCCAGAGGGCGAGACCGAGGTGGAGGCCCGCATGTCGCAAATGCTGCTGCTCAACGGCGCAAAGCGGTATGACGAGCTGCTGCAAGCAGCCCTGTCTGCGCAGAAAACGCCGGAGTGCGACGGCATGCTGTGCATCGCCTACGCCATGGAGCCGCTGGCGCTGGAAAATCTGGGCCGCGTGGCGGAGGCGCGGGAGCGCTACGAAGCCGCCAACCGCAAGCTGCGCCTGCTGGGCATTCAGGATGCTTCCCATACGGACACCTACATGTACCGGGCGATGTGCTATCGCGGGCTGGGGCAGTATGACGAAGCGCTGAAGCAGCTGGGATTCTACGAAGACCTGGGCATTCAGGTCGCGCCGCTCTACGAGCTGAAGGCGAAAATTTACGAGGACATGGGCGACACGGCAAAGGCCGCCGAGGCCCGTGCAGAGGCGGAACGCCGGAAGCAGGCGGCGCAGCAGTAAAGGGGCGATAGCGTGGCAAAGTGCAAAGAACTCAAGTTTGAGCTGTCGGAGATTCAGCAGGCGCGAAACATGTTCCAGCAATATTCCACCGAGCTGCACGACGAGCGTGTGAAGCTGTCCAACGCAATGAAAAGCCTGCGCGAGCAGGACTGGCGCGGCAAGGCGGCGGATAAGCTGGTAGAGGTCGTCGGCGAGGACTGGGGCAAGGGTGTGGACACCTATTGCGCGTTGATGGATCGTCTGATCTCCCAGATGGACGAGATCGTCATGAGCTATGACGAGCTTCAGGACGAGGCCCTGCGCCTGCGGCTGGAGCAATAACCTTGCTACCTTCCGCGTAATGCGCGGATCGTATATACATTTCGTGATAAAGAAAGGGGTATTCACATGGCACAGATTGTTCTGAATTTTGAACAGATCAGGAACGAAGCGACCGCAATTAAGACGCTCAGCGGCGAGATCACGGAGTTGTTCAGCAACATAACCACGCAGATCAATAACATCAACGGTGTGTGGGATGGCTTGGCACATGAGGCCTTCCTGGAGCAGTATCAGACCATGAGCGCACAGTTGAAGAACCTGCCTGAGATCATTGAGGGCCTGAGCAGCATGGCGACGGCTTATGCTGACACCATGGAAGAATTGGAAAAGAGCATGGCCACGAAGGCGTGACCTCACTAGGATAATAAGGAGGATAAGAAAATGGCTACTTTGAGTGTAAAACCTGAAGAGTTGATGACTGCTGCGAACCAGATTGCAACAGAAGCTGGCACGCTGGAGGAAAAGTGCAAGGCGCTGGACAGCAAGATCGAAACGCTGACCACCAATGCGAAGGGCATGGCTTCCAATGCATTCTACAATCGCTATGTGGAAATGCAGGATGCGATCCATGGCTTCCCCAAGATCGTGCAGGCCATTGCTTCCACGGCGCAGAGCGCTGCCAAGGCGTATGACGACGCTGACAAGCAGCTGGCGGAGGCCTTCAGCGGCAAGTAATTCCCTCGGGGATATTCGGGCTTAGACCCAAAGCCTCGCGGGGAGCAGTCCCCGCGAGGCGTGCATGTTTTCTGCAAATCACTTGCTTTTCCTACATAACATCATTTCAGAATGAGGTGAACCTATGCTCCGTTGCGTTATCTACTGCGACCTTGCCGATCAGCTGGGCGGCATGTGGCGAGAGTTGCAGACGACGGCTGATTTGGAGCTGGAGGACGTAAGCATCAGCACGACCAAGATGCAGGATGTACTGGATTATGCACGAATCCCGCATGCAGAGCATACGGTCTATTTTTTGTATTTGGACGTGGATGAATCGGAGGTACGCAAGAAGATTCAGCTGTGTCAGAACATCTACCGTCTTGATCCGCATGCGTATGTGGTTTATGTATCTGAGCGGGCGCAGTTTGCCCTGCTGTGCTATCAGTCCCATGCGTTTGATTTCATCGTGATGCCCTGCACGCTGTCACAGCTGATGACCACTGTGGAGGCCATTGTGCAGGATGTGGAACGCCGTGCGCGTACCATGCCGCTGATCATTCGAATCGGCGGACGCATTCTGCGGGTGAATCAGGATCATATCCTGTACATGAGCCGCGAACGTGACTATGCCAATGCGGTGACGCTGCGGGAAGACCTTCGCTGGCGCGAGAGCTTTGCATCGCTGCTTTCACGGCTGGACCCGCGCACCTTCATCCGCACCCACAGCGGGTACATCATCAATCTGCATTATGTGGTGGAGGTGGATACTAACACCAACCTCATCCGCATGGCGAACGGTGCTGAAATTCCTTATTCCCGGCGCAACGAGCAGGAGCTGATGCGCGCCTTGCAGCGGATGTCCATCGACAACCGTAAGGAGACGCACGAAGTGGAAACCGAGGTCAACTGAATCAACTGAAAAACAGGAGCATGCAAAAAACAGCGGGAAGCCGCCGGGATGGTGAGGCTTCGCGCTGTTTTGCGTGGGCGGAAATTTTTTTGACGGGGGGGAGAGCGGCTTTGGGCGCTGCGGACGGAACCTCTCCGTCCCTTCGGGACACCTCCCCTTTCAGGGGAGGCTTTTGGGACAGGGGCGTAATGCAGATTTTGGTGCAGGTAACTTTGGGCTGCATATGCCAGTTCTAAGCGACAAGGCATTCCGACGGCTGTATACGGTCAGCCGACGGAATGCCATGGAGCGGACCCGAAGGAGGCTCGGGTTGTGTCCCCCTGGGAAGGCTCCGATCCGAGCGATGGCTGGGGGCAATTATGGGGTCCGGGGGCCAGCCTTAGCTGCATGGAAATTTTGGCTGGCCCCCGGGCGGCTTTGCCCACTTTGCCCGAGTGCAAAGTGGGTCGTCCGTCCGCAGACGGACGAAATACTCTCTAGTAACGTATTTCATCGCGGTGGTGTGCCGCCGGGACTGGACATGTGATATGATACTAAAAAGAACATTTCCCCGGCACAGCATATCTACAGCCTTTCCCCCACACCTTTTACTTTCTCCTCCTCACCTGTACGCGAATGGTCATCTCCTCATAATCCCCGAAGCGCGTTTGCCGCACTTCCGGGGCTAAACCGGCTTCCTCCATCTGGCCCACAATGGCGCGAATAGCGTTCATATACAGCCGATGATCCCGCATCAGCGAAATCAGCTTGCCCCCGGCGGGCGGCGGCACGGGCAGACGGGCGATCGCCGCTGCAACCAATACCTCCACATCGCGGACATACAGATGCTGCGCCACGGCCTGACGGGCAATCGCCATGCGCGCCGCCGGGTCGGGCAGCTTCGCCAGCGCACGGGCATAGCCCTCGGAAAGGTTCTGCTCCACCAGATAGCTGCGCAGCGCCCCGTCCAAGCTCGTCAGGCGCAGCTTCTGCCCGATCTGGCTGGGTGTGCGGCCCAAGCACCGGGCCAGCTGCTCCCGGGTCATGCCGTTTTCCAGCAGCCTTGCCAGCACGTCCGCCTCCTCCAGATAGTGCATCTGCCCCTGATTCAGGCAGCGAAGCAGCTCCTGATCCGTGCAGCCCATGCCGGTCACGGGCAGAATGATCGCGTCCATGTGCGTGAAGCCCGCCATGCGGCAGGCCCAATAGCGGCGGTTGCCCGATACAATGACATAGCGCCCTGGGGCCTGCGGCTGCACCGTAATGGGATTTTGCAGCCCCCAGCGCTGAATGGACGATGCAAGCTCCATGATAGAGCGGTTGTCCTCCTGACCGAAGGTACGGTCGGCCCGGGGTGTAATGCTGTTCAGGGGCAGCCAGCAAACCTGCCGGCTGCATTCCGTTTGTGTGTGCTGCATGGCGCGCCGCCTCCTTTCCCGCCGCAATGGGCCGGGAATGGGAGCGGCGGTCTGCACACCGCTGCGGCCTCCCCCTGCCGCAGGGCGGGAACACCGCCGCTCCTGCGGGTTGTTTTCGTGCCGCAAAAAGCAAACCCCTGCCTTGCCGCGGGAGGAATCGTTCCTCCTTTTTCGCGGCAGGGCAGGGGGCTTTCTTGCTTTTTTACAGCGCTTTTTTTCGGGAAAGAGCGAAGCCTGTCCGTTCAGCCGAGGGGCTGCCTGGCAGGCGTGCCGGCTTTACGGGGATATTGTCGAAGGGTTTTTGCGTTTTTGCGCAGCGGCAGCAGCACATGCTCCCAGTCCCGTCCCGGGAAGGTCACGGAAATAGGTTCCTTCACCGTGCCGCCCAGCAGCGCCGCCGCCTTGCGGCCCTGAGGCAGCTCCTCCCGCACAGCAGGCCCCTTCCAGCACAGCGCATGTCCGCCCACCTTTACATAGGGCAGCAGATACTCCGCCAGCACCGGCAGCGAGGCCACGGCCCGGGCTACCGCCAGGTCAAACTGCTCCCGCAGGGCAGGAGCGCGCGCGCCGTCCTCTGCACGGCTGTGGCACAGCGTCACGTTGGTCAGTCCCAGCGCATCGATGACCGCTTGCAGGAAGTTCAGGCGCTTCTGCTGCGCGTCCAGCAGGGTAAAGCGCAGCTCCGGGCAGGCAATGGCCAGCACCATGCCGGGGAAGCCTGCGCCCGTTCCTACGTCAATGACCCTCCCCTGCGCAGGCAGCAGCCCCGGATGGGCCAGCGGCGCAAGGGAATCCACATAGTGGCGGTCCAGCATTTCCGCCTCCTCGGTGACGGCGGTCAGGTCCATGCGCTGGTTCCAGTCCATCAGCAGCGCGTGATAGGCGGCGAGCTTCTCCGCCGTTTCCGTGGAGACGGTAATGCCGCACACCGCAAGGCGATCCTGTATCTGTTTGCTTTCCATGACGACCTCATTCACTTTCCAGGGGCAGGTGGAGATACCGCTGCAGCAGGTATTTGACCCAGCTGAGCGTCTCGCGCCCGTAATTTTTCAGCCAATATTCCGGCTTGGTGGGACTGCCCACGCCCGAGGCAGTCAGCCCGTTGTCCTCCGCCAGTGCCAGCGCCCGGGGCAGATGGTAGCTGCTGGTAACGATCAGCACCTTACTGACGTTGCGTTCACGCAGCAGCGCCGCCGCGTTGCGCAGGTTCTGCCGGGTGGTGTAGGAGCTGTCGTCCAGCAGCAGGTCTTCTTCCGGTATGCCCTTTGCCAGCAGATAGTCCCGCATGGCTTCCGCTTCTGTGACAGGTTCGTTGCCGCCCTGTGCGCCGCACAGCGTCACCAGACAGGGCCGATCCTGCCATACCTCATAGGCCTTATCCAGCCGCCATTGCAGCTGCACGGACAGGCTGCCGTCCGCCTTCACCTGCGCTCCCAGCACCACGATCGCGTCGTAGTCCTCCAGGGGCGGCAGGTGCTTTTCCCGCCAGCAGATATAGCCCAGAATGCCCAGGCAAAGCAGGACGCACAGCAAGATCAGGCAGAGCAGCACCCGCAGCAGGCGATGCACTGCGCCGTGGGGATTCTTTGACACGTCAGTTTTCCTCCTTGTTCTTCTGCCTGCGCGTACGCTTGGGCAGCAGATGGCCCGAGCTGTCCGCCGCCACCATGGCCCCGGCGGGCAAGCGTCCGAGCAGGGCATCGTGGTTCAGGTCACCGTGCTGCACCAGGCTGTAGGTTTCCTTCCCTGCCACAATGATATGATCCAGCAGGGTAATGTCCAGCGGCGTCAGAATGCTCTGCAATTGCAGGGTGGTTTGAATATCCTCAGCGGAGGCTTCCACCGCGCCGCTGGGGTGATTATGGCACAGCACCACGCTGTGAGCGTTCTGGTTCAGCGCTGCCTCCACCACCAGCCGGGGATAGGCGTTGACCTCTGTCAGGCTGCCCTCGGCGATCAGTCGCGTTCCCAGCACCTCCATGTCCGCGCTCAGGCAGATGAGGTAAAACCGTTCCGTGCGCCAGCCTGTCAGCAGGGACAGGCAGAACGCCGAGGCCTCGGAGCGGTTGATGATGCGCCTGCGTTCCTGACAAAGGCTTTGGTGATAGCGACGCAGCAGCGGCAGCAGCATGGAAAGGCGCACCGCCGTCCGCTCACCCACGCCGTTGACGGACATCAGCTGATCCACCTGCGCCTCCAGCACGCCGTGCAGGGAGCCGAAGGCGTCCAGCAGCCGATGGGCCAGCGGATTGACGTTTCCCTGGGGAATGCAGTCAAACAGGATCAGCTCCAGCACCTCATGGTCTGCAAAGCCGTCCAGGCCCTCCCTGCAAAAGCGCTCCCGCATGCGCTGGCGGTGTCCCTCGTGCATGGTCACGGCGAAACTTCCTTTCTGTGTTGGGTTCGTTGCTTTATTGTAGCAAATCTTTGCGGCTTTGTCATGGATCGGGGCGAAAAAAGATGAAAAGCAGTGCCGCCGGAACCCTTTTCCCTTTCTTTTCCAGAAAGCTACTTTTCGACTGCATCGGAATATGATATACTCTGATATACGTCAGAAGGAAAGGATGCGAGAGCCATGGCTCGGGAAAAGACCGTCTTTGCCTGCACCGCCTGCGGCTATGAGACTGCGCGCTGGGTGGGGCGCTGCCCTGGCTGCGGCGCGTGGAACACCATGGAGGAGGGCGTGGTGGATACCCCGGCAGCGAAGGCCTCCGCCAGCGCCAAGCCTGCCCGGCAGCGGCCCGGCAGCGGCGCACAGGCCATGCTGCTGCGGGATATTCCCGAGGATGCGGTGGCGCGTACCTCCACGGGCATCGGCGAATTGGACCGGGTGCTGGGCGGCGGCATCGTCGAGGGCGGACTGATGCTCATCGGCGGCGACCCCGGCATCGGCAAATCCACGCTGCTTTTGCAGGTGTGCGCCAACCTGTGCGCACAGGGCAAGCGCGTGCTGTACGTCAGTGGTGAGGAATCCGCCAAGCAGGTGAAGCTTCGCGCCCGCCGCTTGAGGATCGACGTGCCGAACCTCTATGTGCTGGCGGAAAACGCTATGGACAACGTGGAGGCCCGCATGAAGGAAATGGCCCCCGACGTGGCGGTGGTGGACTCCATTCAGACCATGTACCGCCCGGAAATGGCCTCGGCTCCCGGCAGCGTCAGCCAGGTGCGGGAATGCACCAGCCTGCTGATGCGCCTGTGCAAGGAAAGCGGCATCGCTACCTTTTTGGTGGGCCATGTGACCAAGGAGGGCGCTATCGCCGGTCCCCGCATGCTGGAGCATATGGTGGACGTGGTGCTGTATTTCGAGGGCGACCGTCAGCAGGAATACCGCCTGCTTCGCGCGGTGAAGAACCGCTTTGGTTCCGTCAATGAGCTGGGCGTTTTCCAAATGACCGAGGAGGGCATGCAGGTGGTGGAGAATCCCTCCGAGCAGCTGCTTTCGCACCGGGCCAAGGGAGCCAGCGGTTCTGTGGTGTTCTGCGGCATGGAAGGCTCCCGTCCCCTGCTGGTGGATGTGCAGGCCTTGGCCTCTCCCACCTATTTCGGCACACCCCGCCGCACCGTGGAGGGCGCGGACACAGGCCGTGTGGCGCTGCTGCTGGCGGTGCTGGAAAAGCGCGCGGGACAAAAGACCTATAATCAGGACGTTTATATCAATGTGGCGGGCGGTCTGGAATTAAGCGAGCCTGCCGCCGATCTGGCGCTGTGTGTGGCGGTGGCCTCCTCACTGAAGGATGAGCCGGTGGGCCAGCAGGTCGCCGTCATGGGCGAGGTTGGGCTGGGCGGCGAGATTCGCGCCATTCCCCAGGCGGAGCGTCGGGTCTCCGAATGTGTGCGGCTGGGCTTCACCACCATTCTGCTGCCCCGGGAGAGTCTGCGCCGCATCAAGGCCCCGGAGGGCGTGACCCTGCGCGGCGTGGATACCGTGATGCAGGCTCTCAGCGTACTGTTCTAAGGCCGCGAACAAGCGTGACAGCGTAAGCTTTCCTTTTCCGTGTTTTATATGCTTTTTATTCGCAATCATCTGAAGGAGCGTGACCCTATGAAGTCCAAAAAGGTGCAGCGGCTGCTGCGGGCGCTGATCGCGCTGGTGGGTGCAGGCATCGGCGCGGCAGTGGCGGCGGGGGTGCTGCAGGCCATCGCCTTTGCCAACCCCGGCTATCGTGTGCCGGTGCGGGCGCTGGCGATTATTTACACCTCCACCTGTGTGGTGGGTGGGCTGATCTTCCTGCTGCTGAGCAACCGCATTTTGCAGCGCTGCGTTGACTGGGGCAATCGTTTGGAGCAGCGCATGGATAAAATGCCCTTCAGCCAAATGATGGGCTGTGTGTGGGGGCTGATCTGCGGCCTGATCATTGCCGCGCTGACCAGCCAGATTTTGAACTTTGTCGGCACGTCCCTGTTCACCACCGCCATCAGCGCCATTCTGTATGTGGTGTTTGCCACGCTGGGGCTTTCCATCGGCTACAAGCGCGCCGCTGACTTTGCGGAAATGCAGGAGCGCTTCACAGGCTTCCGTGAGCGCCGCGCCCAGCGGAAGATCGCCAAGCGCAGCCGCGAGGCTGAGGAGGAGGACGAGACCGAAGCCGTCCTCGCCCCGCATCCCAAGCTGCTGGACACCTCAGTGCTGATCGACGGACGCATTTTCGACGTCATAAGGGCAGGCTTTCTGGAAGGGGAGCTGGTCGTTCCGCAGTTTGTGCTGGATGAGCTGCGCCGCATTGCCGACAGCGCCGACCCGCTGCGCCGCAACCGGGGCCGCCGGGGGCTGGAGCTGCTGCAAAAGGCCCAGCAGTCTGCGGACATTCCCCTTCGAATCGACGGCACTGACTGGCCTGACGAGACCGATGCGGATGTAAAGCTGCTTCGGTTGGCAACGGAGCTGAACGGCCTGGTCGTCACCAACGACTACAACCTGAACAAGGTCGCTGCGCTGAGCGGCATGAAGGTGCTGAACTTGAACGACCTTGCCGGGGCGCTGAAGCCTGCGGTCATCGCCGGGGAGGAGCTTGCCCTGAGCATCACCAAGGAGGGCAAGGAGCCGAATCAGGGCGTAGGTTATCTTGATGACGGCACCATGATCGTGGTAGAGGGCGGTCGCGCCCATGTGGGACAGACGGTGACGGTCATCGTCACCAGCGTGCTGCAAACCAGCGCAGGCCGGATGATCTTCAGCAAAATGAAATAAAAGCGCTTCCCCCTGCCGGCAGCAGTCTGCAAAGGACGCTGCGGCAGGGGGGATTTTTTGATATTCTTAGAGAAAAATTCAAGCAAAAGCAACGAATGATTCTTGATTTTAAAGAAATAAATGCTATAATACGCATAGTAGAAAATACTATTTACAAAGGAGAAGGGGGATTTCTGTTATGAAGAAAAAGTCTGGGGCGCAGGTGGCGCTTGTGCTTGGCGTGGTCATCGTTTTACTGGGGGTCATTTTGCTGGCAGTCGGCTGCAATCAGTTCGCGAACATGGAGACGGCTTCCAGCGATTTTTCCAGCAGCCATGAGTATGCAAGCAGCTATACCTTCGGTGCGGACTTCTACACCGAAATGTACGGCGTGACCTATGACGCATTGAACCAGCTCAACAATCTTTCCTCCAACACTGCGTCCAACTTTTCGCAGCTGAACAATCACATGGTGCAGAGTATGGGCGCACTGTACAGCGCTGCCTGCTGGCTGATCGTTGCCCTGGGTCTTGGCCTGTGCGGCATTGCCTGCATCAAGCTGAACCGTGTACCTGCGGAGAACGCTGATGAAAAGAACGCACTGATGAAGAAATCGCTGGAGGTCAATGAACGGCTGCTGGCGGCGCTGGATAAGCTGTCTGCGGAAGAAGTGGCTGTAGAGACAGATGCTGCGGAAGAAGCTGTGCAGACTGAAGCTCCTGCGGAGACGGATGTTGATGCGGAGGAAAGTGCCTCTACGCTGGATGCTTAATGCTTATGAACCGCGCCCCATCAAGCGTACAATGAAAAAAAGATTTTTGCTGCCAAGAGTATACTGCTCTTGGCAGAATTTTTACGCAACAAATGCCATTTGGAACTTTTCCAGTGGCGTAACAACACCCAGATTGCGCTGCACTCGCTGGGTGTTGTAATAGTAAATGTAGTCCCGAATCATTCGAACAAGCTCCTTCTTGGAGGTAAATCGCTTGCCATAATATTTCTCGCGCTTCAGGATGCCCCAGAATCCCTCCATCGGGCCATTGTCAAT
>CAKTYE010000018.1 GCA_934631985.1 uncultured Clostridia bacterium | reverse complement strand
CATGTGAGCTTGCTTTTTGACCACCCGTGCGTAAGCTGTGACTCAGCCGCGAGGCACACAACAATACGGGAGGTATTTATCATGGAATGCGGAAAACTCACAGCGAAACTTCGGGATGCGGTGCCGGTTTGCTTCATCGAGAACGGGAAAGAGGTCAAGCGCTTCAAGAACATCGAAATTCCCGATGAGATCAAGAAGCTGCCCTATCAGGGCTTCGAATTCAGCGTACCGGTAACCGGAGCCATTACTTTCAAGATCACGTTCGAGGAAGGCATCCTGCCGAAAGTCTGGCCGGAAGCGCGGACGCGCAAGACGCGGAAAGGCAAGCCGGAAGAAGCGCCCATCCCGGAGAAAATCACAGCCGGGCTTCAGGCGGCATTGGAACAGGCGGGGGCCGAGAGCCAGCCTATGGCGGAAATCGCCGAAGCAGCCGCGCAGGGCGCTGAGATCACTGCCGAGCTGAACGGGCAGGTATTGACCATCACGGCCCATGAGCCGGAAAACATGGAGGCAGCCTTCAACTTAACCGGAAGAAGGCGCAAGGCGCTGATAGAGGCCGTCAAGGCTTTTGTAGACGCACCTGCCGTGTACCAGAACGCGCCCAGCTTCGCCTATGTCATCGGCGACTACACGGTCAGTAAGATCGGCACGGTATCCGGCCCAGCAAATGAGGCGCTCATGGCAGCGCTGAATGCGAAGGGGTTCATCATAGAATAATTCATACCAAACAAAAAGCGCTCATGCCGAAGTCATCCTTCCAGGCGTGAGCGTTTTTCTTGCGGTTGTAAAGTTTTTTGCTTTCCACTTTCTTAGTCGTGGGGGAGAAGGTCCAAACGGTGCGCTTCTGATTGTCCAGCTCTTTTCGGGCCTTCTTACTGAGCTTTTCACGAGAGACAAATTTCGCCATGAGGTTCACATCCTTTCAAGTATGGCGGTAAGGTAGGTAAGAAAAAACCTGGCAAGCAAGCTTGCCAGGCGCGTGGTGGTCGCAACAGGACTCGAACCTGTGACCCCATCGATGTGAACGATGTGCTCTACCAACTGAGCCATGCGACCAAATTTTGCTGCTGATTTTTGTGCAACCTGCACATCCCATCAGTAAGGGGAGTTTTGCGGGGAAATGGAAGCGTGGAGTTTATGTAATCCGTACAGAATGGACTACCAACTGAGCCATGCGACCAAACTTATGATTTTCATCGCCTTAAAAGCAACTCTCTTAGCGACGAGAATGATTATAGCACACGCGCGGCACGGTTGTCAACCCCTCTTTTCATCTTTTTTGCAGGCCTGCTGCAATTATTTTCCATGACTTTCCCCAGGTCCTGTGTTATACTGGGGACAAATGAGCGCATCCCACAACAGGAAAGGGACCGAACCCGCATGATGTACCTTGCCGTTTGTCTGGCCTACTTCGTCAAGGGGCTGACAGGCTTCGCGAATACCCTGGTGCTGACGGCAACCATGAGCTTCTTCCGCAGCAGCCGGGATATTACCCCGCTGGACCTTTTGCTGTCCCTGCCGGCTAACCTGCTGCTTGCCCTGCGGCAGTGGTGCAGCATTCAGTGGCGCAAGGCGCTGCCATTGGCAGGGCTGACGCTGGCAGGCTGCATTCCCGGAACGCTGCTGCTGCGCGGCGCTTCCCCGGCGGCGCTGAAAATCGTCTTTGGCGTACTGCTGATCGGCCTGGGGCTGGAGCGCCTGCTGCGTCCGGCCCATGGGACGGGCAAGCAATCGCCCCTGGTGCAGGGCTGCATCGCCGCCGTGTCCGGCATGATCGCCGGGCTTTTCGGCGTGGGCGCACTGCTGGCGGCCTCCATGAGCCGCACCGCAGATTCCCCCGAGGAATACCGCGCAACCCTCGGGCTGGTGTTTGCCGTGGAAAATATCTTCCGTATTGTGCTGTACAGCGTCACGGGACTGCTGCACGCTGCCATGGTGGTGGACGCGCTGAAGCTGGCTCCCTGCATGCTTGTCGGCATGCTGGCAGGCTCTGCGCTGTCCAAGCGAATGAATCCCCAGCGGTTGACCCAGGCTGTCATGGTGATGCTGATGATCTCCGGCCTGGCCCTGATACTGCAAAACCTGTAAATGTAAGATGGATGGAGGAGGAGCTTTTATGGTGGATCGCATGTCCCTGAACGGAGCTTGGACGCTGGAGGAAGCCTGCGGCAAGAGCCAGATCCCGGCGCAGGTTCCCGGCTCGGTGCTGCACGACCTGCTGACGAACGGCCTGATTCCCGATCCCTTCGATGGAGAAAACGAGCTGCTGACCACGCCCCTGTTCGACCGGGACTACGCCTATCAGCGGACGTTCCAGTTAAATGCTGCGTTTCTGGCCCGGGAGCATGTCTCCCTGCTTTTCGAGGGGCTGGATACCCTCGCCACCGTCTATGTCAATGATCAGGAGGTTGGACGCACAGACAATATGCACCGCTCCTGGCGCTTTGATGTGAAGCGCCTGCTGCATTCCGGTGAGAATCGCCTGCGCGTGGTCTTTGCTTCGCCGAATCGTTTTGTTCGGGAGGCTGCTGCGGCGAACCCCGACATTACCTATGTCTCTGCGGGCAACATTCCCGGCACCTACGCCCTGCGCAAAGCCCACTGCATGTTCGGGTGGGACTGGGGTCCCGTGCTGCCTGATGCGGGCATCTGGCGGCCCGTGACCCTGGAAAGCTGGAACGGCCCGCGCCTTGCAGAGGTTCGCATCACCCAGCAGCATACCCCCGGTCAAGCCGTGCTGACGGTCACGCCCCTTGCAAGTGCGGAGGAAGCCGGGCTACCCTGCCGCATGGAGCTGATGAACCCCGATGGCAGCCTGTGCCTGCGCTGCGAGGGCCGCACCGATGCGTCCTCCACCCTGTGCGTGACGGAGCCGCAGCTGTGGTGGCCCAACGGGTTGGGTGCGCATCCGCTGTACAGCCTGCGGGTGACGCTGCTCAACGATACAGGCGAAGCCGCTGACCGCTGGGCGCGGCGGATCGGCCTGCGCACCCTGACCGTGGATCGTACCCCCGATGCCTGGGGCGAGCGCTTCACCTTCGTCTGCAATGGCACGCCCTTCTTTGCCATGGGCGCGGATTATATCCCCGAGGATAGCCTTCTGCCCCGTATCAACAAGGAGCGCACCCGCCGACTGCTCACCGACTGCGCGGACGCGCACTTCAATGCAGTGCGCGTGTGGGGCGGCGGTTATTATCCCGATGATTTCTTCTTTGACCTGTGCGATGAAATGGGCCTGGTGGTGTGGCTCGATCTGATGTTTGCCTGCAACGTCTACAAGCTGACGGACGCCTTCCGGGAAAATATCCGCCTGGAGTCGCAGGATAATCTGCGCCGTCTCCGCGACCATGCCAGCCTGGGCCTGATCTGCGGCAATAATGAAATGGAAACCGCCTGGTGCTGCTGGGAGGATGTGAAGCATCACTCCGAGGAGCTGCGCCAGCAGTATCTGACGCAGTTTGAGGACGTGCTGAAGCACACTGCCGAGAAAACCGCACCCCAGGTGTTCTACTGGCCCTCGTCGCCCTCCTCCGGCGGCGGCTTCGACGATCCCAATGCTGAGAACCGCGGCGACGTGCATTATTGGGAGGTCTGGCACGGCAATCAACCCTTCACCGCCTACCGGGATTTCTATTTCCGCTTCTGCTCGGAGTTCGGCTTTCAGTCCTTCCCGTGCCAGAAAACGGTGGATACCTTCGCCCATGGACGGGCGCAGAACATCTTCTCCCGGGTGATGGAGAATCACCAGAAGAACGGCTCCGCAAACGGCAAAATTCTCGCCTATCTGTGCCAGACGCTTCGCATGCCCACCTCCTTCGGCAGCATGCTGTACGCCTCGCAGCTTTTGCAGGCCGAGGCCATCCGCTATGGCGTGGAGCATTGGCGGCGCAACCGGGGCCGCTGCATGGGCGCAATTTACTGGCAGCTAAACGACTGCTGGCCCGTGGCTTCGTGGTCCTCGGTGGACTATTTCGGTCGCTGGAAGGCCCTGCACTATGCTGCCCGCCGCTTCTTTGCGCCCCAACTGGCAAGCTGCGTCATCGAGGGCCGCAAGGCGCGGATGTTCGTGACCAATGATGCGCCCGAGGCATTCTCCGGGGAGCTTACCTGCCTGCTGGTAAATGCAGGCGGCGAGGTGCTGCGCCGGGAACATCGCCCCATTGACTGTCCGCCGCTCTCCGCACAGGAGGTCGGCCTGATCGACTTTGAGCCGCAGTTCGACCTGACTGCCCTGCATCCCGAGGACAGCCGTATGGTGCTGTTCACCCTGACGGACAATGCAGGCCGCATAGTCAGCGAAGGCAGCGAGCTATTCTGCGCCCCGAAGCACTTTTCCTTCCAGCCGCCCCGCATCCGCTGGGAGGTCACCGAGACGGAGACCGCATTCCACATTTGCCTGGACTGCGATGCGCTAGCCTGGGGCGTTTGCCTGGACATGACCTGCGCCGACGGCGTTTTCTCGGAGAACTGGTTCACGCTGCTGCCCGGGCATCCCAGGAAGGTCACGCTGGACAAGGCCCGCCTTTCTGCACCGCTGACGCTGCAGGAGGTGCAGGCGCAGCTGACCGTGCAGAGCGTGTATGATATGGGGTGATAAAGAAGCCTTTTCCCCCGTTTTTCTCCCTTGTTTCCCGCTGCCCGTTTGTGGTACAATAGCCTATGCGATTTGTAAAGTATAAGGAGTGTATTTCCGTATGGATATGAAGACCTGCATCGCGCAGCTGCTGGCGGATACGCTGCACAAGACCTGGCCTGAAGCGGAGGGGCTGCCCGCTGCCGAGGACATCCGCGGTCAGCTGGCGGTTCCCCCGGACCCCGCCCTGGGCGATTATGCCTTCCCCTGCTTCCGCTTCGCCAAGGTGCTGCGCATGGCCCCGCCGAAGATCGCCGAAGCCATTGCCGCTGCCTTCGACGCGCCGGAAACTGCACGGGTGGAAGCCGTGAACGGTTACCTGAATTTCTTCCTGAACCGTGTCAACCTGGCAAAGGGCATGCTGGACAGCGTGCTGTCCGCTGAGGAGAAGTACGGCGCCAGCGACATGGGCGCAGGCAAGACCATCTGCCTGGACTATTCCTCCATCAACATTGCCAAGCGTTTCCACATCGGTCACCTGTCCACCACCATGCTGGGACACAGCCTGAAGCGCATTTATGAGCATCTGGGCTACACCACCGTGGGCATCAACCATCTGGGCGACTGGGGTACCCAGTTCGGCAAGATGATCTGCGCCTACAAGCTTTGGGGCAGCGAGGAGGAAGTGGAAAAGGGCGGCGTGAACGAGCTGACCCGCCTGTATGTCAAGTTCCATGCCGAGGCTGAGGAGCATCCCGAGCTGGAGGACGAGGGCCGTGCCTGGTTCAAGAAGATCGAGGACGGCGACCCCGAAGCCCTGCACATCTTCAACTGGTTCAAGGATCTGACCCTGCGGGATACCGCCCGGGTGTACGACCTGCTGGGCGTGAAGTTCGACAGTTACGCGGGCGAGAGCTTCTACAACGACAAGATGGGCCGCGTCATTGACGAGCTGAAGGCCAAGAACCTGCTGACCATCTCCGACGGCGCGTCCATCGTTGATTTGGAAAAGTACAACATGCCCCCCTGCCTGATCCTCAAAAAGGACGGCGCGACCCTGTACGCCACCCGCGACATTGCCGCCGCGCTGTACCGTCATGACACCTATCACTTCGATAAGTGCCTGTATGTGGTGGCCTATCAGCAGGATCTGCACTTCCGTCAGTGGTTCAAGGTACTGGAGCTGATGGGCTATGATTGGGCGAAGGACTGCGTGCATGTGGCCTTCGGCATGATCTCCTACGAGGGACAGTCCCTGTCCACCCGCAAGGGCAACATCGTCTACCTGGAGGATCTGCTGGATCAGGCCCAGGAGAAGGCCCTCAAAATTATCGAGGAAAAGTCCCCCAACCTGGAAAACAAGGCCGAGGTGGCCCGCCAGGTGGGCATCGGCGCGGTGGTGTATGCTGACCTGAGCAACAACCGCATCAAGGACATCGACTTCTGCTGGGATCGCGCCCTGAACTTTGACGGCGAGACCGGCCCCTATGTGCAGTATACCCACGCCCGCTGCTGCTCTGTGCTGCGCAAGGCTGCGGACATGACCCTGCCCGCCCCGGACTACAGCGCCCTGCAGGACGACGAGGCTCAGGACTGCCTGCGGAAGCTGGGACGCTTCCCCGACGTTATCAAGGAAGCCGCTGAGAAGTACGAGCCGTCTATGATCACCCGCGCCGTGACCGATCTGGCGCAGGCCTATAACAAGTTCTACTATGAGCATCGCATTCTGGATGACGATCCTGCGGTGGCAGCGGCCCGCGTTGCGCTGACCCGCGCCATGAAGAACGTCATCAAGACCGGGCTGTACCTCATCGGCATCGAAGCCCCGGAACGGATGTAAGCATTGTCTCTGAATTTTTCTGCGAGGGAGGGGCTTCTATCATGGAAGCATCCTCCCTCGCTGCTTTTTAGACAGGAGGGAACCGCATGCAAGCCCCGCGTTTTCATTTTTACGCTGGAAAGAACTGGCTTAACGATCCCAACGGCCTGTGTCAGGTGAATGGCTGGTATCACCTGTATTATCAGTATAATCCCCACGCCGCCGTGTGGGGCGACATGCACTGGGGCCACGCCCACTCCCGCGACCTGCTGCACTGGGAGCATCGCCCCATTGCCATGGCCCCGGCTCTGGCGCTAGGCGAGGTGCATTGCTTCTCCGGCTCCTGCTGTCTGGATGCTGCGGGAAAGCCGCACTTCTTCTATACCAGCATCGGTCGGCAGGAGGATCACCGAGATGCTGCCGATGGCGCGGAGCAGTGGTTCGCCGCCCCCGTCCACGGCGACATGGATCATCTTCAGCAAACGCGGGAAGGTGCGCTGACGGATGCACTCCATGCGCCGAAGCATCTTCGCGACTGGCGCGACCCTTATGTGATTCCCTGGCAAGGCGGCTATCTGATGACCGTGGGCGCGCAGCTGGATGATGCGGGCTGCATCGCCCTGTATACCTCTGACGACATGCAGCGCTGGACCTATCGCGGCATTGCCTTGCATCATGAAACTCCTGACGGCAAGGCCTGGGAGTGTCCTAACCTGTTCCCGCTGGGGGATAAGATGGTACTGTTCTACTCGCCCTTTGCCCCGGCGCGGTATGCCGTCGGCACACTGGATGCAGCCTTCCGCTTTCATGTGGAACGGGAAGGTGTGCTGGACCCCGGCGGGCATCGCGGCTTTTATGCGCCGCAAACCTTCCGGGACGCACAGGGCCGTCAAATTCTGCTGGGCTGGATCCCGGAGGACGAAACGCGAGCAGCCGCAGGCCGCACCTGGCGGGGCATGATGTCCCTTCCCCGCATCCTGACGCTGGAAAATGGCGACCTGATGGTCCGTCCGCTGGATACCATAGACACACTTGCCGCACATTGGGAAAGCCATACGCTCGCCCCCGGCAAGCATCATCTGACGGCGAATGGCCAGCATGTATTGCTTCACGCAGCCTTTGACCATCTGACCAAGCCGCTGTGCTGGACGCTGCTTGCAGGGGAAAAAGAGCAAACCGCACTGACGTTGACTCCCGCTGGGGAATTGACCTTAACGCTGACTCATGCCAGCCTTGATCTCGCTTACGGAAAAGCTCCTATTACCCGCCATGTGCCGCTGCGGGAGAAGCATAATGAATTGTTCCTTGCCGTGGATGGTACGGTGGTGGAGTGCATGGTCAACGGGCAGTGGCTGACAGGGCGCGCTTATCCTGTCTGCGAGGATAGCGGGAATTTGTGGGTTGAAGCGGGTGATGAGGTGCGGGTTAGCATGGGGGGCGTGCGTGAAGTATAAGGGGCGTGGAGGGGCTGGTGGCGATGGGGATGAAAAAGCTATTTGATGTTTTGGCGAAGGGGGGATCTTCCACCACCTCCTTCTAAGGAAGAATGTGGTGGTGGAACGGAACCTCTCCGTCCCTTCGGGACACCTCCCCTTTCAGGGGAGGCTTTTGGTGCGAGGTGTGGCTTTTCTGCACCTATGCTGCGCAATGGGCTTTCCAGGGCAGGTAACTTTGGCTGCGTATGCTTGGCCTAAGCGACAAGGCGTTCCGGCGGCTGTATACGGTCAGCCGGCGGAATGCCTTGGAGCGGAACTGAAGGAGACCCCGGTTGTGTCCCCCTGGGAAGGCTCCGATCCAGGCGATGGCTGGGGGCAAGCATGGGGTCCGGGGGCCAGCCTTAGCTGCATGGAAAATTTGGCTGGCCCCCGGGCGGCTTTGCCCACTTTGCCCGAGTGCAAAGTGGGTCGTCCGTCCGCAGACGGACGAAACGCTCTCTAGCTGGCATCCCAGCGCGGTGGTGTGCCGCTAGGACTATGTAATTGGCTGTGACTTGATAAACTATTCGCTCCTCCAGCGGATGAGTTTATCCTCCACCATCCGTCCTGCGGATGGTGGCAAGAATCCGCCCTGATGCAGTTACGGAAAAATGCTGCCGCAAGCTGCCCTTTCACCGCAAGCCCTTCAAATATTCCTCCACCGTCATCCGATAGTGTGTCAATTCTCCATACGTCCCCGTCTCCCGAAAGCCGCAGCTTCTCACTGCCCGCAGCGAGCGCACATTCTCCGCATGCACCTTCGCCACCATGTGCGAAGCCCGCTCCTGCAAAAAGCCGTGCGCCAGCGCCAGGCGCAGCGCACTTTTGCCGTACCCCTGCCCCCATAGCGCGTCCTCGCCAATCACATAAACGGTCTCCATGCCTTCCGGGGACAGATGGCGCAGGCGCACATAGCCAATGGCCCCCTCCTGTTCATGACAGGCCAGGAAAAACCGCCCGCCCTGGTTGAACCGACATGTCAGCATCGGCCCCGGCACAGTGCGCACCAGCTGGCGCAGCGATGCGGCAACCTGCGCGTCCTCGTTCAGATAGCGGGTGACCTCGGGGTTTTCCATCCAGTGGATCATTCGTTCCACGTCCATGGGGGTGATTTCCGCACGCAAAAAAACAGAAGCGGCTTTCTTCATACCTTGCTACCTCGCATTCAAAATACGTAAAAAGCCCTTCTATGCAAATATGTGCATCGACGGTTCTTTTTTATTTGATTACAGGTAGTGTATCAAAGAAAGCAAAAAAGTCAAGTCTTTTACACACTTTTCTTTTTTCTTTGATAAAAAAAGCCTTTTTATGTAAGAAAATGGCTTTTCCTTCCTTTTTGCAGCGGCGATTTTCATGGTGCTCTTTTCCTGTCCCGGCGGCATGTGCTATAATAGGGCGTATTTTTTCATCAAGGAGGCGAAGCGTGTGCCGGATCTGGTGGTTATTGGCGCGGGACACGCGGGCTGCGAGGCGGCGCTGGCTGCCGCGCGCATGGGCCTGGATACCCTGCTGCTTACCCTGAACATGGACGGCGTGGCGCTGATGGCCTGCAACCCAGTCATCGGCGGCACCGCCAAGGGGCATCTGGTGCGGGAGCTGGATGCCCTGGGCGGCGAAATGGGCCGCGCCATTGACGATACGTTTCTGCAATCCCGCATGCTGAACACCGCCAAGGGGCCTGCGGTGCATTCCCTGCGCGCCCAGGCGGATAAGCAAGCCTATCAAAACCGCATGCGGCAGGCGCTCATGTCTCAGCCGCGGCTGACGCTGCGCCAGGGCGAGGTCATGTCCATCGAGACGGAAAACGGGCGCGTATGCGCCGTTACCACCCTGACAGGCCAGCGCATTCCCTGCAAGGCCGTGGTGGTCGCCAGCGGCGTGTATCTGGACAGCCGCATTATCATCGGTGAAACGACCTGGAGCGGCGGCCCACAGGGGCTGATGAACGCCACGGGGCTTTCCGGCGGACTGCGCCGCCTGGGCTTCACCCTGCGGCGGTTCAAGACAGGCACCCCCGCCCGGGTAGACGTGCGCACTATCGATTTTGACGCCATGACGCCCCAGCCGGGCGACGAACCTGTTACGCCCTTTTCCTTTCTAACGGACAAGACCCTTGTCAACCGGCAGATGTGCTACCTGACATGGACCACGCCCCACACCCACGACATTATCCGCGCAAACCTGTACCGCGCGCCCCTGTACAGCGGCAAGATCCACTCCACCGGGCCGCGCTACTGCCCCAGCATCGAGGACAAAATCGTCAAATTTGCGGACAAGGATCGGCATCAGGTATTTCTGGAGCCGGAGGGCATGGCCAGCCGGGAATGGTATGTGCAGGGCATGTCCACCTCTCTGCCCGAAGATGTGCAGTGGGAGATGTACCGCTCCGTGCCGGGGCTGGAGCATGCCGAGCTGACCCGCCTGGCCTACGCCATCGAATATGACTGCATCGACAGCCGGGAACTGCGGCCTACGCTGGAAAGCCTGCGCATTCCGGGGCTGTACTTCGCGGGGCAGATCAACGGCACCAGCGGCTATGAGGAGGCGGCCTGTCAGGGGCTGCTGGCGGGCATGAACGCGGCGCTTTCCCTGCTGGGCAAGCCGCCGCTGATCCTCACCCGGGATATGGCCTACATCGGCGTGCTGACAGACGACCTGACCACAAAGGGAACGGACGAGCCTTACCGCATGATGACCTCCCGGGCAGAGCATCGGCTGTACCTGCGGCAGGATAACGCTGACCTGCGCCTGACCAAGCTGGGCTATGACGCAGGGCTTGCCACGGAGGAGCGCATGGAACGCACCCGCCGCAAAGCTGAGGGGACGGAGCGCCTCACCGCCTATCTGCGCAAAACCAGTCTGCCGCCCGCCCCTGCGCGGGACGCATGGCTTACCGCCCATGGTCAGCCAACGCCTGCCGCGCCCCTGACCCCGGCGGACCTGCTGCACCGCCCCAACATTACGCTGGCGGACGTGACGGAGTTGGCCCCCGAAACGGCGGACTACGCCCCCAATGTGCAGGAGCAGGCGGAGATTGCCCTGAAATACGAGGGCTATCTCGCCAAGGAGGAAGCGCAGATCCACAAGGCCCGCGCCATGGAAAGCACCCTGCTGCCCGAGGACACCCCCTATGCGGAGATCACCGGGCTGCGCTTGGAGGCCCGCCAAAAGCTGGCGGCCCAGCGCCCCCATTCACTGGCGGCTGCCGGGCGCATCCCCGGCGTTTCCCCGGCGGACGTAGCGGTGCTGATGATCTATCTGGATAAAAAGAAGCGCGAGGAGCAGCCCCCGAAGGACGCTCCCCGCGCATGAACGGCTTAAAAGTAGGAGGATATGCCATGTATACATCGGATGCTCAGGGATTCCTGCAATTTGTAGCGACCTGCCCCAGCGCCTTTCACGCGGTGAACACCGCCGCCCGCCTGCTGGAGGAAAACGGCTTTCAGCCCCTGAAGGAGCGGGACGCCTGGTCGCTGGTCCCCGGCGGCAAGTATTACGTCACCCGCAACCTGTCCTCGGTGATCGCCTTCACCATGCCTCGCGCGGGTGTGGGGCCCTTCCGCATCGTTGCCAGTCACAGCGACTCTCCCGTGTTCAAGCTCAAGCCCCATGCGGAAAGCCCTGTGGCGGATACCTATCTGCGGCTGAACGTGGAGCGCTACGGCGGCATGATCATGTCCACCTGGCTGGACCGCCCCCTGTCCATTGCGGGCCGGGTGCTGGTGCGCCAGGAAGACAAGCTCGTCACCCGGCTGGTCGATCTGGGCCGGGACGCAGTGCTGATTCCCAACCTGCCCATCCACTTCTGCCGGGACATGAACGACGGCTATAAGTTCAACCCCCAGGTAGATCTGCTGCCCCTGTATGGGGACGGCAGTGCCAAGGGTATGCTGATGCAGGAGATTGCCGCGGCCTGCGGCGCAGACCCGGCGGATATTGTGGGCAGCGATCTGTTCCTCTATGCCCGCACCCCCGGCACGATCTGGGGCGCGGGAAACAAATTCTTCTCCAGCCCCCGCATTGACGATCTGGAATGCTCCTATACGTCGCTGGCGGCCTTTGTCCAAGCCCAGCAGGCCGAGGGGCATGTGAATGTTTACGCGCTGTTTGACAATGAGGAGGTCGGCAGCGGCACTAAGCAGGGCGCAGCCTCCACCTTCCTGCGGGATGTGCTGGCCCGTATCGCCGCCGTCCAGGCGGAAGGAGAAAACACCCTGCGGGCGCTCATCAGCCGCAGCTTTATGGTCTCGGCAGACAACGCCCACGCAGTACATCCCAACCATCCTGAAAAATACGATGCAGAGAACCGCACCTACATGAACGGCGGCGTGGTCATCAAGCACAACGCCAACCAGAAGTACACCACGGACGCTGTATCTGCGGCGATCTTCGCCGAGGTATGCCGTCAGGCGGGCGTTCCCGTGCAGCACTTCGCCAACCGCAGCGACATGCTGGGCGGCTCCACCCTGGGCAACATCGCCAACACCCAGACCTCCATGAACACCGTGGACATCGGTCTGCCGCAGCTGGCGATGCACTCCTCCTACGAGACTGCTGGTGTGGAGGACATTCCCCTGATGATCCGCGCCCTGACCGCCTATTATGATGCGCAGATGGACGTGGAGGAGGACGGCACCTTTACCCTGAACTGATTTTTCCTCAGCTCTCGATGCTTTCCATCCACCGTTCCAGCTCCTCCGCCGTGTCGAAGACCTTGCCCTGACGCACCTCCTCCTGCACGCTTTCGGGCAGTGCAGAGAGGGGCGTTTCCAGCGAGCGCACCAGCGCCAGCGCATCCCCGTAACGGTTTTCAAACACGCACAGCACCCCGGAAGCATCGGGCATCAGCATTTGATGCTCCGGGCAGCAGAAATCAAACTGCTGCTCCATGGACAGCTCGTTGGCGCTGATGGCGGTGATCTGCCAGGTGTCATAGGCGGTCTCGGCCTCGGCACGGCCCTTGCCCACCAACTCCTGGGGCAGGGGCTGACGGCGGGTGACCTCATGCCCGCAGGCTGCATAGGTCATGCGCTGCACCACTTGACAGGCGGCGGCAAGGCGTGTGTCCGCCGCGTCCACCTGGGCAATGTTCTCAGCCTGCGGCTCCTCGCTTTCCTGCGGGCGCGGCGTCAGGCCGATGACCATCACCAACGCCAGCAGCACCATGGTACCCAGCCCCAGCCAGAATTGCCGATTGCCGATGCCCTGCTTCTTCCCCTGTTCCTTCACGATGTACGCGCCCCCCGTCTTGTCTTGCTGCATGCTAGCATGCGCCGGGTGCGCAACCTTTATTCGGAGGTCGATGTCCCCATGAAACACATTCGCGCCGCGCTGTTCGATTTGGACGGCACGCTGACCAACACCCTGCAAGACATTGCCGACGCAATGAACCGCGCCCTGACCGCCCACCAGCTTCCCACATGGCAGGTGGAAGATTACAAATATCTGGTGGGCAACGGCGCAAAAATTCTGGCGCAGCGCGCCGTGCGCGACCGTCAGGAGCTTGCAGAGCCTGTGCGCCAGACCTATCAGGCCTGGTATGAGACGCATAATCAGGTGACGACCCGTCCCTATGACGGCATTCCCGCCATGCTGGCGGAGCTGCACCGCCGCGGCCTTCAGCTGACGGTGCTTTCCAATAAGCCCCATGCAGACACCGTGCATGTGGTGGCGCATTATTTCCCAGAGATCCCCTTTGCCATCGTGCGCGGACAGCAGGAGGGCGTACCCATCAAGCCCGACCCTGCCGGGGCGCTGGCGATCGCCAAAGCGCTGGATATTCCCCCGGAGGAGTTTGTTTACCTGGGCGACACCTCCGTGGACATGGAATGCGCCCGCCGTGCGGGCATGCACCCGGTAGGCGTATTGTGGGGCTTCCGCAAGGAGGACGAGCTGCGTCAAAGCGGCGCGGAGGCCGTGATCACGCAGCCTGCGGAGCTGTTTCAGCTTTTAGGGTAACGTGAGCGAAGCAGCACTGCATCCGCTGCTGTTTCAGTGTCTTTGCAAAAGTTCGCTCTTCATAAAATGAAAGCCGGGGAACAGCGGGCTTCGATGAAGTGCGCGGTTCCCCGGCAAGAAGAATATCCTCAGTCAGCCTGGCGGCTGACAGCTCCCTCTGCGGAGGGAGCCTTTTGGTATGCGGGTGCTTCGTTGTACGGGATACGGTCCATCGTTCGGCATCAGGGCAAGGCTTTTAGATGCCTGTCAGCTTTCGCACCACTTCGCCTGCGATCATCAGGCCCGCCACGCCGGGTACAAAACTGATACTCCCGGGGGTGCGGATACGCTGACCCTGCGCATCGGTGCAGATGTGCGCTTCCTCGGTGGAGTAGCACACGGTCAGATGGTTCACACCGCGCTTGCGCAGCTCCCGGCGCATGACCCGCGCCAGCGGGCAGGTGGTGGTTTTCGTAATATCCGTGATCACAAATTTGCTGGGATCGAGCTTGTTGCCTGCGCCCATGGCACTGATGAGCGGCACCTGCAGGGCGCTGCACCGCCGGGCCAGCTCCAGCTTGGCGCTTACCGTGTCGATGGCGTCCACCACATAGTCATAGCGGGCCAGGTCGATGGTATCGGCGTTCTCCGGCAGATAAAACATGGGATAGCACGTCACTTGACAGGCCGGATTGATGCGGCTGATGCGCTCCGCCAGCACGTCCACCTTGCGCTGCCCCACCGTGTCCAGCGTAGCGATGAGCTGACGGTTCAGGTTGCTCAGGCTCACGGTGTCCGCGTCGATCAGGTCCAGCGCACCCACGCCTGCCCGGGCCAGCGCCTCCACCGTGTAGCCGCCTACGCCGCCCACGCCGAACACCGCGACCCGGCGCTTCGCCAGCGTGTCCACCGCATCCTGCCCAATAAGCAGCGCCTCCCGCGAAAAGATCTCCTGCTGCATGTGATGCTCCTCCTTATGCCTGAGCCAGTATAGCAAAGGGAGCGCCGCATCGTCAAGGGCAACAGAGACAGGCGAATGCTTCAGGGGCTTTTGCGGATGCGCCCAAATGTGCTATAATGCTTGCAGATACCCCGCAAGGAGGAAACACATGGAACCGATACCTGTACTGATGACGCTTTCCGGGCGCGCCTTTGGCGGCGCGGTCGGCGATGATGAAACGGTGGACCTGATGACTACGGGCAGCCTGTACCCCCTGAAGGAGGGCTGGAAGCTGACCTATACCGAGACCCAGCCGGACAGCAGCGATACCTCGGACATTACGCTGCTGGTGGGCAAGGGACGAGTGCTGATGAGCCGCTCCGGCGCATATGGTACCACCATGGTATTCAAAAAGGATCACCGCTTTGAGGGCGCGTACCAAACGCCCTACGGTGCGCTGAGCATGGCGGTGTTCGCCACCCGCGTGGATGTAAACATGGCCCCGGAAAAGGGCAAGATCATTCTGGAATACCAGCTGGACATGCAGGGCAGCTTTGCCGCCATGCACGAGCTGCGCCTGACCTATGCTGCCAACTCAGAGCAGCTTCCATGCTGATGACGATGGCCCGGCAGCAGGCGGCGCTGGCCCTGTCCCATGCAGAAAGCCGCCGCAAGCCCTTTCTGCGCCGCTCCCTGCGGGCGGACGCACTGCTGACCACCGATCTGCCCCGGGCCGCGACCACAGAGGTCTGCGAGGCCTTTGCACAGACGCTGCGGACAGCGGGCTGGCGTGTGCTGCCCACGGGCGATTTTCTGGAGCTGACGCCGCCCCTTGCCGCCCCGCCCCTGACGGACGCGCCGGGCTTTGGCCTGAACGCTCCTAACCTGCGCAGACTGCATCATGTGCTGACGCTGCACCCCGACGGAGAAGCATCGGAAGCGGACGTGCTGGCGCTGATAAAGGCGGAAGAAGCGGGCGAGCGCAGCCTGGAGGCCTGGGCGAACGAGCTGTGCCGCCGCTGTTCCGCTCTTCTGCGGACACATGCGGCGCTGCCGGGTGCGCTGCTGCCCTGGGTGCGCGCCGCGCTGAAAAAGGAGGAACCCTCATGCTGATAACCTGTCTGGGACATGCAAAATTCCTGCTGGAGCTGGACAGCGGCCTGCGCATTGTCACCGATCCCTATGATGAAAACTCCGGCTATCCCGTCACCCCCGTTGCTGCGAATGTGGTGCTGGTCAGCCATGGGCATCACGATCACAGCGCTGTGGAGACCATCGCCGGGCAACCCCGCGTCATCCGCGAAGCGGGGACCTACACGCTGGAAAGCGGCGTGACGGTGACGGCGGTTTCTGCCTTTCACGACGAGGTGCAGGGCGCAAAGCGCGGCAGTACGCTGCTGTTCCTGTTGCAGGCGGAGGGGCTGCGGGTGGCGCACCTGGGCGATTTGGGCCATCCGCTGACAAAGACGCAGCGGGAGGCCCTGGCCCCGGTGGATGTGCTGATGCTGCCGGTGGGCGGCTTCTACACCATCGACGCTGCTACCGCGCGGGACGTTGCCGCCGACCTGCACGCCCGGGTCATCCTGCCCATGCACTACCGTACCTCGTACACGGCGGATTGGCCCATCGCCCCGGCAGAGGACTTCACGGGGCTTTATCCCCAGGGCGCGGTAAGTCTGCCGCTGCTGCGCGTCACCGCAGGGGACCTGCCCTGTCAGCCCCATGTGGCACTTTTAACACCGCAGGTGGATACCGCTGTGCAAAAACCGCAGCAGCCTTGACCCAAAACCGCATTTTGTGGGTTTTTCCGGGCAGGCGTTCATGCTATACTGTTTCCTGCTGAATGTAGCATTGCTACAGTTTGAAAAAAGGTGGAGACCGCTGATGACAACCTTCTATTTGGACGGACGAGACTACGCTTCCGCCGATGCGCTGCACACAGCGCTTCAGCATATGATGCACCTGCCTGCGCATTACGGCAAAAACGCCGACGCGCTGCACGACTGCCTGTCGGAGCAGCAGGCCGCGCCCCGGCTGTGGATCGCCGACCTGGGGTCGAATGAGACGGCGCAGGCGCTGCGCAAGGTGTGCGCCGTTGTAGAGGATATGGGCGGCGAAACGGTTTTTCTGGGGTGAGCTTCTGCATGAACCAGGTGCAGCCCAGAGCAGTGCTTGAAAAGCCGCCAAGGACGCCGCCTGGAGCATTTCAGAACACACCCTGGGATAAGCAGGGCGCAAGCCCGGGAAAGGATCGAAGAGCATTGGCAAAGAAGCAATCCCTGCGGGCAAGCATCGACAAGTATTTTGTGGACATTTGGAATGTGCCGAACGTGCTGACCATGCTGCGGCTGGTGCTGATTCCCGTTTTTGTGGCCTTTTACTGCACGGGGCATGAAAAGTGGGCGTTCATCACCTTCGTCACGGCAAGCGTGACGGACTTTCTGGACGGCTACCTGGCCCGGAAGCATAACCAGATCACCGCCTTCGGCAAGCTGATGGACCCCCTGGCGGACAAGGTGATGGTGCTGACGGCGCTGCTGTGCCAGACCATCACAGGCATTTTCCCGCTGGTGGCCTTCATCATCGTCATGTGCAAGGAGCTGATGATGATTATCGGCGGAGCGTTCATGCTTCGCCGGGACATTGTGGTGTACAGCAACATGCTGGGCAAATCGGCACAGGTGGCGTTCATTGCGGCGCTGATCCTCAGCTTCTGGCACAAGGAGTTTACCGCCATCGCGGTGCCGGTGGATACCTGGGTGCTGTGGCTGGCGGTGGCGCTGGCGCTCATCGCCATGGTGGACTATGCGGTGGACGCGGCGAAAAAGCTGCGCGCGCAGAAGTAAGGCACCTGAAAGAACCCCCAACAGCAAAGCGCAAGCGTGGGCAGGAAATGTCCCGCGCTTGCTTTTTATCGGGAAATGCGTTAGGATGAAGCAACCTGGCTTAGAAGGGAGGCTGACCGGCTTGAAGGGAGACCGTGCCTTTCGGCAGCATTTGCTGCTGATTGCCTTTGGCGTGACGCTGTTTGCGGCGCTGACGCACCTGAGCGACCTTTGGCAGGGCGTGATGGGCTTTTTCGGACTGTTGTCGCCCATCCTGCTGGGCGGTGCGTTCGCGCTGATTTTGAACGTACCCATGCGCGGCTTTGAAAACCTGTTTGCACGGGCGGATCACAAGGGCAAGCTGGGCGAGAAGGGGCGCACGGCGCTAGCGCTGGTGCTGACCATTCTCATCATGCCCATTGTGGTCATGATCGTCGTGCAGTACATTCTGCCGCAGTTTTTCGCGGCGCTCAACGGCGTGATCGCGCTGGTGCGGGATAATTCCGCGCTGATCGGTTCCTATGCCGCGAAGGCGGGGCTGGATCCCAACATCGTCAATGAGAAGATCGCGGAGATCATCCAGTGGGCCTCCCAAAACCTGGGCAGCCTGGCGGGAACGGCGATCTCCACAGCCGCCAGCGTGGTCGGCTCGGTGGCCAGCGGACTGATGTCCCTGATGCTGGCCATTTACCTGCTGGCAAACAAGAACCGGGTCAAGCGGCAGTTCTATGCCGTGCTGTATGCCTTTGTGCCGCGCAGGGCGGCAGACGAAATGCGCCGGGTGGGCCAGATGTTCATTCGGACGTTCAGCATTTTCATCTCCCGCCAGTGCCTGGAGGCGGCGATCCTCGGCGCCATGCTTTTCCTGGGCATGATGGTGCTGGGTATCCCCTACGCGGTGTCGTTGGCCTGCCTGACGGCGGTGCTGGCGCTGATCCCCTTTGTCGGCGCGTACATGAGCTTTTTCATCGGCTTTACCATGATCGTCATGGCAGACCCCAGCAAGGCGGTCATTTTTGCCGTATGGTTCGTGCTGGCCCAGCAGATCGAGGGCAACGTGATCTATCCCCACATTGTGGGCGGCTCGGTGGGCCTGCCCGCCTACGTCACGCTGATGGGCGTGTTCCTGGGCGGCGCGCTGGCGGGCATCCCCGGCATGGTGCTGATCATCCCCGTGGTGTCGGTAATCTATCAGCTGGTGCGGGAGGCCGTGGCGAATCGAGCCAAGGCAGACCCCAGCGCCATTCCCCCAGCGGAAGCGGCACAGGACCCCGGCAAGGCGGCAGGGGCATAATCAGAGACAAAGGCAGCGCACTGGCAAAGCGTTTCGTGCGCTGCGTCATCCACAACAGATACGGAGGTATAAGGTGGCTAAGCTGCTGGTGATCATCCCCGCCTACAACGAGGAAGCATCCATTCTGAAAACCATTGCAGATTTGCAGACGCACTGCCCGCAGGCGGACTATGTGGTGGTCAACGACTGCTCCCGGGACAACACGCGGAACCTTCTGCGTCAGCAGGGCGCGAATTATCTTGATTTGCCCATCAACCTGGGCATTGGCGGCGGGGTGCAGACGGGCTATAAATACGCGGTGGAGCATGGCTATGACATTACGGTGCAGTTTGACGGCGACGGGCAGCACCGGGCCGACTGCATTGCCGATCTCATCGCGCCCATCCTGCACGGCGAGGCCGACATGGTGGTTGGCTCCCGCTTTCTTGTGCCGGACAAGGAGAATTTTCAGTCCTCGGCCATGCGGCGGGCGGGCATCCGCTGGATCAGCGGGCTGATCCGGCTGGGAACAGGCCACGTCATCAAGGATGTGACCAGCGGCTTCCGCGCCTGCGGGCCGGAGCTGACGGCCTACTTCGCGCAGAATTACGCCCAGGATTACCCGGAACCTGAGGCCATCGTCACCGCGCTTTCCATCGGCAAGCGGGTGACGGAGGTGCCTGTGCGCATGAATGAGCGGCAGGGCGGCGTAAGCTCTATCCGGGCGCTGAAAAGCCTGCATTACATGGTCAAGGTATCGCTGGCGATCCTGCTTGCCAGCGCGCGGCTGAGCCATCGAAAGGGGGCCAAGGCATGAGCGACCGTTTTCGTCTGGTGCTGTTCATCATGGTGCTGGTGTATTTCGTGGTGGCGGTGCGGCTGATCCACCGCAAGCGTCTGAGCCTGAATTACTCCCTCTTGTGGATGTTCATGCTGCTCATCATGCTCATCATGGTCATGTTCCCCCAGCTCATTTACAGCCTGGCGGGGTTGGTGGGCATTGATCTGCCCATCAACATGATCTTCACCGGGTTTGCATTCCTGACGCTGATCATGCTGTTCAACCTGACATGCATCGTCTCCCGGGACAATGAAAAGAACCGCGCCCTGACCCAGCAGCTTGCCCTGCTGGAAAAGCGTGTGCGGGAGCTGGAATCTCAGGTCAAAAACGAAAAAAAGGACTGACAGGAAGAAAGCTTCCTGTTCCTGCGGAGGAAGGCTGCCTTCCCCCGCATTTTTTGTGCTGCAAGCCTTCGATGCTTTTCCGAATCACGGCAAAAGATTTTTCGCCTGCTTCAGCTTATAGGCAATCGCTGTCTCCCGATTGTTTTTTGTCTGCTTTTTTCGTTTGTCCTTCGACAATATCCGCGCTTTTCCTTGCAAATCCTGTTTGTGTGCTTTATAACGATGGTAAGCAAGTCCTTTTGGGTCTGTTTATTTCCGGGAAAGGATATGTCTTACCGCCCATTGGGATCGTTTGAAAGATATGAGGGGCGCTTATGACAAAAATACGTGTGACCTGCCTTGTCCACAAATATCACAACGCCACCCTGAGCAGCATGCAGCTCACTGATGCCGAGCAGCAGTGGTTGGACGAGCGTGACCGTGTGCTGCGCCTTGGTCTGCTGGACGGGAACATGCCCTACTCCGACCGTGGGTCGATAAGGAAGCTGACGTTCATGTTTCCCGGTTTGCGCGCATATCCTGCACAGCAAAGGCAGGTGGGGCGCATGACCCTTGGGGAGCTGAAGGCAAAGGATGTTGTCAACACGCTGGACGGGCGCTGCATCGGCAAGCCCATGGATCTTGAATTTGATTCGCTGGACGGGCGCGTGACAGCGCTGGTCGTGCCGGGCGAGTTTCGCTTCTGGGATTTACTGCGCGGGGAAAAATGCGGTGTGGTGATCCCCTGGGGGAATATTTGCAAAATCGGCGATGATGTGATCCTTGTGGATTTAACGGGAATCGTGTAGGAAGGGCAAAGGCAGCTCGGCAGCTTTCGAAAAGGAAAGCTGCCGAGTTTTTTGTGTGGTTCTGCACAGGTGCAGGGTGAGGAGATTTTGAGGTTGTATGCACAATGAGCAGGCAGTCCAGCCGCACCCTAATTATGAGTTTACCATGCAGCATGAATGTCAAGCAAGCCGCATCCCCGCGCCAGCGCGAGACTTTTAACTTGCCTCCTTCCACAGAAGGAGGGGGACCGCCCATCGGAAGGTGGGTGGTGGAAGATATACTCACTCGCTGAGGGATTCGGTAGCTTCATAGAATTACGGCTACATTCCCTAGGCAAGGCGGCACACCCCCGCGCTGCAATCTGTTGCTGGAGAGTATTTCGTCCGTCTGCGGACGGACGACCCACTTTGCACTCGGGCAAAGTGGGCAAAACCGCCCGGGGGCCAGCCAAAATTTCCATGCGGCTAAGGCTTGCCCCCGGACCCCATGGCTGCCCCCAGCCATCGCCTGGATCGGAGCCTTCCCAGGGGGACACAACCCGAGCCGCCTTCGGTTCCGCTCCATGGCATTCCGTCGGCTGACCGTATACAGCCGCCGGAACGCCTTGTCGCTTAGAGCAGGCGTAAGCCGCCAAAAGTTACCTGCACTAAAAGTCTCATGTCACCCCTGAACCAAAAGCCTCCCCTGAAAGGGGAGGTGGCCCCGAAGGGGCCGGAGAGGTTCCGTCCCCCAAAGTCCCCTTCCCAAAAGCGAACATTGTATACAACTCGCCCCCTCCATCTCCCCCAGCAGGATGTAAATCGGTAGTATTTTGCACTTTACTCCGTTATAATGTTCGTGCTTTTGTGAAAAGCGTCTATTCAGCCCCACGAATGAATAAATATTTGTTCATTATGCAATATAGCATTCATGCCTTTTCGCCCATGTATGCTGAAGCGGGCTTAAAACATGGATTATTGCCAGATTCACGCAGGCAGGGCTTCTGTATTTTTTGTGTTTTTATGACCTAACACCGTGGAAATATGTTGACAAGCGGCGGTTGATGTACTATAAATAATTTCATTCACAGCCCCGTGTGGTTCCACAGGCGGCTGTGAATTTCCACAATATCCGTATCATTCACAGGCAACCTCCGCAAAGATTCGTGCTTATGCGAAAATCGTTCACGGTGGGGGCAAAGGAAGGCAGGAGGAGCAGACGATGTTTTACAAGGAAAAGATCGAGATTGCATACCAGGCGCTGGAAGAAAACGACTTGGACATGTGGATCGTCGCCGGACAGGAATCCGCAACGAACGGCGAGCCTGTGCTGGACGTTATGGGCGATGCGGAGTTCATTGGACGCACCGCGCTGGTGTTCAACCGCGATCGCACCTCCTGCGCCGTATGCACGCCCCTGGATGTGAACGGCTACATCAACGCTGGGGTGTTCACCGAGACCATCTCCTTCCCGGTGAGCTTCACCCAGTCCCTGGGCGAATACATTGCCAAGAAGGCACCCAAACGCATTGCGCTGGATTTCTCCGAAAACAATCCTGCCAGCGACGGCCTGTCCATGGGCATGTACAAGCTGCTGCAGGAGGCCTTCGAGGTGGCGGGCTTCCAGGGCGAGGTCGTTTCCGCGCAGCCCATCGTCAATCTGGTGAAGGGAATTAAGAATGAAGAGGAGCTGCGCAAAATGCGCCGCGCCTGCGAGATCACCCAGGAAATTTTCGACGCGGCGAAGGACTTTATTCGTCCCGGCATGAACTGCAAGGACATTTACGCCTTCTTCACCGAGGAGGTCAAGCGCCGCCATGTGGGCTACTCCTGGCCCGCGTCCTGCAACCCCGGCGTGTTCAGCGGCTTCGGCTGCCCCAACGGTCACATGGGTGCGCCGGATTTCCCCGTGAAGGCCGGCGACGTGGTGAATGTGGACTTCGGCATCATGGTGGACGGCTACAGCAGCGACATGCAGCGCATGTATTACCTGCTTCAGCCCGGTGAGACCGACGCGCCCGAGGAGGTCAAGAAGGCCTTCTACTGTGTGCGGGACAGCATTCAGATGGCGGCGGACTTTCTGAAGCCCGGTGTGACCGGCAATCAGGTGGACACCGTGTGCCGGGACAACATTCTGGCAGGCGGCTATGATTCCTACGGTTTCGCCACGGGCCATCAGATCGGGCGTGTGGCCCACGACGGCGGCCCGCTGCTGGGACCGCGCAAGCCCCGTTACAACCGCCCCGACCTGATCGACACCCCCCTGCGCGAGGGCTTCTGCTTCACGCTGGAGCCCGGCGTAGAGACCAGCCGCGGGCATGTGGGCCTGGAGGAGGACGTGGTCGTCCGCAAGGATCACGCGGAATTCCTGGTACCCCCGCAGCAGGAGCTGTACTTGATTGGCTAAGGAGAGAGAAGCATGGGTAAATACATCGTCAAGCGCCTGCTGATGGGCGTTGTGGCCCTGCTGGTGCTGGCAACCATCACCTTCTTTATGATGAAGGCAATCCCCGGCAACCCCTTTTCCCGGGAGAATAAAGCCATGTCCCCCTCGCAGATGGAAAAGCTCAACGAGCAGTACGGTCTGGACAAGCCCATTCTGGAGCAATACCTGACCTACATGGGCAATGCGCTGCAGGGCAACTTCGGCGAGTCCATTAAGAAGACCGGTCAGACCGTCATCTCCATCATTGCGCAGGATGCGCCCGTGACGGCACGGCTGGGCGCGGTGGCCTTCGTCATTGCGCTGGTGGTGGGCATCGGCTTCGGCATGGTGTCGGCGCTGACCAAAAGCCGCGTGGCAAACAGCATCATCACCATTCTTGCCACCTTCGGCGTGAGCTTCCCCAGCTTCCTGCTGGCCATGCTGGCGATGATCCTGTTCGGCGTGAATTTGAAGTGGCTGCCGCTGGCGGGCCTCAGCACCCCCAAGCACTATATTCTGCCGGCGTTTGCCCTGGCCCTCAGCCCCATTTCCATGATCACCCGCCTGACCCGCAGCTCCCTGACAGACGTGATGAACAAGGACTACATCACCCTGGCCCGTTCCAAGGGCACCAGCAACCTGATGGTCATTCTCAAGCACGGCCTGAAGAACGCGCTGCTGCCCGTGGTCACCTACTGCGGCCCCATGCTGGTGGGCCTGCTCACCGGCTCCTTCGTTATTGAGACGCTGTTCTCCATCCCCGGCATCGGCAAGGAATTTGTCAGCTCCGTCAGCAACCGTGACTACACGCTGATCATGGGCCTGACCATTTTCCTGGGCGCACTGATGATCCTGATGAATCTGGTCTCCGACGTGGTCGCAGCGCTGATCGACCCGCGGATCAAGTTTGACAAGTAAAGGAGGGACGCTCATGCAGAATACCGTACATGCTGCCCCGGTGGAACAGCCGCCCGTGCTGGATGCACACATGCTGGAAAAGCTGCCGGACAGCGAAAAAAATTCCGAGTTTATCGCCATTGAGCCGAAGTCCTTTTTGCAGGACACCTGGCGCAAGTTCCGCAAAAACAAGCTGGCGGTGGGCGGCCTGATCTTCTTGGCGCTGATGGTGCTGTGCGTCATCCTGGTGCCTGCGCTTTCCCCCTACACCTACGACGGACAGGATCTTGCCAACAAGAACCTGATGCCCAGCTGGGAGCATCCCTTCGGCACCGATAAACTGGGCCGCGACATCCTCGTCCGCGTGATGTACGGCGGCCGCATCTCCCTGTCCATCGGCTTTGCCGCCGCCGCCATCAACCTGTGCATCGGCATCCTGTACGGCGGCATCGCAGGCTACTTCGGCGGCAAGGTGGACAACATCATGATGCGTATCATCGACGTGATCTACTCCGTGCCGGACCTGCTGTACATCATCCTGATCCTGATGGTGTTCGGCAACAACGTGCAGAGCATGCTGATCGCCATCAGCATTACCTCGTGGGTGCAGATGGCCCGTCAGGTGCGCACGCAGGTCATGTCCCTGAAGGAGATGGAATTCTCCCTGGCAGCGCAGGTCATCGGCGCCTCCCGCAAGCGCATTCTGTTCAAGCATTTGATCGTGAACGCCCTGGGCCCCATCATCGTCTGCCTGACCATGATGGTTCCCTCCGCCATCTTCACCGAGGCGTTCCTCAGCTTCGTGGGCATCGGCATCACCGCCCCCGAATCCAGCTGGGGCCTGCTGGCGAATGAATGCCGCAGCCTGGTGTTCACCTATCCCGTGCAGATCATTTGGCCCATTGCCGCGATTTGCCTGACCGTGCTTTCGCTCAACTTCATCGGCGACGGCATCGGCGAGGCATTCTCGCTGAAGAAATAAGGAGGAGGATGAACCATGGCACTGTTGGAGGTCAATCATCTATCCACCGAATTTTATACGGATCAGGGCATGGTCAAGGCCGTGCGGGACGTGAGCTTTCATGTGAACGCCGGCGAGGTGCTGGGCATCGTGGGCGAGTCCGGCTCCGGCAAGAGCGTGTCCATGTACACCATCATGGGGCTGCTGGCGGATAACGGCGTGACCAAGGAAGGTGCAAGCGTCATGTTTGACGGGCAGGAAATTTCCCGCAACGCCTTCCGCAGCAAGCGTGAATATGAAAAGGTGATGCGCGGCATTCGCGGCAACACCATGGGCATGATTTTCCAGGACCCCATGACCTTCCTGAACCCGGTGCTTCGCATTGAGACGCAGCTGGTCGAGCCGATGATGAACCACGTCAAGGGCCTGACCCGCGCCGAGGCCAAGGCCCGTGCGCTGAAGCTGATGGAGCAGGTGGGCATCCCCTCCCCGGAAAAGCGCATTCGCCAGTATCCCTTCGAGTTCTCCGGCGGCATGCGGCAGCGCATCGTCATCGCCATTGCGCTGGCGAACCACCCCAAGCTCATCATTGCCGATGAACCCACCACGGCGCTGGACGTGACCATTCAAGCGCAGGTGCTGGAGCTGATTGACAGCATCCGCCGGGAGGAAGGCTCCTCGGTGGTGATGATCTCCCACGACCTGGGCGTTGTCGCCAAGCTGTGCGACCGTATCAACATCATGTACGGCGGCGAGATCGTGGAGACCGGCACGGACGAGGAGATTTTCTACAATCCCAAGCATCCCTATACCGTGGGTCTGCTGAACTGCGTAAACAACATGGATGAGGACGAGGACAAGCCCCTGACCCCCATCCCCGGCTCCCCGCCCGACCTGCTCAATCCCCCCAAGGGCTGCCCCTTTGTGGATCGGTGCGAGAAAGCCATGCGGGTCTGCAAGGATTACAAGCCCGGCGAGACCGTTTTCTCCGAGACGCATCAATGCAAGTGCTGGCTGCACGATGAGAGGGTGGCGAAAAAATGAGCGAAGTGAAGGAAAATCCCATCCTGAAGGTGCGCGGCCTGAAAACCTACTTTGACGTGACCAAGGGCATGTTCGCCCCCAAGCAGATCGTCAAGGCCGTGGACGATGTGAGCTTTGACGTGTATCCCCATGAGACCTTCGGCCTGGTAGGCGAGAGCGGCTGCGGCAAAAGCACCCTGGGCCGCACCATCGTAAAGCTGTACAAGCCCACCGAGGGTTCTGTGGAATTCATGGGCAAGGATGTGTCCCAGCTGAAGGGCAAGGCACTCAAGAGCTTTCACAAGGACATGCAGATGATCTTCCAGGACCCCTACGCCTCCCTGAATCCCCGGGAGACCGTCGGTGAGATCATTGCCGAGCCCATGAAGATTCACCACATTTACAACACCAAGGAGGAGCGGGAGGCCCGGGTGGTGGAGCTGCTGAAGATCGTCGGCCTAAAGCCCGACCATGTGCGGCGCTATCCTCATGAGTTTTCCGGCGGTCAGCGGCAGCGCATCGGTATTGCCCGTTCGCTGGCGCTGAATCCCAAATTCATTGTCTGCGATGAGCCGATTTCGGCTTTGGACGTGTCCATTCAGGCGCAGGTCGTCAATCTGATGGAAAGGATTCAGGCCGAGGTTGGTCTGTCCTACCTTTTCATCGCCCACGACCTGAGCATGGTGAAGCACATTTCCGACCGCATCGGCGTGATGTATCTGGGACACATTGTGGAAAGCGGCCCCAGCGACGACGTATACCGCAATCCCCTGCATCCCTATACCATTGCATTGTTGTCTGCGGTTCCGATTCCGGATCCGAAAAAAGCCAAGTCCCGTTCCAGAATCATTCTGGAGGGCGAAATCCCCAGCCCCATTCACGCCCCCAAGGGCTGCCCGTTCGCAACGCGCTGCCCCAAGGCCACGAAGCGGTGCCTGGAGGAAAAGCCCCAGCCGGTTCAGCTTGGCAATAGACAAGTATCTTGCTTCCTGTACGAACGGTAAGCAAAGAAAGAGGAGGAGACACCCATGAAAGCGAAGAAACTGGTTGCCCTGGTTCTTGCGGCGGTTATGATGATGAGTCTGGCCGTGTGCGGCGCGTCTGCCGAAGGCGCTGTGAAGGATACCTTCACCGTTGCCCTGGGCGGCGAACCTGAAATGCTCGACCCCAGCATTGCCACGGACAGTGTTTCCGAGACCCCCATTCAGATGATCTATCTGCCCCTGTTTACCATGGATGAGAATGGCGACCTGGTGAACGGCGCCTGCGAAAGCTACACCGTCAGCGAGGATGGCCTGACCTACACCCTGAAGCTGGTGGACGGCAACAAGTGGAGCGACGGTGTGGACGTGAAGGCTTCCGACTATGCCTTCGCCGCCAAGCGTTCCCTGGGCATGGGTTCCGCGCTGTCCTACTACAGCTACTTCATCAAGGACTATGTGCTGAACGCCGACAAGTATGAAGGCGCGGATGTGGCGGACATGACCGACATCGGCATTGTTGCCGACGATGAGGCCAACACCGTCACCATCACCCTGGCCAAGCCCTGCACCTACTACCCCCTGCTGCTGGCCAGCAACGTGTTCACCGCTGTGCGTGCGGACGTTGCCACCGAGCATGAGTCCACCTGGGCGCTGAACGCTGACATGCCCGTGAACGGCGCTTACAAGCCCGTTTCCCTGCAGATGAACAGCGAGTTGACCTTTGTGAAGAACGATTTCTTCGTGTTCGCCGATAAGGTGAAGACCCAGAACATCGTGCTGAAGGTCATGGAGGACATGGACGCGCAGCTGATGGCCTTCCAGACCGGCGAGGTCGACCTGGCCCTGTCTGTGGATGCTTCCGTTGCAACCAAGCTGTATGCCGGCAGCCCCGAGCTGATCGAGACCAACAGCGTGATCAACTACTATGTGCAGATGAACAGCGCCGACTGGTCCACTGCGCAGGCCCTGACCGATTACAACGTCCGCCGCGCCCTGCAGCTGGCCTTGGATCGTGACCAGATCTGCGAAGCGCTGGATTCCGGCGACGCTTACTACGCGCTGTACGGCTATGTGCCCAAGGGCATTGCCGGCGTGGACGGCGACTTCCGTACCGAGGCTGACGAGGCGCATCCCCTGGTGTCCTATGATCCCGAGCAGGCTAAGGCGCTGCTGGCGGAGTCCGGCTGGACCGACACCGACGGCGACGGCTTTGTGGACAAGGATGGTCAGCCCCTGACCCTGGTATACAAGTACAACGCCAACAACATGCACAACACCGTTGCCCAGGTCATGCAGGAGCAGTGGAAGGCCGTCGGCATCAAGGTGACCTTCGAGACCGCGGAGGTCAAGGTGTTCTTCGCAGACCGTGACGAAAACGGCAACTACGAGCTGGCCCGCGGCGCTATGTCCGCCGACTACATGGACCCCACCACCTTCCTGTGCATGCTGATCTCCTCCGCGCAGCAGAAGCCCGTGGTGACCGACGAAACCTACGACGGCCTGATCGCCGACGCTGAGGCCTGCCTGGACGCTAAGGAGCGCCTGCAGAAGCTGCACGACGCCGAGACCTACCTGGTGGAAACCAAGGCCTACACCATCCCCGTGTTCGGCTACAAGAGCCTGTACCTGTGCAACCCGAACATGAGCGGCATCGGCTTTGACCCTGTTGGTCACACCTATGTGTCCTATGCCTCCGTTGCGCAGTAAGGCGCTTTCCCGGTAATATTCACGGCTGCCCCGCCTGCGGGCGGGGCGCCTTATCTCATTTTTCGTCCATGAAAAATTTCCCCTGCGATGGAAAAATGAGATAAGGCGGTTTCCTGCGCATGCTACGCCCAGCCGTCTTAACAAGAAAATCTAAAGCTTACAGAGAGGTGGTTCGACATGGAACTGAATGCGGAAAAGCTGCCCATCGTTTATGCGGCGCTGAAGGAACAGAACGTGGACGCCTGGCTGATCACGGGCCGGGAGACCATCATGAAGTCTGAGCCGATCCTGCATGTGCTGGGCGATCTGGATTTTATTATCGCCACGGCGCTGATCTTCACCAAGACCGGCAAAGCCATCGCTATCGTATCCCCGCTGGATGTGGAGGGCTACAAGCTCATCAAGGGCTTTGACGAGGTGGTCATGTATCCCGGCACCATGGAGGACACCATTGCCGAGGTGCTGGGCCGGCTGAAGCCCGAGGTGCTGGCCCTGGATTATTCCAGCGACGACGCGGCGGCGGACGGCCTGACCGTGGGCATGTACAAGATGCTGGAGAAGGTCTTCAAGCAGTGCAATTTTAAGGGCAAGATCGTCAGCGCCTTCCCCATCGTTAACAAGGTGAAGGGCATTAAGACCCCCGCGCAGGTGGAGAAAATTCGCGACTGCGCCCGTCAGGCGGACAAGTATATGCGCATGGTTCCCAGCATCTGCAAGGAAGGCACCACCTCGCTGGATATTTTCAACTTCCTGCATGAGGTGGCCTACAACGATGGCTACGGCATGAGCTGGACGCCTGCCCAATGCCCCGGCGTGGATGTGGACCCCAACGTTCCCTCCGGACACATGAGCGTGGTGGAGACCCCCATTGTGAAGGGCAACACCATCAACATTGACTACGGCGTGTCCAAGGACGGCTATTGCAGCGACCTGCAAAGAATGTACTACGTCCTGAAGGATGACGAGACCGACGCGCCCGAAAGCGTGAAGAAGGCCTTCTATCTGGTGCGAGACGCCATCGCCGCGGCGGCAAAGGCCATGAAGCCCGGTGTGACCGGCTTCCAGGTGGACCAGGTGGCCCGTCACATGATCGTGGACGAGGGCTTTGATTCCTGGAACGCTGCGCTGGGCCATCAGGTGGGCCATCAGACCCATGACGGCGGCACCATTCTGGCAAACCGCCGTCCCCGCTACAACATGCCCGCGCTGATCGATACCCCGCTGGATGCAGGCAACACCTTTGCGGTGGAGCCTTCCGTCAACGTACCGCAGGGCCGCATCGGCATCGAGGAGGACGTAGTGGTCACCGAGCATGGCGCGGAATTCCTCATTCCGCCGCAGCAGGAACTGATTTTGATTCGTATTTGATTTTTACAGCGTCCGGGGCGGGGAGCTGATGCCCCTGCTCCGGACGTATTGCGTTAAAGGAGGTATCGCCCTTATGCAGCCCATCACCATGGACCTGTTCTATCAATACAAGTTCCTCTCCAACCTGACGGCAAGCCCGTCCGGCGACTATGCCGTGTTCTGCCAGTCCACCTTTGATGTGCCGAACAACGGCTACATCCAGCACCTGTACACCTACAAAGACGGCACGGTCAAGCAGCTGACCGCCGCCAGCCGTGAAAGCACCTTCTGCTTTGACGATGAGACCCATGTGGTGTTCCTGAACGGCAAGACTGCCGACCGTCACAGCACCGAGCTGATGAAGATCGACGTGAACGGCGGCGAAGCCCTGCCGCTGGCAAAGCTGCCGCTGGCTATCGGCGGCCTTCAAGTGCTGAACGACCAGTATTATCTGGCGGAAGCCACCATCGACGTGACCTGTCACGACTACCACGCCATGAGCGCGGAGCAGCAGGAAGCCGTGCGCAAGGAAGAAAAGGAAAACGAGGATTACCAAATTCTCGATGAGTATCCCTACTGCTTCAACGGCGCAGGCTTCACCAACCATCAGCGCAATCAGCTTTTCCTGATCGACCGCAAGAGCTTTGCCCTTGTGCCGGTGTGCAGCCAGTACATGGACGTGGAGACCTTTGACGTATCGCCGGACGCAGGCAAAATTCTTTACAGCGGTCAGGATTATGTGTCCTTCAAGGGCAAGTGGTCGCAGGTCTACTGCTATGACGTGGCGACAGGCAAGACCGAAACGGTCTATGACGGCGCCACCATGCAAATCCAGCGCGCCTTCTGGTATCAGGGCGAGGTCATTGTTGCAGGCACCTTTGCGGAGACCTACGGCGCGATGGAAAACAGCAAGTTCTATCGCTGCCGCGATAATGCCATGACCCTGTGGATCGACTTTGACGGCGGGCTGTATCAGAGCGTGGGCAGCGACTGCCGCTATGGTCACGGCAAGGCGTTCCTGAATTACAAGGGCAAGCCCTATTTCGTCAGCGCCGACAACAGCGCCGCCTGTCTGTACACCATTGAGAACGATCAGATGGTGAAGGTCATCGGCAAGGAAGGCACGGTGGATGACTTCACCGTCAGCGACCGCGGCATCCTGGTCATCGGCATGTACGACTCCAAGCTCCAGGAAATTTATGAGCTGACGGCGGAGGGCCTGCAATGCCGCACCACCCTGAACGATGCGGTGTTGGCGGATCGCTTTGTGTCCAAGCCCAAGCGCATTGTGATGAAGAAGCAGCCCTTCGACATTGACGGCTGGGTCATTGAGCCGATAGATTATGACCCTGCCAAGGTGTACCCGGCAATTCTGGACATTCACGGCGGCCCCAAGTGCCTGTACGGCGAGTGCTTCTACCACGAGATGCAGGTGTGGGCCTCCATGGGGTATCTGGTGTTCTTCTGCAATCCCCGGGGCGGCGACGGCAAGGGCAATGCCTTTGCCGACCTGCGCCACAACTATGGCGGCATCGATTATGAAGACCTGATGGACTACACCGACTATATCCTGAAGCTGTATCCCAACATTGACCAGCAGCGCGTAGCGGTGACGGGCGGCAGCTACGGCGGCTACATGACCAACTGGATCGTCGGTCACACGAATCGCTTCTGCTGCGCCGCGACCCAGCGCTCTATCTCCAACTGGGTCACCGAGGTGACGGCTTCCGACTACGGCATCGACTTCGCCGTGGAGCAGCAGTTCGACGATATGTACAACTGCGCCAAGGAGCTGTGGAGCTACTCGCCCCTGAAGTTTGCCAACAACGTAAAAACGCCCCTGCTGTTCATCCACTCCTTTGAGGACTACCGCTGCCCCATCGACCAGGGCTATCAGTATTACACCGCCCTGCGCTGCCGCGGCGTGGAAACAAAGATGGTGCTGTTCAAGGGCGAAAACCACGAGCTGTCCCGCAGCGGCAAGCCGAAGCATCGGCTCAAGCGGCTGCAGGAGATCACTGCGTGGATTGAGAAATACACAAAGTAACAAAAGCACCGCACATTCCCGGCAGAAGGCCTCTGCCGGGCTGTGCGGCCTTGCCGTATAGAAAGGACGGAGTACGCTATGGAGTATGATCGCAGCCTGCCTCACCGCGAATACTTTTATGAGATCGCGCAGCTTCCCCACGGCTCCACCATGGAAAAGCCACTGAGCGATTATCTGGTCGCCTTTGCCAAGGCCCATAATCTGGCCTGGCAGCAGGACGACATGTACAATGTCATCATCCGCAAGCCCGCCGCCCCCAGCTATGAGAGCGCGCCCGTGCTGAGCATCCAGGCACACATGGACATGGTGTGCGAAAAGGACAAGGACACCGTGCATGACTTTGCCAAGGATCCGCTGCGCTTTGTGGTTACCGACGACGGCATTCTGCATGCCGACGGTACCACCCTGGGCGCGGACGACTGCACCGGCGTTGCCTACATGCTGTCTATTCTGGCAGACGACACGCTGAAGCACCCGGAGCTGGAGTGCATCTTCACCACCCAGGAGGAGATCGGCATGTTCGGCGCCATGGCGCTGAAGGCCGAGGACGTGCATGGTCGGCGCATGATCAGCCTGGACGGCGGCGGCGAAAACAATACGCTGCTGACCTCTGCGGGCGGCTGCCAGTTGACCATCCGCAAGGCCATGACCCCTGTCGCCAACACCAAGCCCTGCTATGTGCTCAGCATCCGCGGCCTGACCGGCGGTCACAGCGGCGGCGAAATTCATCGGGAAAAGGGCAATGCCAACAAGCTGATGGTGCGTATCCTGAAGGAAGCGCAGCTGGCAGGGCTGTCCTTTGAGCTGTGCAGCCTGACCGGCGGCCTGAAGGACAACGCCATCCCGCGCGAATGCGACGCGGTCATTGCCTTTGACGGCGATGCGGCGGCGCTGACCGCAGCGGTGGAGGCCTCCGCCAGGGACATCGCCAAGGAGCTGGAATTCAGCGACGGCAAGTTCTCCGCAGCCATCGCGCCCTGCGAAAAGGCTGCTGCGGCCTTCTCTGTGAAGGACACCGAGGACACCATCAACATGATGTTCCTCTATCCCAACGGCTTCATGGCCCGTTCCATGGCGATCAAGGGCCTGACCGTCACCTCCCTGAACATGGGCATCGTCACCACGGACGCGGAGGGCGTCAAGATCGTCACCTCCCTGCGGGCCATGCTGGGCAGCGCCATGGAAAACATGTATCACCAGATCGTGCTGATCTCCGGCCTGTACGGGGCCACGGTCAGCCGGGGCGCGAACTATCCCGGCTGGAGCTACAGCGAAAAGTCCCCCATGCGGGATGCAATGGCGGCAGCGGTGGAGGAGCTGTATCATGAGCCGCTGAACATGACGGCGGCCCACGGCGGCTGTGAGTGCGGCGTGTTCAGCGCCATGCACCCGGGCATGGACATCATCACCCTGGGGCCGGTGACCCGCTACATCCACACCCCGGACGAGGAGCTTGATCTGGCTTCCTTCGACCGCACCTATACGCTGTTGACAAATGTGATCGCGCGCTGCAAGTGACGCAGAAAAGGAGCAAACACCATGAGAGATAAGGGCTTGATGGTCATTCTGAGCGGCGCCAGCTCCGTGGGCAAGGGCAGCATCCGCACGGCGCTGAAGGCCGACCCCGATTTGAAGCTGAACTATTCCGTCTCCATCACCACCCGTCCCCCCAAGGCCGGCGAGCAGGATGGTCAGGACTATTACTTTGTGACGTTCAAGAAGTTTGCCGAGGCCGTGAAGAATCACGAGCTGGCGGAATACACCGAATTTAACGGCTACTATTACGGCACCCCCAAAGCCAGCTTGGATTTCCTGCTGGAGCAGGGCAAAAATGTGCTGATCGAGGTGGAGGCCCAGGGCGTCGGCCCGCTGAAGCTGAACTACCCAGACGCGCTGGTGTTCTTCGTCATGCCCCGCTCCATGGAGGAATTGGAGCATCAGATCCGCGAGGTCTACGGCGACCATGAAGCGTCGGTAGAAAACCGTATCAACAAGGCCAAGATGGACATGGAGCTGGCTCCTCTGTTCCGCAACATTGTCTCCAACGAAGATACGGACAAGGCCGTGCAGCAGATCAAGGCAAAGATCCTTGAAGTGCTGAAGGAGGATGAACAATGATCGTTTCCAACGAGCAGTATCTGATGGGCAGTCAGGTGTACGCCGCCGGGCTGAAGGACAAAATTTACAGCTATCGCGACCAGGAGCGCATCCGCAACGGCTGGCTGAAAAAGCGCCTGAAGACCGTGCTGCCCATGGTGATGAAGCGCTGCGGCATCGACGTGTGGGTGGTATGCTGCAAGGAATACAATGAGGACCCGGTGCTGACCACGCTGGTTCCCTGCGCCATGATGACCGCCCGCCGCACCACCATTCTGGTGTTCCACCTGCAAAAGGACGGCACGGTACGCCCCATGGCGATCACCCGCCCCGGCGTGGGCCTGGAGGGCTATTACGAGTCCATGTGGACCAACCCCAAGGGGCAGAATTGGGCCGCCAGCAAGGCGCTGATGCCCGACGGCGCGGTCATCACCAAAGCCACGCCCCCGGAGACCCAGTGGGAATGCCTGAACCGTGTGCTGACTGACTGCCAGCCGGAGAAGATCGGCATTGACGTTTCCGACACCTTCGCCTTTGCGGACGGCCTGAGCCACAGCCTGTACAAGCTGATGACTGAGAACCTGAGCGATGAGAACCGCGCAAAGCTCTGCTCGGCGGAGCGTGTCTGCCTGGGCTGGCTGGAAACCCGCACCGAGGAGGAAATGGCGGCCTATAACGGCATTATGCAAGTGGCGCACGGCATTATTGACGAGGCGTTTTCCAGCCATGTGGTCATTCCCGGCGTGACCACCAACGCGGACGTGAAGTATTTCATGATCCAGAAGGGAATTGAGCTGGGCCTTCAGCCCTGGTTCGACTTTGAGGTGACCATTCGCCGCGCAAACGTGGGCGAGATCAACGAGGAAGCCGTCATCATGCCCGGCGACATGCTGCACTGCGACGTGGGCGTGCGCTATCTGAACTTCTGCACCGACACCCAGGAGAATGCCTATGTGCTGAAGCTGGGTGAGGAGGACGCGCCCGATTACTTGAAGGATCTGATGCGGCAGGTCAACCGCCTGCAAGACATCACCATCGGCAACTTTGCCGAGGGCCGCACAGGCAACGAGGTGCTGGCCATGTCCCGCAAGCAGGCCATTGCCGAGGGGCTGGATCCGTGCATTTACACGCACCCCATCGGCTATCACGGTCACGGCGCAGGCCCGACCATCGGCCTGTGGGACATGCAGCAGGGCGTGCCGGTGCAGGGCGATTATCCCCTGTACAACAACACCTGCTATTCCCTGGAGCTGTGCATCACCGCCGAGGTCAAGCCCTGGAATGTGACCATCGCCTTTGGCGCGGAGACGGACATCCTCTTTACGGGCGATAAGGTCTATTACCTTGCGGGACGGCAGGATCGTTTCCACCTCATCAAGTAAGCTGAAAGGACGCGCCATCACTTATGAAGAAGATCAGCCCGATGCGCATGGTATTCATTATTGGTTATTATTCGATCGTTGCCAACTTTGCGCATCCGATTGAGCCGACGATCTACACCTCCCTTGGCTTTCACGACTACATGTTTGGCGTTGCCTTTGCCTGCATGGCGCTGACGAACTTCGCCTTCTCCCCCTTTTGGAGCAAGATGTGCGATAAATACGGCTGCGCGAAAATGATGGGCTACAGCAGCTTTGCCTATGCGGGTGCGCAGCTGTTATTCACCTACTGCACCTCCGAGATCGGCATTGCGCTGGTGCGGCTGCTGGCGGGCGTGTTCATCAGCACCATCAGCGTGGGACAGCTCATTTACATCATGCAGCACAGTCCCCGCGAAAAGGCCGGACAAAACCTGATGTACAACGCCACGGCCTCGGCGGTGATGTCGCCGGTGGGCTATCTGATCGGCGGCTTTCTGGGCGACGTTTCCATCAAGCTGTGCATGTGGGCGCAGGTCATTGGGCTGCTCGTGCTTGGGCTGATGTATCTTCTGCTGCTGAAGGATGAAGTCAAGGAGTCTGCGGAAGGAGCTGCAAGCATTTGGCGGGATGTGAATCCCCTCAAGAGCTTTGGCGAGATCAGGCCGTACATGAACCGCTTCCTGGTGGTGTTCTTCCTGCTTTCCGCCGTCACGATGTTTGCCAGCACCTGCTATGAGCAGAGCTTCAACTATCTCATCAAGGCGGAGTTTGGTTTCCCGGCCTCCTATAACGGCATGCTGAAGGCGCTGGTGGGCGTGATCGCGCTGATTGCGAACTTCACCATCTGCAACTGGCTGCTGCACCACACGGATGCAAAGTGTTCGACGATTTATGTGCTGGGTGTGCAGACAATTATCAGCGTGGGTGTAGCGCTGATTACCGATCTGGTGCCGTTCATCATCATCAATGTGTTCTTCTTTGGGCTGAACGCGGTGTATCTGCCGCTGCTGCAGGTGACGCTGACGGAGGCCTCGGACGAGACGTCCAACAGCATTTTTGTGGGTATGTTCAATGCAGTGCGGTCCATCGGAATGATCGCAGGTTCGCTCATTGCGGGCTTCCTGTATGCGTTCTCCTACCAGCTGCCCTTTGTGCTGACGGCAGTGCTGTTCGCGGTATCTGTGGCGCTGGCAGTGGTGAATTATCGGCAGTCGCAGAAGGGGAAGGTTTCAGCGGCAGCGAATTGACGTCGCTTTGCATTGTGGCACCTCTCATGTGCGCGGGAAAAAAGCATGTGAGAGGTGCTTTTTTGTGGTTTGCTGGGCGAAGGTATAGGCATAACCCAAAATCGAAACTATCCTTCTTCCCTTTCCACAGCAAAGCGGAACATGACGTAGAACGACGGCTTAGGCATGGTCTCAGCCAGCATAATGATCGAAGTCACAGGGGCAGCAAAGCGCAGGTGATGCGTCTGTGCGTAAGCAATGATGGGGTCAAATACCTGTTTGTCGATCTCTTGCAGCGTTGGCAGCCGAACTAACCAGCGCAGCACGTTATGCCCGGCAGGAATGTGTTCATAGCGGGTGAGGTCGCAGTCTCGATAATATGGCGTTTCATGATAATTGGCATCCGTCACGCCGAGCGCATATTCCGGGTGAATCGTTTTCTGTGCCGGATCGGTGAGTGCTTCGGCGGGAAAAACGATCGACTGATAGCTGGATATGCTTTCGCGCAGAATGCGGATCTCGTCTTTTTCCTGCGCAAATCGGGATAGCAGAATGTAATAAAGCCCGCAGGCATTTTCCTGCACCTGGACAACGCCCATTGTTTCAAGGATCATTTTGCGATAGTCCCGACGGCTTTGCAAATAGCGCTTGAGGGTCATCAGCTCACGGATCTTGCAGTCAATCTCCTCGATGCTCTGCTCGTTCTCCGCGATAATTTTACTGAAATCCTGCTCTCGGCTGTTCAAAATATCCTGTACCCCGCGCAGCGAATGTTCATGGGAAAGGCTATAATTCATCACCTGAAACAAGATACCCAGATCATCCACAGAATAATCGAAATAGCCATTTTCTCCCTGTGTCGGATGCAGCCATTGCTGCTCGCGGTAATAGCGGACGGTCTCCTTGCCGATTTGAAACACATCCGCAAATTCCTTTGCTCTCACCGCACATTCTCCCCCTGTTTCGTTGGGTAGGATGATTATATCATAACTTTCTCCACCAGAAACTTTGCTGTGAAAAAAAAATAACTTTCAGGCTTGACCGTGTGGTCACCACACGCTTTATAATCCATTTGTTCCAAATTTTACTAAAGGAGGATTTCCCATGAAGAAGCAACTGGCTGCCATGCTGGCAGCCGCGCTGATG
>CAKTYE010000017.1 GCA_934631985.1 uncultured Clostridia bacterium | reverse complement strand
GGGTGGGGTTTACATCGCGGACAAGTCGCCAAGCCGCGGGTGAGCTCTTACCTCGCCTTTCCAGCCTTACCAGCGCATGCGCTGGCGGTATATCTCTGTTGCACTCTCCTTGGAGTCGCCTCCACCGGCCGTTAACCGGCACCCATGCCCTATGGTGCTCGGACTTTCCTCATGCCCTGATGGCACGCGATCGCCTAGTCACCTCGCAAAAAAGTATGATACCCGTCTTTGCGCCATTTGTCAAGCCTTTATGCAGCCGTATCCTCCAGCGCCGCATAGCTGTTATCTGCGATGTGCCTCAGCACCGCATAGCCGATCGCCGCCTCCGCCGCGCCGATCAGCAGTACGATCGCCGTTGCAAACGGCAGCCCCATGCTGCCCAGCAGTGTGAAGAACACCACGACAGGCACAATCAGCAGCACGAAGGAGATCAGCATGCCCAGCGCCACATTGCTGTTCTGCTTGATGGCCTGCTGCTCATTCGTCCAATGAAAATTCGGGCGCTTTGCGTCCAGCGCCAGGTTGAAGCTGCACAGGCCGAGATTCATAATCTGCATATACAGGAACGCCAGCAGTGCCAGCCACCATAGCTTCGGCAGCAGCGCGATGAACACGATCACGCCCACCAGCCCGGACAGCTCGTTGATGCTCATACCCATTAGCAGCTTCGCATGCAGCTGCGTCCGGAAAGAGACCGGCAGCGTCCGGTTGAAGGCATGCCGTCTGCCCTCCCGGGAAACTGCCGTATCAATGGCGGGATTGATGCAGCCCACAAAGGTCAGCAGCGCCGCCATGCCCAGGAAAAGGTACTCCTTCGGAGCCTGCATCAGCAGCGTGCGCATCAGCTCCAAGGCGCCGCTCAGATCCATGCCGTCCATGCTTCGTGCGCCGCCCAGCGCGCCTGCCACCAGCATCACCGGCATCATGATAATGCCCGCAAGGGAGTTATAGGCGTAGGTCGGCGTACGCAGCACCTCCAGGCATTCCCGCCGATACAGCGCCATCAACGGGCTGCGCGGACGAATGCCCTCTACCTTCGCCTTACGCCGACGGCGGGAGCTGCCGTTCTCCGTCAGGGACAGGCTCAGCGTCAGATACCGCTTGCCCAGCAGCCACCACACCAGCCCGTAAACGCCCAGCGCACTGGCCATAAAGCCCAGCAGACTGAGCCAGTTGCCCTGCAAGCCCTCCATGGCCCACCAGGACGGCGGGAACGCCTGCGCAAGCTGCCGCATCAGTCCCTGCTGATTCATCAGCAGCTGCATGATCATGTCTAAGTTGGCATTGTCATCGTTCTGGCCCATAAAGCTGAACTCCACAGTCAGCACCAGCGCCATGATAAGAATGCTGTAGACCATGGTCACAGCGTCCTTATGCTTGCTGCCGCCCGTCAGCCGCACAATCAGCGTTGCCAGCAGCGCCGTCAGCGACACAGGGATCATGGCGCTTGTCAGCACCACCAGCACCGCCCGCACCCAGAACAGCGCATCCACCGTCACGTTGCAGCCATACAGCACAATCGCAGGCAGCAGCGCCACCGCCGCAATGCCCGTTTCACCCAGCAGCACCTCGCCCAGCTTTGCACCGAGCACCGCTGTGGACGTTGTAGGCAGGCTCGCCAGGAAGGAGATGTCCCGCCCGTAATACAGGGAGGTCAGGACATAAAAGAAGCTCATCAGCACCATGCCCGCCATGACGACGGTCAGGGTGAGGGGCAGCAGCATCTGCGGCTGCCCGATGGCCTGCAAGCCCTCGAACAGCACAAATTCAAACAGGATCACCATGCCCAGGATCATCAGATAGGCAAGGCCGACAAAGAACACCGTGGCGATCTTTCCTGCTTTGCCCTTGCCCTGCTCGCTCTGCAAGCCGCCGCGGAGCGCCGCCAACCTGTTGCGAATGTTCAGCCGCATCAGCACGCCAAACTTGTTCATTGCGCATCCTCCGCTTCCCCGGTCATCTCCAGGAACAGCTGTTCCAGGCTTGCGCCCTTTTCACCGCTGCGCAGCTCATCCAGCGTTCCCTCGGCAATCAGCCTGCCCTTGTTGATGATGGCAATCTCATCGCAGAGCTTCTCCGCCACATCCAGCACATGAGTGGAGAAGAACACCGTATTGCCCGCATCGCAATGGCGGCGCATTTCTTCCTTCAGCAGGTGCGCCGCCTTGGGATCCAGGCCCACCATCGGCTCATCCAGCACCCACAGCGGCGGCTGATGGATCAGTGCGCCAATGATGGTCATCTTCTGCTTCATGCCGCGGGAATAGCTGCGGATCTGATCCCCCGCCGCCTGCTCCATCTCAAACATCGCCAGATATTTTTCGATCTGCTGCTTGCGCTCCGCCGCGCCCACGTCGTACATGTCCGCCATGAAGTTGAGATACTCCATGCCCGTCAGCCGCTCAAACATCTCATGGCTGTCCGGCACAAAGCCGATCAGCTTTTTTGCCGCCAGCGGCTCCCGCGCCATATCGCGCCCGTCAATGGTCACTGTGCCTTCCGTGGGCGTAAGTATCCCCGTCAGCAGCTTAATGGTCGTGGTCTTGCCCGCCCCGTTCGGGCCAATGAAGCCGAATACCTTGCCTTTTCCCACATGCAGCGTTAAATCGTCCAGCGCCTTTTCGCGCCCCCTGGCGTAGCACTTGCTGACATGTTCAAATTGAATCATGGTTTTTCCCTCCTTATCAACCGCCATGACAGCATATCATGAAAAGGCAGCCCGCACAAGTAAAGTCTGTCCAAAATTCGGCATTTCACCGTTCAAATGTCGTTTTGCTGTCCGTTTCCCGCCGTCAATATTGCAGCTCATCGTATTTCAGCCAGCCGCGCCATTGCGCATGTCCGACAAATTCTTCAAACAGGCACCATTCGCCCTGCCCCAGGATAATGGTTCCCAGGCCTTCCCAGGTATCCTGCACCTCATGTCCGTCGCTGATGTAATCCTCCCCCGGCCCCTGACGGCCTGTGGTCACCTCAAAGGGAATGGCCTGCATCATGTACAGCGATTCTGCGACCTCCTCTATCACCAGCTCGTCCGTGCTGCCGTCCACGCTGACCTGCGGCACATAGCCGCGCGCCAGCCCATCCGGCACAGCATATTCGATCATCACCCAGCACAGTCCATCCTGGGTGAAGGCTTTTGTGTACATGCGCACAGCGCTTCCCGCCTGCACAGGCGTGTCATATTTGCTGTAGAAATAGCCCGGGCCGCTGTATACGCCCGTATTGAAAAGCATCACGCCATAGGCGAGCTTTGCCCCGACAGGCGCTTGATCATCCGGCTGATACAGCACCATGGGAATGTCCGATTCCGGGTAATTGTGCTTGAAGGCATCAATGGCTGAAGCAGCACAGCCCTCCGCAGGAACGATTCCCACGCACACCATGAGCAGCACCAGCAGCATCCGTCCCAGTTTTTGCAGCTTTTTCATGAAGGTTCCTCCTTTGATCAGGTCAACAGGTTGAATAGAAGTGAAAGGTACTGCTGTATTACATTGGCTGTTTTCCGTCCGATTCCTGCCAAAACGCAAAAAAGAGAGACGACTTTCGCCGTCTCCCTTGAAAGGCTTTCCTTTTGGGAATTAGTACATACCGCCCATGCCGCCGGCAGCGCCGCCAGCAGGAGCCGCAGGTTCGGGAGCAGGAATGTCCGCCACCAGAGACTCGGTGGTCAGCACCATCGCCGCCACGCTCGCCGCGTTCTGCAGCGCAGAACGGGTCACCTTGGTGGGGTCGATAATGCCGCGCTCGATCATGTCCACATACTCGCCCTTCAGCGCATCGTAGCCATAGCCGGGCTTCTTGGCATTCTTAATGTTCTCCACGATCACGCTGCCATCGATGCCAGCGTTCGCGGCGATCTGACGGATCGGCTCCTCCAGCGCGCGCAGCACAATCTGCACACCGGTCTTCGCGTCGCCCGCATACTCGCTCAGCAGCGCCTGCACCTTGGGCAGCACGTTCAGCAGGGCAATGCCGCCGCCGGGGACGATGCCTTCCTCAACAGCCGCGCGGGTAGCCGCCAGAGCATCCTCAATGCGCAGCTTGCGCTCCTTCATCTCGATCTCAGTAGCAGCGCCGACCTGGATCACCGCAACGCCGCCAGCCAGCTTGGCCAGACGCTCCTGCAGCTTCTCACGGTCGTAATCGGAAGTGGTCTCAGCGATCTGCGCCTTGATGGAGGCAACACGCGCATCAATGTCTTCCTTGCTGCCAGCGCCGCCCACGATGGTGGTATTCTCCTTGTCCACCTTCACCTGAGAAGCCTTGCCCAGCATGTCCATGGTCGCGGACTTCAGATCCAGGCCCAACTCATCGGTGATCACCTGACCGCCGGTCAGGATCGCGATGTCACGCAGCATTTCCTTGCGACGATCGCCAAAGCCAGGGGCCTTGACCGCAACGCAGGTGAAGGTGCCGCGCAGCTTATTCAGCACCAGGGTGCTCAGGGCCTCGCCCTCAACATCCTCCGCGATGATCAGCAGCTTCTTGCCAGCCTGCACCACCTGCTCCAGCAGGGGCAGCAACTCCTGAATGTTGCTGATCTTCTTGTCGGTAATCAGGATCAGGGGATTGTCCAGCACAGCTTCCATCTTGTCGGTGTCGGTCACCATGTAAGCGGAGGCGTAGCCACGGTCAAACTGCATGCCCTCGGTGGTGGTCATGCCGGTGGTCATGGTCTTGCTTTCCTCAACGGTGATCACGCCATCGTTGCCAACGGTCTCCATGGCGTCGGAAATCAGCTTGCCGATAGTCTCATCCGCCGCGGAGATGGAAGCCACCTGCGCGATGGACTGCTTGCCGTTCACAGGCTGGCTCTGCTCGCGCAGGCCTTCCACAGCCGCCTCGGTAGCAGCCTCGATGCCCTTCTTCAGCACCATGGGGTTCGCACCCGCAGCCAGGTTGCGCAGGCCCTCGCGAATGATGGCCTGAGCCAGCAGGGTCGCGGTGGTGGTGCCGTCGCCCGCCACATCGTTGGTCTTGGTGGAGACTTCCTTCACCAGCTGAGCGCCCATGTTTTCAAAGGGGTCTTCCAGCTCGATCTCCTTGGCGATGGTCACACCGTCGTTGGTGATGAGGGGAGCGCCGAACTTCTTGTCCAGCACAACGTTGCGGCCCTTCGGTCCCAGGGTAATCTTGACGGTATCAGCCAGCGCGTTAACGCCCTTTTCCAAGCTGCGGCGAGCCTGCTCGCCATATTGAATCTGCTTAGCCATAATGCATGCACTCCTTTATGCTATGATGAAAATCGAACGGGTGGACAGCTTACTCCACCACGGCGAGGATGTCACTCTGACGGACGATGATCAACTCTTCGCCGTCGATCTTGACTTCCGTACCCGCATACTTCGAATAAATGACCTTCTGACCTACCTTGACCTGCATGGTGACTTCCTTGCCATCCACCATACCGCCGGGACCCACCGCCAACACTTCAGCCATCTGGGGCTTTTCCTTGGCAGCGCTGGTGAGGATCAGACCAGACTTGGTGGTCTCCTCCGCTTCAACATTCTTGATGACGACACGGTCGCTCAAAGGCTTCACGGTCATTGTGAATTCCTCCTTCATAACGCTTGAACTCTCAGGGTCTTGTTAGCACTCATTTGATGTGAGTGCTAATTTCGAACGGTGTTAGTGTAAATCATTTGGAAAATCCGTGCAACCGGCATAAAGTCCGTTTTCCCTTGAAATTCATTAAAACTTGGATTTACATGCAAATAGCTCACTTATTCTAAATTTTTCAAAGTGTTTCGTAAAAATAATTATTCACACAATTTCCGTTTCCGTTTTCCTTCATTTTATGCTAAAATAAACGTGCTTTTGATGAAGGAGGATGCTTCCATGGAGGAAGTCAGCAGCCTGCTGCTGCCCTGGTATGACCGCTGCAAGCGCCGTCTTCCCTGGCGCGATCAGCCTGACCCCTATGCCACCTGGGTCTCGGAAACCATGCTCCAGCAGACCCGCGTGGAAACGGTGCTTTCCTATTATCCGCGCTTTATGGCCCGCTTTCCCACGGTGCAGGCCCTGGCAGAGGCCCCCATCGACGATGTGCTGAAGCTCTGGGAGGGCTTGGGCTATTACCGCCGGGCGCAGAATCTGCATCGGGGCGCACAGCAGGTCGTGGCTGACTGGCAGGGCCAGCTTCCCCGCACCCCGGAGGAGCTGCGAAGGATCACCGGCATCGGCCCCTATACAGCAGGTGCTATCGCCAGCATTGCCTTTGACGTGCCTTGTCCCGCTGTGGATGGCAACGTGATTCGCGTGGTCAGCCGGGTGGCAGGCGTTCGCGAGGACGTCGTCCTCCCCTCGGTGCAGCGCCGCATTGCAGTGATCGCCGCCTCCTGGGTGCCGCAGAAGCGCCCCGGAGACTTTAATCAGGCCTTAATGGACTTAGGAGCCAGCCTTTGCTGTCCCGGTACGCCGGATTGCCTACGCTGTCCACTGGCTTCCATCTGCTCTGCCCTGGCGGAAGAGGACGCAGAGCAGCTGCCCATCAAGACCCGTGCCGCAGCACCGCGGGTCATTCCCTATGACGTAGCGCTGCTGGTGCAGGGAGACCGCATTCTGCTGCGGCAGCGCACCGAGACGCTGCTGCAAGGGCTTTGGGTCTTCCCCCTCATCGAGGGAGAAAAAACACCCGCGCAGCTCGTCAAGGCGCTGCATCGCTCCCTGGGGCTGACCTGCATATATCAGCGGCCGCTCGGCCCCGCCAAACATGTTTTCACTCATCAGGTTTGGGAAATGAAGCTGCATCTGCTGACCTGCACAGGCGACGCGCCTGAGGGCTGCCGCTTTGTCACCTGCGAAGAGATCCACGCGCTGCCCCTGCCCACCGCCATGCGCAAGGCCCGGGAGCAGGCGCTTGCACTGCTGAACGATAAAGGAGAACATCATGCGACTGAATGATCTGCACTGGTATGCCACCGCCGCCTTCGGGCTGGAGGGCATTGTTTCTGCCGAGCTGAAGCGGCTTGGCATGCGCGACGTACAGGCTGAGAACGGCGGCGCGCGCTTCACCGGCTCCCCCGCCGATGCCTTTCGCGCCTGTCTCTGGCTTCGCAGCGCCGACCGTGTGCTGCTGATCCTTGCCGAACGCGAAGCCCGCACCTTCGAGGAGCTTTTTCAGCTGGTAAAATCCATCGCCTGGGAAGAATTGCTCCCCCGCGATGCGCGTTTCCCCGTCACCGGCAAATGCGCCCGCAGCCAGCTCATGAGCATCCGCGACTGTCAAGCCATCACGAAAAAGGCCATTGTGGAGCGCCTGCGTCATGCCTGGCATGTGGACTGGCTTCCCGAAACAGGCGTGACCTATCCGCTGGATGTGAGCCTGCACGGCGATGTGGCCCGCATCACGCTGGATGCCTGCGGCGAAGCGCTGAATCGCCGCGGCTATCGCACCTGGAACGGCGAAGCGCCCCTGCGGGAGACGTTGGCAGCTTCCCTGCTGGAAATTTCTCCCTGGCGGCCCGGTCTGGCACTGCACGACCCCTGCTGCGGCACGGGTACGCTGCTGATCGAAGCTGCATTCAAGCAGGCGCGGCGCGCACCGGGGCTGTTCCGTCCCTTTGCCATGGAGCAGTTCTCCATCTTCTCCCAAGCCGAAGCCGACCAGCTTCGCGCTGAGGCCCGGGCGCAGTATGACCCGGAACGCATTCATGATGTCAGCGGCTCTGACATTGACGCGGAACCGTTGACCCTTGCCAAGCGTCACATTGTGCAGGCGCAGCTGGGCGGACGCATTACCGTGACCCAGCAGCCCCTTGAAACGCTTCAGCTTTCCGGCGGCCCCGGCGTTTTCATTGCTAACCCGCCCTACGGCGAGCGTCTCAGCGACCGCAAGACCTGCGAAAAGCTCTATGCCGAGCTGCACCGCTTGAAAGACCGCCACCCCGGCTGGGCGCTGTGCGCCATTTCCAGCCATCCCGGCTTTGAACGCTGCTACGGGCGCAAGGCCGATAAGGTCCGGCGACTGTATAACGGGCGGCTGGAATGCAACTTTTATATTTATCGCTGAATATATTAAATCGATGGAGATTTCTTTTTGTATTGAATCCTCTCCATCGATTTAATTTTTTACGATAATTTTTAATATAATTATCTCCCACTCCATCGATATGCACGACGGAAACCTGCTGCCTCAGCTTCAAGGACTGTAAAGGCATACTTTTCTCCCGGGTTCTTAATAATCACATTATCGTATTGTTGATCCATCGGAAGATGGTATATTTTTTCTCCATTATTAATGTTACACTTAATTCGCGGAAAATCTCCCATTTGAAAGCCCGCAACAAGTGTAACTCCCATTTGTTTTGCAACTTCTTCTGCCCGTTCTGAGAATTTCGCATTTGTCACCAGCAAGCATTGGACTTCTTCAAAAGGATGATCCATTTTATAACATACGCTTGTTCCGTATAACTGGAAAATATGTTTTTCGTGAACGACCTTTTTTTCTGCCCAATATTTGCATTGAATGATTATAGTCTTAAAATCTTTTCTTGCGATTAAGTCACGGCCCATATCTTCAAGGCGAAGCAATGAACCCGGATATTCCACGAAATACCCTTTTTTTGTATAAGCATATCCAACATACAGTTCATAGTCGCGGCCTACCTGCCACTTTGTCTTTTTGTGTGACTTTATATAACGGTCCAAAGCCAACTGATCACGATTTGACTTTGACATACTTATCCATTCCACTTTAGAAAGATATTCGCTCACAGGATCGTCATTATAGCATATCTCCTGCCATTTATCTTTTTGTTGTTTTTCCTCTACTGAAAAATCGTAGTAGTCTTCAATCCACGGGAAAAGGCTATACAGCGCAGCGATTTTATATTCGTACTGCTTGCACTCGTCAAGTAGCTTTCTTTTTTCTACTGAAATTTTTCTAATATTTTCTGCTGCGGTCGGTGCAGGACGCACTTTTTTCTCTAAAGATTCTGCGACCATTTGGTCATAAATAAACTGATAGTCCGCATACATTCCTGCAAAATACGGTGATACTGAAAAAGCATTTTGAGATAATTTCTCTATGCTTTTCTTTAACTCTTCAAGATTTTCTTGCTTTTGACTTATTTCATTTTGTAATTGGCCCGCTTGCTTTTCTGCCTGTTCAAGTACATCTCTTGACTTCTTCTGCGCATTTTCCCGTTCAGTCTCTATTCTTTGTTGCTCTAGCATGCATGCCTTTTTTGTAGCTGTACGCAACCTAGAAGCCTCGATATTTGCTTCTTCAAGTATCTGCTTAGCCTCTTTTTGCGCTTTCTCCACTTGTTCCCTCACTTTTTGTGTTTCAATTTCATTCTTCCTTTCAATATTATTCTGCACCTGAGTTACTTCATCAAGTATTTTTTGAGCTTTTTTATGTGCGGCTTCCTCCTCTATCTTTGCTTTTTGAATTTCATCCTCATGCTTTTTCTGCCATTCCTTAAGTGCCCACCCCTCCAGATAATCTTTAACTATTAGACAGAGCAGTGCTAAGACGCCTACACCCAAAAAGGCAAGAAATAATCTTAATTTATCATTCATATAGCAACTCCCTATGAGAGTATATCCCCTGTATTAAATAAATCAATTTGCGAAATGCCATTTATTCAATATCCTTTTTATAAAAACTGGGAAGATGCCCAAGAGAGCATCTTCCCGTTATCTTTCTCTTACTTCTTCCGCCGCAGGAACGCAGGCACACCCAACTCATCCTTCTCCATTGCAGAAGGCTGCGGGGGCTGCTGTGCCGGGGGAACCGCAGGGGCCGCACCCATGTTGCCCTGCTGGTTGCTGTTAAACACCGGCGTGAACTGCGAGGTCTGCTGCGGCACATAGCCATTGAAACCATTGCCAAAGCCCTGCTGGGGCTGCTGCGGCTGCGCAGGCGTGTAGCCGTTAAACCCGTTGGGATTATAGCCGTTGCCGCCGTTAAAGCCCGTCTGGAAGCCGCCCGCCACTGCGGAAGGCACACCCATCGGCGTGGGACGGCCCGTGTTTACAAAGCTCGGAATCTCGCCCTCGCCGCTGTTTTCCTGGCTGGCATAGCCATTGTAGCCGTTCTCGTCCTCATAATCGCCCGCGCCGGGGGTCGCAGGACGGTTCGCCGCAAAGGAGCCAAAGGACGTTCCGCTGGCGTAGCTGGAACCGAACAGGCGCTCCTTTTCCAGATCGCGAGGCTTCTTCACAGGCTCACGGGGCGGGAAGGGCGTCTTCTCAAAGCCCGTAGCGATGACCGTAATGCGCACCTCATCGCCCATGGTCTCGTCAATGCCCGCACCGAAGATGATGTTCGCGTCGGGGTCCGCCGCCTCCATCACCAGGTTTGCCGCTTCGTTGATGTCCACAATGCTGATGTCCTCACCGCCGGTGATATTGATCAGCACCGCGCGCGCACCGTCAATGTTGGTCTCCAGCAGCGGGCTGGAGATCGCGTTCTTCGCGGCCTCCACCATGCGGTTTTCACCCTTGCCGGTGCCAATGCCCATATGCGCCATGCCGCCGGACTCCATGACGGTCTTCACATCGGCAAAGTCCAGATTGATCAGCGCAGGCACAGCGATCAAGTCGCTGATGCCCTGAATGCCCTGGCGCAACACGTCATCGGCAATACGGAAGGCCTCCAGCATGGTCGTCCCCTTGCTGACCACCTGCAGCAGACGGTCGTTGGGAATGACCACCAGCGTATCCACCCGCTGCTTCAGGTCGGCAATGCCCATTTCAGCGTTCTTCATGCGCTGCTTGCCCTCAAAGGCAAAGGGCTTGGTGACCACGGAAATGGTCAGCGCACCCAGGTCGCGGGCAATCTCCGCCACAATGGGCGCAGCGCCCGTGCCGGTGCCGCCGCCCATGCCCGCCGTAACAAACACCAGGTCAGCACCCTTCAGCGCCTGCGCGATCTCCTCGCGGCTTTCCTCCGCCGCGCGGCGGCCCACCTCAGGCACCGCGCCTGCGCCAAGGCCCTTGGTCAGCTTTTCGCCGATCTGGATCTTGGTGTTGGCGTTGCTCAGTGCCAGCGCCTGACGGTCCGTGTTGATGGAGATAAACTCCACGCCCTTCAGTCCCGCGTCAACCATGCGGTTCACGGCGTTGTTGCCGCCGCCGCCGCAGCCAACGACCTTAATGGAAGCAAAGGTCGTCTGATCCTCATTCTGAAACTCGATCACGTTTCATCCCCCTGACTTATTGAAGCATCATTCCCGTTCAAGCGATGGTCTCAGCCGCCCAGCAGGCTGCGGAAGAAGTCCTTGATGGCTCCGCCCACGCCCGCAGAGGGTTGATGCTGCTGCTCGATGGTGTCGATGATAAGGTCCATCAGTCCCAGCGTGCTGGAATATGCGTGGCTGTTCAGCTTGGTGGTGCGCTTGGGCGTTTCCCGCACCGGGCTGCCCAGCTTGGTGGACAGGTAGTCCCGTCCGCCGCGGTTGAAGCTCAGTCCGCCGCCGGTCATGTAGTAGTGGCTCCAGTTGCCCAGGCGGATGCCGCTTTCCTCCAGCGATGCGCGAATGCCGTCGGCGATCTTGTCCACCTCCGGCTCGATAATGGCCGAGACCTGTTCGCGGGTGAAGGACATAGGCTTGCCGCCCTCCGAGGCCACCACGTCGTATGTTTCATCCGGCGTGGCAATGCCGTAAACATACTGCCGCTTGATCTTCTCGGCGTTTTCCAGCGAAATATCCAACCCCATGGCCAGCTCCGCGGCAATGTTGCCGCCGCCCAGCTCCATGGTGTCGTGATAGATCAGCGCGTCGCCCTCTACCACCATCAGCTCCGTGTTCAGATAGCCAATGTCGATCAGCACCGCCATGCGGTCCCGGTCGTCCTCGGGCAGGTACAGCATCGCCTCGCCCGTGGGCGTGGAGAAAAATCCGCTGACGGTAATGCCCATCTCCGTCAGGCGATTGTTGATCTCATCCAGGAAGAACTGGTTTGCCACCACAAAGCTGACCAGCGCACTCAGCTCACGGCCCTTCAGGCCCACAGGCTCCAGCGTCCGCTTGCCGTCGTCCACCCGGAACCACGCAGGCGAACGATGCACCACGATGCCGGGGAACTGCCCCAGATCCTCCGCCGCTTTTTTGAAAACAGCTTTTACGTCGCTCGCCGTCACCCGGGGATCGGTCCCCTTCAGGTCGATGCGCGCCTCCACTGCGTATACCTTGGTAAACGCACCGGGAACGCCCACGTTGATCTCGCGGATACGGTGATGGCTCTGCGCCTCAGCCTCGGCAATGGAGGCGCGAATGGCCTTGTCCAGCTCGCCGGGGTTATTCCAGCCCTCTTCCAGATAGCCGTCATAGGGCGCAATGCCCGCGCCCACAATGTCGCAGCGCTGGCTACCGCTGTTTTCGGCCACCAGGGTGACGATCTTGCTCGTCCCAAAGTCCATTGCCGCTACAGTGGTTTTCATAGGTCGATCATACCCCCGTTTCTCCAAGCTGCCGCCGGGTTTCCTCCCGATGTGCCATTATAGCACAGCCGCGGCCCTTGTGAGAAGAAGTTTCTGCAAAAGCATGCCAAATTTCGGCACGTTAACATACCTAAACATGGCATATCAATATACCATTTCCCATTCTACCTTTTTTTTGCAAGGATTGCAAGGGTTCAAGCCGGAAAGCGGCTGTTTTTTTTACATTTTCCGGCCGCGCCCTCCGCCCCTTACGGCATGTAGGTGGGATGGATGGGGTCGGTGGCGATGTTAATGGTGCCTTCCTCCTTGCCCAGCTCCAGCAGCTTGAGCCGCACGGCCCGCATCGCGCCGAGCTTCGCCCGCAGGTCTGTGCTTTCGCCCAGCTCCACGGTATAACCGTCTATGGTGACAAGCATCAGGTTCTCCATGTCGGTCAAATTCAATACCGACACCTGCTCCAGGCAGCCCTGCAGGCTCATTTCCTCGATCAGCGTCCTGTACACCGTCAGCTTGCGCGACCCCTCCGAGGCAATTTTTCGGCCTACCGTGACCGTTCCCTCCTGAAGCCCGCGCACCTCCGGCAGACTTGGCGGCGCGTCAATGTCCCCGGATTCCTCCAGCACCGTGCCGTCCCCCGCCAGCACATACAGCATACCGTAGGCCTTGGCGTAGGCGGACGGCACCCGCTCCTCAATAAACAGCGTCACCCCGTCGGGCCAGTCCCGGCGCAGCCGCTGGAAGGACAGATAGCGGTTCGCGTTGACGCGCCGCTCCACCGCCGTCTCATCCAGATCGAACATGTTCTGCCCCAGCGCGATACCCGCCTCGGCAAGCACCTCCTCCTGAGTCATGCGCACGTTGCCCGATACCTTTGCCGCGCGGATGGTGAACACCGTCCCGCGCACCAACAGTCCCACGCCCAGCGTCACCAGCAGAAAGATCAGCACATTGCGAAGCACATGATTCTTTTTCGGAAGCTGCTGAGCAGCAGTCGCTTTCTTCTTTTCCTGCCGGGGCGCAGGCTTGTCCTCCACAGGCTTCCAGAAGTCGCCCTTACGCTCCATCAGCTCCGGGCTGCGCTCGGCATAGGGATCCTCCTCCACCGGCGGCGGGACCGGCTGAAAGGACGGCTCCGTCACCTGTGCGCGAAAGGCCGGCTGTTCCCCCGTCCGCTGCGTTCCTGCCAGCGGCACGGGAGCTTGTCCCCCCGTGGGCTGCGCAGGCCTGGGCGCAGCGGGTATCTGTCCGCCCGCAGGCTGCACGGGCGGACGCGCGTTTATCTGATACATGCGCCGCGGCGGCACATACGGCCCCGGTCTGTTTGCAGGGGCTTGTCCGCCCGCAGGGGACGCGGCAGGCCGCACAGGCCGATATTTCCCCGCCTCCGCCGCGCGCTCCCGCTCAAAGGCAAGGCGTGCCTCATAGCCCACCGGCTTCACCGATTCAAAATCGTCCTCTGCCGGAGTGCCAAAGCCCGCGCCCGCTGCTGCCTGTCTGTCCGTGTCTCTGCGCGGCTGCATCGCCGTCACCTCCCGCTACTCCGTGTCGCTGAGCCGTCTGATTCGCGCCCCCAGCGCCGCCATCTGCTTTTCCAAATGGTCATAGCCCCGGTCGATCAGCTCCGCATGATCGACCCGCGTTTCGCCCTGGGCCTTCAAGCCCGCCAGTACCAGCGCCGCCCCGCCCCGCAGATCACGCGCCGTGACCCGCGCGCCGTACAGCTCCGGCACACCGCGCACCACCGCCGTGCGCCCGGTGCAAAGAATGCGCGCCCCCATGCGGTTCAAATCGCCCGCGTGGGTGAAGCGATTCTCAAATACATTCTCCATGATCACGCCCGTGCCGTCCGCCACGGACAAAAGCGCCAGCATCTGCACCTGCATGTCCGTGGGGAAGCCGGGATGCGGCTGCGTTTGCAGCTGCGCAAAGGCCGTCAGGCGCTTCGGCGCGGCAAGCGTCAGGCTGCCCGGGGCCTCCGCAATGCGGCAGCCCATTTCCCGCAGCTTCGCCGTCACCGCTACCATATCGCTTTCCGGGGCATTTGTCAATGTCATTTCACCGCCGGTGATGGCTGCCGCCGCCAGCAGCGTTCCCGCCACAATGCGATCCGGCATGGGGGTCCATTCCGTGCCGTGGAGCCGTGCTGCGCCCTGCACTTCAATATAGGGCCCGCCCGCCCCGCGAATTTTCCCACCCATGGCGTTGATAAAATTCTGCAGATCCACGATCTCCGGCTCCCGGGCCGGGTTGTGGATGACCGTCGTTCCGGGCAGCAGCACTGCCGCCATCATAACGTTTTCCGTTGCGCCCACGCTGGGATAATCAAAATGGACCTCGCCCGCGTGCATGCCGCTGCCGTCGCAATGGATCAGCCCGCCCGCTTCCTCGATCTCCACCCCAAGGCAGCGCAGCCCGGATAAATGCAGATCAATGGGCCGCAGCCCGATCTCACAGCCGCCCGGGAACGTGACCGTCGCCTTGCGGAACCGCGCCAGAATCGGCCCCAGCAGAAAAATGGAAGACCTGATCTGCTTGGAAAGCTGGTCGGGCATTTCCCAGGTATGTATGCCGCTGCACGTCACCTCCAAGGTGCGTCCCGTCTGCACGGCACGGCAGCCCAGCATGGTCAGAATATCCGTCATGTGCTTCACATCCGTGATGTCCGGCACCTCCCGCAGGCACACCGTTTCATTCGTCAGCACAGACGCCGCCAGGATCGGCAGCACAGCATTCTTCGCGCTGTCCACCCGCAAGCTGCCCCGCAGCGGTACCCCGCCCTCCACCACAAAGGCTTCCATCCCCGCCACCTCCGTCCGTCGTTTGGTATATCCTATGCTGCAAACGCGAAGGGGTGCGAGATCACAGCCTGCTCATGTGGTCATCAGCTCCGAGGAGCGGGAAATATTCATCAGGATGCCCACCGCCGCCATGGTGATGGAAATGGAGGTGCCGCCCGCACTGAAGAAAGGCAGCGGCAGCCCCGTTGTGGGCAGAATGCCGATCACCACGCCCATGTTCAGAAAAGCCTGCACCGTTATGCTGCATGTGATGCCCGCCGCCAGCAGCGCGCCAAACTTATCCCGGCAGTTCATGGCAATGCGCATACCCGCCACCGCAAAAGCCGCAAACAGCGCCGCCACCGCCATGCAGCCCAGCAGCCCGAAGTCCTCTCCCACAATGGCGAAAATGAAGTCGCTCTCCGGGTAAGGCAGATAGGCATATTTCTGCCGTCCCTGACCCAGGCCCATGCCGAACAGCCCGCCCGAGCCGAAGGCAATCAGCGACTGCGCCAGCTGATAGCCCTCATCGTTCATCTTGGCAAAGGGATTCGTAAAGGACAGCAGCCGCTCCCGGCGATAAGGTGCGCTCCAAGCGTAAAAGCCGCCCACGCACAGCCCCGCCACCCCCAGCAGTGACAGATGCTTCCATTGTGCGCCCGCCATCAGCACCATCAGCAGGCTGACGATCAGAATGGAACCCGCCGTGGACAAATTCGGCTGCTCCAGGATCAGCAGAAACATCATGCCCGGCGCCACCAGCACCGGCACTATGCCGTGAAAGAAGAAGCGGATGCTCTTGCCGCGGTTCGTCAGCGTTGTCGCCATGTACAGCACCACCGCCAGCTTTGCCAGCTCCGAGGGCTGAAAGCTGACTCCCGCCACGGACAGCCACCGCCGGGAGCCGTTGATATACACGCCCACACCCGGAATGATGACCAGCACCAGCAGCACCGCGCTGCCCGCCAGTGCAGCCGCCACTACCCATCGCTGCTTCCAGAAGCGGTAAGGTACCCGGCTGGTCACCAGCATGGCCGCGCCGCCCAGCGCAATGCCGAAAAGCTGCTTTTTCACCTCGCCCAGCGGGTCGCCCTTGTCCTGCGCCGTGTAATACGTTGCCGAAAAAAGCACAAGCAGCCCTGCGAGCAGCAGCAAAAGCAGAATAACTGCCAGTGTGCCGTCCACAGGGCCGCGCTTTGTTTTGTTCAGCGTTACCTTTTCCGTCTGCATGCGCTCCTCCTTTACCGCACGACAAACCGGGGCTATTCAGCCCCAGCTGTCCTCGTTCCGGGGGAGCGAAACGAAGCTTCTTTGTTATTGCAATGCCCGGACGATCTCCTTGAAGATACGCCCGCGCGCTTCATAATCCGAGAACATGTCAAAGCTGGCGCAGGCCGGGGACAGCAGCACATTGCCGCCCTTGTCCGACAGACTGCGGCCTACGTTCACGGCCTCCTCCAGCGTTGCCGCACGATGGATCGCAGTATAGCCCGCCTTGCGCAGTGCCGCCTCGATCTGATCCGCCGTCGCACCGATCAGCACCGCCGCCTTCATGTTGGGCGAAGCAACCATTTCCCTTGCCAGGGGCATGAAGTCGCAATGCTTGTCATAGCCGCCCAGAATAATGGCGGTCGGCGCGGTCATGGTCTGAATGGCCTTGATGGTAGAGTCTACGTTCGTTCCCTTGCTGTCGTTGATGTAGCGCACGTCGTCCAGTTCCCGGACAAACTCAATGCGATGCTCCACCCCCGCAAAGGTACGCAGCGTGTGGCGGATCACCGGGGCAGGCACGCCCATGAACACCGCAATGCAGGTTGCCGCCAGCGCGTTTTCCAGGTTATGGGGGCCGGGAATGCGCACCTCGCTGGCGTCGCACAGCACCTTGTCCTCCCCACCAAAGCGGATGATGATCTTGCCATCCCGGGCAAAGGCGCCCTCCGCCACCTCATGGGTGCGGGAGAAGCGCAGCACATGGCTTTTCACCTGCCCTGCCAGCGGTGCGGAGAGCGGATCGTCGTCATTGAACACCGCCGCATCCTGTGCGGTCTGGTTTTCGAAGATACGCATTTTTACGCGGGTATATTCCGCCATGGTGCCGTGACGGTTCAGGTGATCCTCGGTGATGTTCAGCAGCGCCGCCGCCCGGGGATGGAAATCCACGATGGTCTCCAGCTGAAAGCTACTGACCTCCGTCACAAACACATCCGTTCTGCGGCTGTCGATCGCCGCCGCGGAGTAGGGATAGCCGATATTGCCCACCACATGGGTAACCTTGCCTGCGTTTTTGAACATCTCGCCCAGCAGGCTGACGGTGGTGGTCTTGCCGTTGGTGCCTGTCACCGCCACCATGTCGCCCAGTGCCAGCTCATAGGCCAGCTCCAATTCGCCGATGACGGGCAGGCCCATTTCCCGGGCCTTGACCACAAAGGGCGCGGTATCCGGCACCACCGGGCTGATGACCACACCCTCTGCTTCCGACAGCACGTCCATTGCAGGGCAGCCGAAGCGCCAGACGCAGGGCAGCGCCTTCAATTCATCCAGCGCATCGCCAAAGGCGGAAAGCTCCTTGGAATCGTTCAGGATGGGCACTGCGCCCCGCGCAGCCAGCAGCTTTGCCGCCGCAATGCCGCTGCGGGCCATGCCCACCACCAGAATTTTCTTATCCTTCACCTGCATCAATGCCGAAAAACCTCCTTTGGAAAAAGCCCAGGAGCCGAAGCTGCCGGGCGTAAAAAATCAATTGTCAGACCAGCTTCAGGCCGTTCAGAGACAGGATCGCCACCAGGGACAGGATGCCCGTCACCACGGCGTACATGGAAACGATCTGCGTCTCGCTGTAGCCGCACAGCTCAAAGTGATGATGGATCGGCGACATTTTGAAAATGCGCTTGCCATGGGTGGCCTTGAAGTACGTCACCTGAAGCATCACACTCAGGGAGGAGCAGACCATGGTGAACGCAATGAGCAACAGCATCAGCGGCTGACGCAGCACCATCGCCATGCCCACCGTCGCGCCGCCGATAAACATGGAGCCTGTGTCGCCCATGAAGATCTTTGCCGGGTAGTGGTTGAAGCGCAGGAAGCCCATGCAGGAGCCAGCCACCGCCAGCGCAAAAATCGCCACGGAATAATAGTTGTTGTTCAGCTCCACATTGTTCAGCGCGCTGACCGCCGAAAGGAAGAACAGCGCCATCACACCCCAGGCCGCGCTGCCGATGGAGGCCACACTGGACAGCAGACCGTCCAGGCCGTCCTGCAAATTTGCGCTGTTCACCATGAAGATGACCACCAGGCTCATCAGCGGAATGTACCAAACGCCCAGATCCCACTCCACATTGGCAAAAGGAATCAAGATCTTCGAGCCGATCATGGGGTTAAAGTAGCACCACAGGGTGAAGCCCACCGCCACCAGCACCTGTCCGGCAATTTTCTGCCAGGGGGTCAGGCCCTCGTGACGCTTTTTCACCGCCTTGATGTAGTCGTCCGCAAAGCCAATGAACATGGACAGCAGCGAAACCGCCAGCAGCGCCAGCATAAAGTCCTCCCCGCCGTACCATCCCTTGGGGTGCAGCAGCAGACAGGTCACCAGCGTCACCGCCGCCATCATCAGTCCGCCCATGATCGGCGTACCCTGCTTGCTCTTGTGGGTCTGCGGGCCCAGGTTGTAGATGGTCTGGCCGAAGTTCAGCCTATGCAAAAGCGGGATCACCTTCGGGCCAAGCACCAGCATTGCCACAAACGAAAGCAGCAGTGCGCAAATCATCCTTTGCATCTGTCGTCATCCTTCCTGATGAATTATTCCAGCACACCCTCGGCGCGCAGCTCGCTCAAAAGCTCCTGCACGACCACCTTTTCATCGAAGGGGCGCTTCACACCCATGATCTCCTGATACGTCTCATGACCCTTGCCTGCCAGAATGATCACATCGCCCTCCCGGCCGATGGTCAGCGCCCGGCGAATGGCCTCCCGACGGTTCTCAATAATCTCATAGGGCTTGCCCGTGGGCTTGATGCCCTGCTCGATGGACGCAAGAATGCTCATGGGGTTTTCCGTGCGGGGATTGTCCGAGGTCAGGATGCACAGATCCGCCAGCTTGCCGCCGATCTCGCCCATCATGGGGCGCTTGCCGTGATCCCGGTCGCCGCCGCAGCCGAACACTGCAATGACGCGACCCTTGGCAAATTCACGCACGGTCTTCAAAATGTTTTCCAGCGCATCCGGGCTGTGAGAGTAGTCCAGGATCACCTTGTAGGGTGTGCCGGTAGGCAGCATCTCAATACGTCCGGGGACGGATTTCATGCTTTCCAGCCCTGCCTTGATGTCCTCGGCTTTCACATCCAGGATCATCGCCATGGAGGCCGCCGCAATGGCGTTGTACACGTTGAACATGCCCGTCATTTTCAGATTCACCGGCATGTTGTGCATGCCCGCCAGCTTCATTTCAAAGCTCACGCCGTTTTCGGTGATCTCAATATCCCGGGCATACAGGTCGGATTCCGCGCAGATGCCATAGGTCATGTAGGGAATTTCAAGGCCCTCCAGCATGCGGGGGGTCGTTTCCTCATCGGCGTTGAAGGTGGCGTTGCGCACCATGCCGCTGTGGAAGAACTTGCGCTTCGTCTCAAAGTAATGCTCCATGGTATGGAAATAATCCAAATGATCCTGGCTCAGGTTGGTGTAGCATCCCACCTCAAAGGACAGGCCATCCAGCCGCAGCATGTCGATGGCATGGGCCGAGACCTCCATGCTGACGATCTGCACACCCTCATCCACCATTTGGCGGAAGGTCTTTTGCAGCTCGATGGGATCAGGGGTGGTCAGCTCGCTCTTCAGCCGGCGGTCTCCGATCATGTTGCCCGTGGTACCGATCAGGCCACACTTGAAGCCCGCCTGCTCGCAAATGGCCTTGAGCATATAGCTGGTGGTCGTTTTGCCCTTGGTTCCCGTAATACCCGCCAGCCGAAGCTGACGCGCCGGGTGTCCGTAGAATGCCGCCGCCATGCGGCTCACCGCGCCGCGGGCGTTGCTCACCCGCACCTGCGGCACCGGCAGCTCGGGCAGATAGTGTTCCACCACCAGCGCCGTGCAGCCGTTCTCCACCGCCTGCGGTGCAAAGTCATGGGAGTCGAACCGCGTACCCGCAATGCAGAAGAACAGACCGTGATCCGCTGCCTCCCGGCTGTTGCAGGTCACCGTGCCGATTTCCGTGTCCATATCGCCCTGGGTATCCAACAGATAGGGCATATCCTTGAGCAGTTCACTCAGCTTCATAAGCACATTTCTCCTTACTCCGCAGGCGCTGTCAGGGGCGATAATTCTACCGTCACCGTAGCGCCCGGGGGTACGTATTCCCCTGCTGCGGGGGTCTGACGAACACAGCTTCCCGTACCCGTCATGCTGATATTCAAGTCTCGCAGACGTCCCAGGCGCGTAATATCCACGTCGCTCAGGCCCGCAAAGTCCGGCACGCAGATCAGCTCCATGGGGGTCGGCTCCTGCGCCGTCTGGGTGTAGGCCATCACATGACCGCCCACCACCAGCGACGCGCCTGCGGGCGGCAGCTGGGTCACCACCGTGTCCCCCGCCTCATCGCAGACCATTTCCAAGCCTTCCTGCGCTAGTGTACGCCTTGCGGCGGGAATTGTCAAATTCGTGATGTCCGGAACCGTCACTTCGGCATAGGTCACACCCTCCTCCGAGGGCGGGACCTCCAGATATTGCAGCACCGAGGCGATGATCTGCCCCGCAAAGGGCGCTGCCGTGGTGCTGCCGTAATCCACCGGGGTCTGTGCCTCCTTGACCACCACCAGCACGGAAAACTGCGGATCCTCCACCGGCGCAAAGCCGTAGAACGAGCCGATGTGGACGTTGCGGACGATCTTGCCCTCCTTGTACACCTGCGCCGTGCCCGTTTTGCCGCCAACCCGGTAGCCTGCCACGGCGGCGTTCTTGCCGCCGCCCTTGGACACCACCTGCTCCAGCAGCTCCCGCATGGTGGCGCTGGTCTGTGCCGAAATAGGCGTGGACCGCACGGTGGGATTCGTCCGCTGAAGCGTCTCGCCCTCCGCCGAGGTGATCTCCGACACCAGGTACGGCTTCATCAGCTTACCGCCGTTGACGCAGGCGTTCGCCGCCATCATCAGCTGCAAGGGCGTGACCGCCACGCTTTGTCCAAAGCCGATGCGCGCCAAATCAACGTTCTTGACATACCGGGAGCCGATCAGAATGCCGCCGCTTTCGCCCGGCAGATCGATGCCCGTTGTTTTCCCCAGCCCAAAGGATGTCAGGTACCGATAAAAGGTATCCGTCCCCATGCGCAGGGCCAGCTCCACAAACACGGGATTGCAGGAATTTTGCAGCCCCTCCGCCATGGATTCCGGGCCGTGCGCACGGCCCCAGCAGCGGATGGTATCGCCGTCCACCGTGACCTTGGCGCTGCAATAGAACCGATCCTCCGGGGTGGTCACGCCGCTGTCCAGCGCCGCGCTTGCCGTCAATATCTTGAAGGTGGAACCAGGCTCATACACGTCCGAAATGGCTGTGATGCGCATCAGTTCCGTCAGGGTGGTCACATCGCTGCGGGGCGGGTCGTTGGGATCATAATCCGGGCGCATGCACATGGCCAGAATGGCTCCCGTTTTTACATCGCTGACCAGGCAAAGCACACTCTCCGCCTGATTCACCTCGATGCACTCCCGCATGGCCTTCTCGCAGATCTCCTGGATTGTCGCATCGATGGTCAGCTTCAGCGATGCGCCGGGGCTGGACGCAAGGTAATAGCCCTCGCTGTCCGCCAGGGTGCGGTTGCGCGCGTCCACCTGATGCAGGTATTTGCCCGCCACGCCTGCCAGCGCCGCGTCATACTGGGCTTCCAGCCCGGATTGCCCCACGCTGTCCACGTTGGTCAGCCCCAGCACCTGGCTGAGCAGCTCCCCGTAGGGATACCAGCGGCTTGCATCCTCCTCAAAGGTCAGGGCGCGCACGCCGGTGCTTTCCGCCGCCTCCTGCTTCAGGGTACGCAGCTGATCCACCGCTTCCCGCGGCACCTGCCGCTTGAGGATGACCAGTCCCTTGGATTTATCCCGCAGCTTTTTCAGCGCGCTTTCCCGGTCCAGCGTAAGCATCGGGGCAAGCGTATCCAGAAAAAGCTCCTCGTCGGAAACAGCGCGAGGATCGGCACAAACAATATAGGAGGTGGCGCTGACCACCAGCACATTGCCGTTCCGATCCACAATTTTGCCCCGCCTCGCCGTGACGGTGCCTGCCTTCGTCCATTGGCTGACGCCCCGACGGGTCAGCTCTGCGGATTGTATCGTTGTCAGCTGCCCCACCCGCAGCGTCACCAGCACAAAAAGCGCCAGCAGCGCCGCCGTCAGCAGCAGCATTCTTTTGCGAACAAGAAGCTCCGGGTGCATGCCCGTACCTCCACACTCCCCGTCAGGACGGGGTTATTCGCAAAATTGGGAAGCCCTGTTTACTGCCCTAGCAGCGTGGCGAAAAACTCGCTGTGCGCCGGGGGCACCTCATCGTCTGCGGAAAGCAGCGCCGCGCTGTCCCGGGTCTCCGGGGCCATCAGATAGATCACATCCACGCCCTTGGCGCTGATCATGCCCAGCTTTGCCGCCTCGTAGCCCACGTTCACCTCGCTGCACAGCTGAACCAGGTTGCCTTCCAGCGCAGCGTTTTCCTGCTGAACGCTTTCGATATTCGCCCGCAGCCTGCTGACCGACTTCGAGACCTCCGTCATGTCGCTGACATGGATCAGGAACATCACGCCCAGCAGAAAGCAGAAGATCGCCACCGCCGCCACGCCCGCGTTTTTGCGCATACCTGTGGCGCTGACCACCGGGATCGGCGCAGTCACATCGTTGCGGCCCACGGGTGCGTTCATCTGCCGGCGGCGCTGGCTGCGGGGATTGCGCCCCATGCCAAGGCCGGTATACAGCGCGGAGCTGTCCCGGTCCAGCGTTGCGTCCGGCAGCGCCACCTGGGCAGATACATGAAAGCGCTCCGCCCGCAGATTGGTCGTCGCTACACGGCCCCAATCGCCCTTAAAGTGGGCTTTTCTTTTGAACGCGCGCACGAAAGGCAGCATACCTTATTCTCCTTCCTTCTTTTTGAGAACCGCCTTATCGGTTGGAAAGACTTCCAATAACATCCAGAATATCCGGCAGATTGTCCAGGAACGCCTGGGTCTTGGCCTCTGCCGCGGCGCGGCCCACGATACGCACATGATCCTGCGCGCCCGCGATCTCCACGTCCTTTTCATCCTTCAGAATAAGATTGCGAATTTTGGTGGGCAGCAGCACACGGCCCTGCCCATCGCACTCCTGTCCGCGATAGCTGAGGGCATCAAACTGCTCGGTGTACAGGTTCAGCTCCCGGTGCATGCGGCCCAGCTTGGCGTAGCCGTCGCGGATCTGCGCCCACACCAGATTTGGATACAGGGCGATCGCCTTGAAATCAAACGTTGGGCCAATGTAAAAAGTCTCGCCCAGCGCCTTTCGATAGCACACAGGCACAATAATGCGTCCCTTTGCATCCAGGCTGTGCTGGTAGGAGCTGATGAATGTGTCGGCATACCGCGCCAGAAGTGAGCTTTCCGCCTCCGTTGGGGTGGGTTCGGCGGCGGCATTCAGCTTCTGTTCCGCTTCCGGCGGCATCTGTTCTGCCATCCGCTACACCACCTTTCCACCCTTAATCACCACTTTTTAGGTTCATGTCACCATTCTATCCCACTTTTTCCAGAATTGCAAGCCTTGGAAGCGAATGTTTCCGCTGAAAAGGCCGTTAAAATATATCTTGGTATGCAATAAAGCCGCAATCAATACGTCATATCTTCACAGAATGAACATATTTCGTTCGTCTTTTGATACAATATATAGTGGTATTTCATCGTGAAACCACTATTGATGTTTTTATTTGCTTCCTAAAGCCGCGGAACGCTCCCGCTGCGCCCCAAAGCCTGTAATAAAGAAATAAAATTTTTGGCATTCCCCCGCGTCCTCGCCACCCACGCGCTATAAAGGAAAAAAGGCAACAAAAAAGGCGGCCGAAGCCGTCTTATATTGCTTTGAAATTGATTACAGGTCCAGCGCCAGCAGATGAAAGCCCAGCGCATCGCAGGAGGTCAGTGCATAGCGCACACCGTGATGCTCCCCGTTGAAGCCTGTACGGATCCCCATCCCGTGCAAGTGTCCATACACTGTCAGGGTCACGCCATACTGTTCCGCCAGGGCCGTGAAGCCTGTATCGCGGGTCTGCTCGGTCAATGCCGGATAGTGGAGCATCAACACCAGCGGACGATCACCCTGCAAGCGCTTCCCCTGCTGCAGGGACATTTCCACACGCAGCAACTCCCGGCGGTAAATTTTATCATCCTCCGGGGACAAGGGCGTTTCCGCCGTGGGGAAGCTCCAGCCCCGGCTACCGCATACCACGCAGAAGCCCAGATCCAGCGCATCATTCTGCAAGGCATACATACCCTGCGGCAGGGCAGAGCGCACCTGCGTAATACCGGACCACCAATAGTCATGGTTGCCGCGAATCAGCACCTTCCGCCCCGGCAGCGCGCCGATAGCGTCCAGATCCGGCTTTGCCGCCGCCAGCTGCATGGCCCAGGAGATGTCCCCGGGAATCAGCACGGTATCCGCGTCCGTCACCCGGCTGCGCCAGTCTTCGCTGATGCGTCCAAAGTGATCCTCCCAGTGGTCGCCAAAGATGTCCATTGGCTTTTCCTGGCCCCCAGGCAGGTGGAGATCTCCGATGGCAAACAGGCCCATGCTTCACCTCTGTGTTCGTACACTGTGCATGCTCAGAAAACGATCACATATCGTCGTCTTCCTTATCCTCGTCCTCGTCATCCTTTTCCTCATCCTCGCGGACGCTTTCCAGGCTCAGCTCGTTGGCGATCTCGCCAAACTCCTGAGAGGGAATGTCCTCATCGATTTCGGGGATGATCTCGTCCATGGTGCTCACGGGATCAATGGAGCCCAGGGACGCGGCCTCCACGGTCTCTTCCGGCTCGGTATCGTCGCGGTTGGTGCTGCCGCCGTTCATTTCCTTCAGGCAGAACAGGCACACATCGCGGCCCGGCAGTGCGGGAGCCTCATTGCACACGCTGCACAGCTCCACCTCGTCCTTGGGGGCCTCGCCCTTCATTTCACGCAGGCAGACCTTGCAGTATTTCTCGTTTTCCGTAATGTAGTTCAGTTCGCAGCGCGGACATTTGACCAACTTCATGAAGCTCCTCCTCTATTCTTCCCGGCACGCCTGCGCCAGGTTTTCCTGCCGATGGCAGAAGTTGTCTTGGTTACTGGTTTCCAGGAAGATTGACGGCAGCGGAAAGGCATGTTACCATTTCGTCACGGATTGTAATAAATCCGTAATAAATGACGGAGGTGATGGACATGCTGAAGAAGCATACTGCCATCCTGGCCCTTACCACACTGCTGCTTAACGGAAGTTTTGCCCTTGCGGAGGCACCGACCTCGCAATTCGGCTTTACGGGCTGGCCCTATCGCAATGAAACGAGCTGTGTCAGCCCCACGGCAACGCCCGCTGCACCCACATTTCCCACCGCAGCCCCCACGCAGACCGCGCAGGCGACCCGTTTCCCGGCTGAAAATGGAGGCTCGCAGGACAGTGCCGCCACTTGCACCCCTGCGGCAACCTCTGCCGCAACAACAGCGCCCACGCGCACACCAACAGCGGAGCCGACAAGGGTTCCTTCCATGGATGAAGATTATACTACTGATAACACCACTGCGCAAGAGCAAAATGCATGGAATTTGCTCAATTCTGATCGGAAGCTGAATGGTTTGTCTGCTTTGCCCCTGGATCAGGAGTTGAGCGCCATTGCCCGCAAGAAATCCGAGGACATGCGCGACAACCATTATTTCGCGCACACCTCCCCCACCTACGGTTCCGTCAGCGACATGCTGAAGCACTTCGGCTACACCTTCACCGCCGCCGGAGAGAACATTGCGCACCATGCCACCGTTGAAAAGGCGCAGGCCGCCTTCATGTCCAGCGACGGTCATCGCCGCAACATTCTCTCCGCCTCCTGGACTCGTGTAGGCATCGGCGTTTGCCAGGACGCGCAAGGCAACGTCTACGTCACGCAGATCTTCGCAAGGTAATGGAAAAAGGTACTGCGAGGGAGGCGGCTTCTGTGCCAGAAGCCCCTCCCTCGCACTCCCTCCCGAAGACCATGAGGAAGGGATAAAAGGCTTGGGATAGATTTTAAGGTTCGGATACATGTAGCGGAGTTAAGTTACAGTTACAAAAGCACATACATGACTTCATCGCAGGCCGCCTGACGGTCCTGTGCACGGCAGCACCCCCGCCGCATGCCCGAGACCCCCGGCATGGAGATACCCGCCGTATGCAGCACTGCGCGCCCTGCAATGCTTCCGCGCCGCGTCTCTGCCAGCGTGCTTTCACTTGCATACGTTGTATTCACCGACACAAAATGGCTGCTTTCCTGGGGCATCCATAAATTCGCGCTGCGCTGGCTTCCCGTGTGCGGCAGGGCCGTATAAAGCGCCGCTTCCTGCCGGGTAAGGGCAGGCTGCCGCACGTTGTTCATTCGCATCATCATACGCATTCCTCCCAGCCTCCGCATTTTTCATGTGGAGGCGCTACTATTTTATGCGGCAAAAGCCTCGCAGGTGTGTGTCCTGCCTGTGCATCATCCTGATGCTTTGTGGAATCTTTGGGCAAGCTAGCCTTTCCGTTGGTCTCATGCCGACGCATCCAGCATTTTCCGCTTGCATCCGCTCCTCTTTCGTTGTATAATGCCGATATAGCAAACATATGTTCCTGTATCAAAGGAGTGACTGCCCATGACCGCCCGCGCCTACATCGCCATCGACCTGAAATCCTTCTACGCCTCGGTGGAGTGCGCACTGCGCGGGCTGGATCCCCTGCGCACCCTGCTGGTGGTAGCCGATGCCAGCCGCACGGAAAAGACCATTTGTCTGGCTGTCTCTCCTGCACTGAAGGCCTATGGCATCCCCGGACGAGCACGTTTGTTCGAAGTGGTGCAGCGCATACAGGATGTCAACGCTCGTCGGCTGCTTCACGCCCCGGGACGGCGATGGACAGGCAGTTCCTCTGACGCGCAGGCCCTCGCAGCCGATCCCACGCTGGCGGTGGATTACATCATCGCGCCGCCGCAAATGGCCCGTTATATCGAGGTCAGCAATCAAATCTACCGCATTTATTTGAAATACGTTGCGCCGGAGGACATCCACGTTTACTCCATTGACGAGGTGTTCATGGACGTGACGAATTACCTCAAGACCTACGGTCTGACCCCGCGGGAGCTTGCCATGCGCATGATACAGGATGTGCTGACCGCAACGGGCATCACCGCCACGGCAGGCATCGGCACAAACCTGTATCTGTGCAAGGTCGCCATGGACATTGAAGCCAAGCACATCGCCCCGGATGCACATGGTGTGCGCATTGCGGAGCTGGATGAGCTGCAATACCGCCGTTCCCTGTGGACGCACCGCCCGCTGACGGATTTCTGGCGGGTCGGGCGCGGCTATGCCCGCAAGCTGGAAGCCCACGGCCTATTCACCATGGGGGATGTAGCCCGCTGCTCGCTGGTGCAGGAGGAACTGCTCTATAAGCTCTTTGGCGTTAACGCCGAGTTGCTCATTGACCACGCCTGGGGCTGGGAGCCCTGCACCATCGCCGATATTAAGGCCTATCGTCCGCAAAGCAGCAGCGTTTCCAGCGGGCAGGTGCTGCAATGCCCCTATACCGTGGCAGACGCTCGAATCGTGCTGCGGGAAATGGCGGATGCGCTGGCCCTTGATCTGGTGGCGCAGGGGAAGGTCACCGATCAGCTGACACTGGCAGTAGGCTATGACACAGAAAGCCTGTCCGACCCCAAGCACAGCACCGCCTTTACCGGAGAAATCGTGCAGGATTTTTACGGGCGCATGGTTCCCAAGCCAGCCATGGGAACCGCTGCGCTGCCGCGTCACACCGCCTCGACCCATTGCCTGATGGACGCGCTGACAAAGCTGTATGACCAAATCACCGACGCCCGGCTGCTGGTGCGCCGCCTGACCATCTGCGCCAACCATCTGCTAGATGAACAGGAAGCCCCCTGCGCCGCCGCCCAGCAGCTTGATCTATTCACCGACTATGCTGCCGAGGAAGCGCGGGAAACTGCCGCACAGGCCGCGCTGGCCCGGGAAAAGCAGGTGCAGCGCACCCTGCTTGCCATCAAGGAGCGCTATGGGCGCAACGCCATTTTGAAGGGCATGGATTTGTTAGAAGGCGCAACTGCCGTAGACAGAAACCAGCAGATCGGAGGTCACAAAGCATGACGTTCCCCTATGATGACCTGCTGCATCTGCCCCACCTGGTGTCCGCGCGGCATCCCGCCATGCCCCGCGCCGCCCGTGCGGCGCAGTTTGCTCCCTTCGCCGCACTGGTCGGTTATGAGGATACGCTCGCCGAGACTGCCCGCATCACCGATGTGCGCATTACGCTGGATGAGGACGAAAAAGCCCTGCTGAACGACCGCCTGTCCCGGCTGGCAGCACTCCTGCCCCAGCAGCCCGAGGCCACCTTCACCTACTTTGTGCCGGATACAAAAAAGTCCGGCGGCGCATATGTTACGCACACCGGACAGGTCAAGAAGATTGCCGCCTTCGAGCAGCAGATCGTGCTTTGCGACCAAACCGTCATCCCCATGGAGGACATTGTAAGCATTACATCCCCGGTCTTTTCGGCCCTGGAGACGGATTGACATACATCAGACCGGGACCCGGCCCCGCCGCGTCCGCATATAGAGCAGCCCCGTCACATCTGCCAGCACCCAGCCAATGGGAATGGCCAGCCAAATGCCAACTTCACCCATCACTGCGGACAGCACATAGGCCAGCAGCACCCGCATGCCCAGGGAAATGACCGTCAGCACCACGGACATTTCCGCACGCTTGATGGCCCGATAATAGCCATACAGCAGGAACAGGCAGCCAATACCCACATAGCATGCGCCCTCAATGCGCAGATATTGGACGCCGGATGCAATGACTGCCGTTTCCTCCAGGCGCACGAAAATGCCCATCAGCGGCTCCGCCGCCAGGCATACCGCCAGTGAGATCACCGCGCTGAACACGGCGCTGACCAGGAACGCCTGCTTCGTTCCCTGACGAATCCGCTGCCCGTTCCCCGCACCGAAATTCTGTGCCACAAAGGTGGAATAAGCGTTGCCGAAGTCCTGCACGGGCAGATACGCAAAGGTGTCGATCTTGACTGCCGCCGCAAAGGCCGCCATCACCGTGGGGCCAAAGCTGTTCACCAGCCCCTGCACCATCAGAATGCCGAAGTTCATCACCGACTGCTGCACACAGGTCAGGGAAGACAGGTTCACGATCTCCTTCAAAATGGCCCGGTCAAAGCGCATATCCTGCCGGGTGGGCCGCAGATCCCTGCAGCGGAACCACACATACAGCAGCATGCCCACCCCGGAAACCACCTGCGCGATCACCGTCGCCAGCGCCGCGCCCTGAATCCCCCAGGGCAGCGCCGCCACAAAAAGCAGATCCAGCCCGATGTTCAAAAGCGCCGAAACCGCCAGAAAAAGCAGCGGCGCAGTGGAATTGCCCAGCGCCCGCAGCAGACAGGAAAAGAAATTATACAGCGACGTTGCCAGCAGGCCCGCAAAAATCACCAGCAGATAGCTGCGCATGCCGTCCCAAACCTCTGCCGGAACCTGCAAAAAAACAAGAATCGGGTCCAGCAGCAGATATACCAGCACATTCAGCACTACGGTGACGACAAGAATGAGCATGAACGCATGCACGATCGCGCGCTTGAGCGCCGCATGGTCGCCCTTGCCCAGATAAATGGAAAACAGCGCCCCAGAACCCATGCTCAGCCCCAGAAAGATCGACGTGAGGAACGTCATCAGGGTATAAGCCGAGCCAACCGCTGCCAGCGCGTTGCTGCCCAGCACCCGCCCCACGATCAGCGTATCGGCAATGTTATAAAACTGCTGTAACAGGTTGCCTGCGATCATGGGCAGGGCAAAAAGTAAAAGGGAACGAGTGATGTTCCCTTTGGTCAGGTCACGGTACACGGCTGCGCCTCCAGCTTCCATTGTTTTCTATCGGAAACTATCTTAACACAATCCAACGAATTTTGCAAAGTTTCTGCAACACATGCCGCCACCACAAAAAGGGACGCTCACGCGCCCCCCCTTTGCCACTCTCCCCATGCGCTTCTTCGAAGCGTCCACTATCTTGTCATTTTGCTGGTCTTCGGGAGGGAGCGCGAGGGAGGGGCTTTTAGGGTAACGCCGTACCATGACGCGGTACGATGACGAGGGGATTTTGTGCCAGCTGCAAAGTGCAAAAATCGAAGGTTTACTGGATGTAAATCGAGATTTTTGCACAAAGCAGATGGTGCAAAAGCACCTGGCAGCGTTGCCGCGCCATGGTGCGGTGTTACCCTAACTCAGAAGCCGCCTCCCTCGCAGTACCTTACCCTCGCTCACTCTTCCGCGGTGTTTTCCACGGTGAACAGCTCGATCACGTTGTCGATCATTTCTTCGTCAGCGTCTTCCAGAATGCCAGCACCCATCCAGTAGGCGTATTCACCCTCGTACAGCTTGCCGATGTCCTCGTAGTTGCCGCCATAGCGGAACTCAATGTGATAGGTCGTACCAGGCGTGTCGGGAGCCAGCGCCACATAGGTGAAATCACCCGCGTCCGCATCGTCGGTCTTGTACAGATAGCAGGCGATGGTGTCCGGCAGCGTCTCCACATAGGTGTAGTTGTGGTCGAACACCACATTGCCGTCCGCATCCAGACCCTTCACGTTGCCATCCTCAAACACAAACTTGCTCACGCCGCCCTGGAAGTAGCAGTCAAACACCGCACTGTCAGGGTCTGCCGCATAGGCCTGCTCGGCCTCCGGGCCATAGATCGTGCCGGTGCAGGCAGACTTCAGCATTTCCGCCACCAGCTCGGCGTTTTCCTCGCCCACCACCGCAACGCACTTTTCCAGCCATACGCTGTCATATTCCGGCTTGCACAGGGTCGCAAACAGCTCGGTATAGGTGCCGTTCACATCGTGCATCAGTTGCTCGGGATCAAAGGTCTCCTCCGCCACGGCGAAAGAAAACACCAGGCACAGTGCAAGCGCAAGCGCCATCAGCAGGGACGTTAAACGAGTCTTTTTCATCATGCTTCCCATCCTTTCGGTTTGTGGTTTGATTGCCTTAACCTTCGTCAGCATACATGATGATGTCCCTGCCATGCCACTCCAAAAAACGTTTTACAGGGTTTTTGCTCCAAAAAGCCGCGCCTTTTTTCGATACGCCGCCGGAGACAGCCCCAGCTCCGCCCGAAACGCCGCTGCAAACTTGCTGGGATTCTGATACCCCACCATCACAGCAATGTCCGCAATGCTTTGCTCCGTCTCCTGTAAGGCCTGCGCCGCCTGCTGCATGCGGAAATGTCTGCGATAGGCCGCAGGCGTGACCCCATACAGCCGCATGAAATCCTGCTTCAGCGCCGTCAGGCAGATGCCGTGAGCCTGCGCCAGCTCCGCCAGGGTCAATTCCTGCGTCAGGTCCAGCTGCAAATGCTCGCGAATGTGCCGCATTAACTCCATGCGGCTGCGCGTCATGTAGCCGTCACAGCAGCCCCGGCACGGCTGCCATGCACAAAGCAGCGTCAGCGCTTCCAGCGTCTTTACCCGCAGATACGTCTCCCGCAGCTTAGTGGGCGCATCATACATCTGCCGAAAAACGCCGCGCAGGGTTGCCTCCGCCTGCCCCGTAAAGCAGCTTCCCGCAGGGCAGAACCGTCCCCACAGCCTGCGTAGCGAGCCTGCCAGCTCCGGGAAGGGGCCGTCCAGCGCCGCCTGTGCCAGCGCAGGCGTAAGCAGCAGACTCACGCCGCGATAATGCCCTGTGGGGAAAATCGACGTAAGATGCTTCGCCCCCAGGGGACTGAGTGCAACGCCATCCTCCGCCAAAGACACCATGCAGCCCGGCTGCAATTCGCACTCGTAGCGGCCCTCCAGGCAATAGTTGATCTCCAGCGCTTCGTCCGCATTCTCCTCCTGCTCCTCCACATAGACGCAGTGGATCTCGTTGAATTGCAGCGCCACGCCGGGATATAGCGCATAGCGCGTCATTTCCGCATAGCCGTCCGGGCAGGACATGCGCCATTTTTGCGGCGTCTCCTCATGTCGCATGAAGCTATGCCTCCTTCGTTAGTATCACCTAACCATTATGCTCGAAAAAAGGCGGAAACCCGCCCTGTTTAAGCATTCTCTTGCAGAATGCCAATGGCATAAAGCTGCTGCTGAATCTCCTGCACGCTGCATCCGAACATTGCCGCCATCTGCGCCATGGTCAGGCGCTGCTCCACGCAGCGTCTCAGCATCGCTGCATCTTCCTCGGGCCATGCGGGAACTGCCGTCTGCGGTGCGTCCAGCATGATCCCCAGCACCTCCAACCGATGCAGGATGCCCCTTTTCCGCCGTACCAGCCGGCTGCAAAGCTGTTCCATGGTGCAGCCCTGCCGCACCAGCACCCGCAGTGCCTCGTCATCCTCCTGCGTCCAGGGCCGACCCGCATTGAGCTTGCCATTGCGCCGCACCCAGGGGTCCGTTTCCGGCTCCCGGCCCAGCAGGCGCTGCATCGCCAGCGTCAGCGCTTCCCTGACCTCCGGCTCCCGGCACACATGCGTTTCGGGCAGCACCTCTGCCGTTTCCGGGTCATAACCGCCCAGCAGCCGGGACAGAATTTCCGCCGCTTCCCGTGCCTCCATGGTCGTTCCTCCATGCCACAAGACAGAAAGGGAGGCCGCCGTTTTGCCGACGCCTCCCTTCCTGCTTAGATCGTATCATCCTCGCCGTTGTCATCATTGAAGACATAGGTGTCCTCATGGTCGGCGGGGTCAATGGGCTTTTCCAAAATACGCTCGTCCTTTTCCTCGCCCTGGGCTGCGCGGAGTGCCTGCGCCACGGCCTGCTGCCACGGGCTGACCGCAGGCTTGCTGTCCTTACGAGGGGCTTCGCTGCGGCTGGGGCGCTCATTTCTGCGGGGCTGTGCGGGACGCTCCATCTTCTCGTTTTCACGTGACTGCTCGTCCTTGGGCGCACCTTCGGGCTTGCGGCGGTTGGGGTTCTCCCGCATCACGGGCTTGCCCAGCGGCGCGGGACGGCTTTCCTTCCCGGCAGGCTTGTCCTCACGTGGGGCAGCACTGCGTTCCCCTTTGCGCGGGGGGCGCTCCCCACGGGGCGGACGCTGACCACGCCACGGACGCTGAGGCTGCTCCTGCGCAGGCTGCTCCGCCTGGACGGGCGCGTTATCCGCTGCTTCTGCTGCGGGCTGTGCAGGCGTCTCTGCACCCTCCGCAGGGGCGGCGTTATCCTCGGCCTTGGGCGCGGGCTTCGGGGTCTGCGGGCCGTTTACCCGCTGCACCTCCGCCATGGGGAAATCCTTCAATTCGCTGCTGTCGCCCTTTTGCAGGCGCACACGCACCGTTTCCTTAATGATATTCAGGTCCCACACCACACCCACGCCGTCGGGGGTGGTGACCTCCTTGCCCACCTTCGGCATCTGCTTGCGGGTCTGCTCATAATTGTCCTGCTCATATTTCAGGCAGCACATGAGCCGTCCGCACACGCCGCTGATCTTGGTGGGATTCAGCGAAAGGTTCTGCTCCTTCGCCATTTTGATGGACACAGGCTGAAAGTCCCCCAGGAACGCGCCGCAGCAGATGGGCCGTCCGCAGGGACCCAGGCCGCCCAGCATTTTCGCCTCATCGCGCACACCGATCTGGCGCAGCTCAATGCGGGTCTTGAACACGCTGGCAAGGTCCTTCACCAGGGAGCGGAAATCCACCCGTCCGTTGGCAGTGAAATAGAACAGAATTTTGCTGTTGTCAAAGGTATATTCCACCGACACCAGCTTCATGTCCAGCTTATGATCGCCGATCTTCTGCTGGCAGATGGTATAGGCTTCCTTCTCCGCCCACTCGTTGTCCTTGGCATGCTGCACGTCCTGCGCGCTGGCAATGCGGATGACCTGCTTTAGAGGCGCGGAAAGCTGCTCGTCCGCAATTTCCTTGACCCCCGTGACCACTTCGCCGAACTCTACGCCCCGGGCCGTCTCCACAATAACAAAATCCCCAGCCGTGGGCCAATAAGGGCCGGGATCGAAAAAGTACAGTTTTCCGGCGTTCTGAAACCGAACGCCTATTACCTTCGCCATGGTTGTAATTCCTCCGTCATATGCAGCAGCAGTCCCTCGACCACCGCCTGCCAGGTTACTTGATTGTTTCTGCGCCGTCTGGCCTCAAATACAGCGTCCATCAGCCGGGCAAACGTCGCGTCGTCCGCCTGCCTTGCCAGCCGCTGCCAGGGCTCGGGATACGCCGCCAGCTGCTTGAAGTCCACCATGCCCACATGCGTCAGCCACAGGGTACGCAGCATTTCCTCCACGTCCCGCAAAAGCTCCTCGGCCTGCTCCCTGCGATCCTTCCATTGGTTGGAAACGCCGAGAATGGGCGAACGGGCCGTCAGCGCAAAGAAATCCCGCATGACCTCCTCCCGCCGCTGCCAGAAAGCGGTATCCCCCGCCATTTCCAGCGCCTGCCCGATGCTGCCCCCGGAAAGGTACGCAACTTCGGCCCGATGCTCCGGCGGCGTACCTGCCAGCTCCAGCGCATGCAGCACCACGTCGTCAGGCCAGGGATGGAGCTTGATGCTCCGGCAGCGGGAAACAATGGTCGGCAACAGCAGCGAGGTATCCTCGCACAGCAACAGGAACACATTCTCCGCCTGCGGCTCCTCCAGTGTCTTCAGCAGTGCGTTCTGCGCCTGGGTATTCATCCTTTCGGCCTGCTCGATCAGCAGAATGCGCCGCCCGCCCTCGTAGGTATGTTCCCCTGCCAGGGCCACCAATGCGCGCACCTGCTCCACCGTGATGTTCTTTTTATCCTTTTCCGGCAGCAGGCGCACCACGTCCGGGTGCGTGCCGTCCAGCACGCGCATGCAGGCGGGGCATTCGCCGCAGGGTTCATCGCCCTTTTCGCCCCGGCACAGAATATATTGCGCCATCAGCCGCGCCAGGGTGCGTTTGCCCACGCCGCGCATGCCGCTGATGAGATACGCATGGACGAACGTCCCCTCCCGCAGGGTCTGCATCAGGCCAGAAAAAACAGCGCCCTGCGCTGCGAAATCCCGCAAGCGGGGCGTCCGTTCCAGGTTTTTTTCTTCCGCGACCGCCAAGGGTGCCGCTCCTTCCCCGCTGCTTACAGCTTCACAAACTGATCGACCGTCAGCACGAATACCGTCGCGCCGCCCACCGTCACTTCAATGGGATAGGGCGAATACATGCCGGACACGCCCGCCATGGGCGTGGGCGCAGTTGCCATCTGCTTGCGGGATTTACAGACCTTTTCAATGACGCCCATGGCGGCATCGAAGCGTTCGTCCTCCACGCCGACAAGCAGCGTTGTGTTTCCAGCCCGCAAAAAACCTCCGGTGGTCGCCAGCTTCGTCACACCGAAGCCCTCGTTCATCAAGCTGCTCACCAGTCGGGAAGCATCCTCATCCTGCACGATTGCAACGATCAGCTTCATGGAGATTCCTCCTTTGATTTGAGGTTATATTCAGTATACAGCATGAAATACAAAATTGCAAGGGATATGCAAAAGGGGGACGCAAACAAGCCGCTGTCTGTGTCCCCCCCTGATTTCCTTACGCCGCCGTTTTGTCCGCCGCCGGGGTCAGCTTTTCCTGCATGACCTCCATGGCCTTGTTCAGCTGCGGGTCGGCGAGATCGCCGAATTCATACATACCGTTGTCGCCCTCGGGCAGGTCGATCTCCACATCCGGGGTGATGCCGATCTTATGCACGGCGTTGCCGTTGGGCGTGTAATACTGCGCCACGGTCAGCTGCATGCCTGCGCCCTCGTCCCCCACGGGCAGCACATACTGCACAATGCCCTTGCCATAGGACTGCACGCCCACAACCGTCGCATCCGCACGATCCTGCAATGCACCGGACAAGATCTCCGATGAGCTGGCAGAGAACTCATTCACCAGCACCACCAGCTGCAGGTCCTCCTTGCCGTCTTTGGAATACTCATATTCCCGGGTGCCGTCCTTGTATTCCAGATAGCACACCACGCCCTTGTCCAAGAAATGATCCGCAATGGACACCGCGTCGTTCACCCAGCCGCCGGGATTGTCGCGCAGGTCAAGGATCAGGCCCTTTGCGCCCTTGCCGACAAGCTCCTTCAGCGCCGCGTCAAACTGCGTGGCGCAGTCTCCCGCGAACTGGTACAGCCGAATGTAGCCCACATCCTCGGAGATCATACCGCTCTCCACCCAGTTCACCGTGACCTCGGCCCGGGTCAGGGTGTAGGTCGTTTCCTCGCCGTTGCGCTCAAAGACCACCTGCACATCCGTGCCGGGGGTGCCGCGCATGATGTCCACCGCATCGTTCAGGGTCGTGGTGGTCACGTCCAGGTCGTCTACCTTGCGCAGAATGTCGCCGCGATGCACGCCCGCCGCTGCTGCAGGGCTGCCCTCAAACACGCGGCTGACCGTGCAGATGCCCGTAGCGTAGGAGCCGGAAATCTGAATGCCCACGCCGGCATAGTTGCCGTCGTCATCCTCCCACAGCTTGGCGTATTCCTCGGGTGTATAGTAGAAGGTGTACGGGTCGCCCAGGCTCAGCAGCAGCCCCTGCGCCGCACCGTCCAGCATGGTCTGCTCCTCGGCATCCTGATAGTAATACTGGTTCACCTTGTCTTCCAGCTCAATGAGCGTGTCGTATTTCTGATAGCGCTCATATAGCTCCTTCGAAATGGTGACCGTCTCGCCATCCTCTGACACAACAGCGCCGTCCTCCGACGTTTGTCCCGTGCCCGCAGCCAGTCCCAACAGCGGCAGATAGGCACAGCCGCCGCACACGCACATGACCAGCAGCAGGGCCAGCGCCGCTTTCCAATGCTTCATGCTCCGGTCTCCTTTCCTCTTTGTTATTTCTTGTTATTTCCGAACGACCTTATCGCCGCCGCACTTCTTCAGCTCCATCAAAATCTTGAAGGTCACGGCATCCTCAAACTTGCGAAGATCCAGTCCCGTCTGGCGCTGCACCTTGTCCAGCCGATACACCAGCGTATTGCGATGGATGTACAGCTGACGTGCCGTATCGGAAAGGTTCAGATCCTTCTTGAAGAACATCTCAATGGTATAGAGCATTTCCTCGTTGAACAGCCGCTGAGTCTTGCGGTTGAACAGCAGCCCGTGGTAGTAGGCGCTGATTTCCTGGGGAAGCTCCATCAGGAAGCGCTCCAAGATCAGCTTGTTGAACACATAAATGCTGCTTTCCGGCTGGAAGATGCGCCCCACCTCAATGGCGCGGCGGGCTTCGCTGAAGCTCTCGCGAATTTCATCCAGCGAGGTGCGGCAACTGCCGATGCCCACGGTCATCTGATGGGCAGTCTCGCTCATCAGCGTTTCCTGCAGGGCCTCGCTGAACTGCACCAGCTCCTCCGCGCCCTCCGCATCGGTCATGTCACGAATGAGGGCCACGGTGTGCCGATCCATGTCGATCAGCACATCCTTTTCCTGCATGGGCACCAGGTCGCGCAGCAGGCTGAACGCCTTCTCATTCTCCGTTTGCACCATGTGGAACACCAGCACGCAGCGCTTCAGATCCTGCGGCAGCTGATGCTCGTTTGCCAGCGCCTCCAGCTCTGCGCCCACCAGCTCGCCCCGCAGGGTGCGGCGGTACACGTCAAAGGCGTTTTCTTCCCGCCCGCTGCCGCTGGCCAGCGTTGTCACCAGCGATTCCGCCAGCGTCAGCACATCCCGTGCGCCGGGAAGCTGCTCCTCGCAATAAAGCACCACTGCCGGCTGGGTCACGCCCAGATAAAGCATGCCGTGAATGGGCTGGATCAATCCGTCCGTGATCTGCTCCATGGGCAGCGCATCTCCGGAGAGCTTCGTTGCCGGGTCCTTATCCGCCATCATGACAGGAATGGACAGCCGGGACAAAATGCCCTCCATCTGATCCATCAAATGCTTATCTACCAAAGGAAACACTCCTTCCGATTCTCAAACATATCGGAGGTATTATAACACAGCTTCCGACCCCTGAAAAGGTCAATACGACTCAAAAATGGAAATTTTTTGTGACTTTTTCACAAACTAGCGCAGGCAAAGGCACGATTACCGTAAACTACCAAGGCAACA
>CAKTYE010000016.1 GCA_934631985.1 uncultured Clostridia bacterium | reverse complement strand
GCAGGCCAGGGCCGTGCCAGCGCCAGCAGCAGGGAATCAAACTGGTGGCTGTGGGCGTAGTTCGGGTTGAAGACCGTTTCCACACCCTCGGCTGCCAGCGCGGCTTCCAGCTCCTCGTGCCGATGGCCCGTGACCACCACCACCGGGGATGCGCCCGCGTTCTTCATCATGCCGATGACGCGCCCGATCATGGTCCGTCCGTCCAGGGAAATCAGCGGCTTGAAGTCCCCCATGCGGGAGGACAGGCCCGCCGAAAGAATAATGCCCGCAAGGTCGTTCATGTCTGCATTGCCTCCCTGTATCGCCGTCAGTCCTGATCCACCCACTCCAGCAGCACATCCATTTTGCCGCCGCACAGCATGCCCTTTTCCATGGCCTCCTTGGTGGAAAGGTCCACATGGAACAGCTGCGGCGCGAAGGGCCCCTGCTCCATCAGGCTGCGCGCCTTGCAGAGGATCTCGTTTTCCGCATAGCCGCCGCCGATGGTCCCCACAAAGGAATCCCTGCGCACCAGCATCTTCGTACCCACCTCGCGGGGGACAGAGCCGTTGCGCAGCACGATGGTGGACAGCACCATAGGCTCCTTCGCCACGCTGCCGTCATGACCCACCACCGCGCGCAGCAGCTCCTTGGGATAGCTGCTGTTGCGGCCCGATGCACTGCGCACCTGAATGATCTGCGCCATGATGGCAATGGCGATCTCCTCGGGGGTCTCCGCGCCGATGTCCAGGCCGATGGGCGAATATACGCTGTTGATGACCGCCTCGTCATAGCCCTCCTCGATCAGCAGCCGCTTCTGAATGGCAACGCGGCGCTTACTGCCGATCATGCCGATGTAGGCGTGGGGCTTGCCGACGATGGAAGCCAGACAAATCTTGTCATACTGGTGCGCACGGGTCACAATGATAAAGAACGTGTCCGCGTCGCCCTCGATCTGCGCAAGGCTGTCGGCAAAGTCGCTGCAAATGACCTGCGTTGCACCCGCCTGACGGGCGTTTTCGGCGTATTCCTCGCGATCCTCCAGCACGGTCACGGGGCAGTCCAGCATGCGGATCATCTGAATCAGCGGCATGGAGATGTGTCCGCCGCCGCAGATGACAAACTTCTTTTCGTTCCCCAGCAGCTCCGCCCATACGCACTGCCCGTCGATCGTATAGCGGTCGCCCTTGGCAATGCCGCGTACAGCGTCTGCATGGGCGCTGAAGAAGCCGTCTGCGGTCTCCCACACAAGCTTGCCATTGGAGAGGAAGCACTTAGCCCCAAAGGACGGCCCTTCCAGCACCGTCAGCACAACATTTCTTGCATTCGGGTTTACGTCATTCAGCGCACGAAATAATCCTACCATATGAAAGCTATCCGCCTTTCTTTTGTCCGCACGGTTTCGTGTTTGAAAAAATCTATCAGGAACCCCTGCCGCCGCGTGGGCTGACAGGGGCTTCGCGTTGATGCCCCAACCATTCGTGGTCAGGGCGTTACGCCATATTTCAGGGCAAGGGCCTGCGCCTGCACAAAGCGTTTTTGCCATTGCGCCAGCGCTTCCTCGCCGATGCACTTTTCCCGGGAGCGCTCAAAGCGCTGGGTGATGGTGACCCGCGTCGTGCCTGCCGTCAGCTTGTCCGCCAAATGCAGCAGCTCGGCCTCCACCGTGGGGGTCGGCCCCAGGTCGTGGTGCTGCGCGATCACCTCCGCCAGCGCCGGGTATCCGGCTTCGCGCAGCAGCGCCGCTGCCGCCACGGGATGCCGTCCGCCCTCGGTGCGGCACACATCGTGCAGCAGACATGCCGCCCGCAGCAGCTCTCTGTCCGCCGCTGTATGCTCCGCCAGGGCAAGCGCACAGGCCGCGACCGCCTGCTCATGCGCCCGCACCTTGTCCGGGGCATGGCACTGCTGGTGAAAGCGCTCAATGGCTTCTGCCGTCGGCACATCACGCCTTTCCATGGGGCTCGCTTCCTTTCTCCGCTTCCGCCGCGAACTGCTCGGCAAACAGCCGCTGGGCATAGGCCGCGACCTGCGCGTCCATCTGCTGATACCGGGCGATGAGCTGCCGCGCCCTGAGGGTAAGCGACGAGGAACCGCCCTTGGAGCCGCCCACCGTTCGGCTGACCAGCTGATAGCCCAGGCATTCCTCCATCTGCTGCAGCAGCTTCCATGCCTTGGAGTAGGACATGTGCAGGCTGGCGCAGGCCGTGTGGATGGAGTTGGTCGCGCCGATCAGCTCCAGAAACTGAATGGCAGAAGCATCCAGCACCGCATCCTTCACATGGAGGGACACCTGAGCGCTGGGAGCAATGCTGGTGCGCGTACCGCCCTGCTCTGCGTTGTAGCGCAGCAGACCGCGGTATTTTTCTGCGTTCTCGCCGTTGAGCAGAATGCCGGGATCGTCCACCTCGATGTGCTGCACGGGCAGCTTGTTTTCACGAATGCGTCCCCGCAGGCCGTTGGGATTGTCCAGGCACAAAAGCGTTATCAGCCTGTCCAGATGGATCAGCAGCGGGTGGCCCGCCGTGCCGTGGTAGGTCGGCTGAATGATGGCGGCGTTGGAGGCCAGCAGGGCGTTCAGCGTATCCTCCCGGTACAGGGGTACGTCGCAGGGATGCACCACTGCGCGGATGCAGCGTCCCCGAAGCACCTCATAGCCCAGGCGCAGGGAATGGCTCATTTTCGTGGTGGCATATTCCGCATTGTGGCAAAGCTCCACCGGCAGACCGTTCAGCGCCTGCTCCACCTCCGCATGGCGGTAGCCTGTGACCACCACGATGGGGTAGACCCGGCAGCGCACGAGCGTCTGCACGATCGTGCGGATCATGGTGCTGTCCCCTACAGGCAGCAGCGGCGTGAAGCGGATCTGCCGGGAGACGATTCCCGCTGCGGCAATGATCGCACCTGTGCTGAGCATCGTACCGGCCTCCTTCCCGTCTGACGGCTATCGATGATTTTGCGATGTATCTGTACATTTCTCTGGGAATGCTGCGATTTTTTGCCAAAGCTCCACAGCATTCCCCGTTATTGTACAATATTTTCAGTATTTTGTATAGTTATTTCTTTGGTAATTTATACGCATCATAGATTTTCACCAATGACAAAAAAGGGAAAAAGGGACTGCTTCCGGCACATCGGAAGCAGTCCCTTCCCTTCTATGAAAATATACGTTTTATATCAGTCGCTCCAGGGCAGCGGCGTGGGCGGCGGCTCATGGGCGTTGACAAATTCCTGCGCCAGGGCGAAGTTCATTTTGATGGTGTCCAGGCTCAGACCGCACAGCAGGCCTATGAGCTTCACATGGCAGTAAACGAAATGATCCACATCCTGCAAATAGCGGTCCCCCCGGGTGTATTCGTGGTACAGTCTGCGCCGCGCACCCAGGTCGATGTACACATTCGTCAGCACCTCTTCTTCGCTGATGTGCTGGTGAAAGTCCTTGATAATCGCGGCATGCAGCCTTTGCACGGAAGGAAGTCTGTTCTGTTCCCATAAGCAAACCTGATGCTCGTCAAAAAACAGCGCACGGTTGTTTTCCGAGGAAAGGAAAACGCGGTACGCATAAAAGTACATCACGCAGATGCGCCAGTAGGCGTTGCAGTTTTCATCATCAAAGCTGTCAATGAAGGCGCGCAGCTGGTCGAAATATTCCTGGATGATCAGATCCATGATGCGGTACTTGTTCCCGAAGTGATAGGTGATGGCTCCCTTCGTGATGCCCAGATGATCTGCGATCTTTTGAAAGGTCGTCCCCTTGTAGCCATAGTCATGGAACATCTGCGCCGCCACATTCAGAATTTCCCGTTTTAGCTCTCCCGGTGCGTCTCCAAACATAGATGCTCCCCCTTGCCGCTTGTCTGTATAATTCATCTTACAGCACATTTTCGACATTTTCAAGAGCTTGTTCTGCAATTTTCACCTCATTTCGCAGGATGTAGCCTGCGCTGCATGCTTGTTTTGCATTAGTTCCTGCAATTCGATATAGAATGACAAAAATCTTGCAATGTCCAGGCATGCCTTGTATAATGCTCCGCAGAGCAAGCTATACAAGGCTAACCGTGTATAGCGCATAGGAAAGGACGATGTTCCAGGTGCCAAATCAAACAAAGCCGGCAAACGGCAAGATGGGACTGGGCGACACGATTTCCATGGCGGCGGGCTTCTGCGTAGGCGCAGGCGTGATCACGCTGACGGGCATTGCCATCGGTCTGACGGGCCGCAGCGTGGTGCTGTCCTACGTTTTGACCGCCCTGACCTTCCTGGTGGCGGTGCTGCCTGCGCTGATCATGTGCATTGTGTACCCTCGGCGCAGCGGTTACTACGTCTACAGCAAGGAGCTGCTGCATCCCCGTGTGGCGGGTATTTATCAATGCTCCTACTTCCTGGGGCGGCTGACCATCTCCATGTTCGGCATCAGCTTTGCCGAATACCTGGCCTATCTGATCCCCGGGCTGGATCAGAAGATGTGCGCCATTCTGGTGCTGACGCTGTTCTACATCATCAACCTGATGGGAACCAAGGCAGCCGCCAAGGTGCAGACGGTGCTGTTCTACATCCTGGTTGCCGGCATGGTGTGCTACATCGGCGTGGGCATGACAAAGGTGGACCTGGGCGCTTACTTCACCAATGCGGGCGCTTTTGAGAACGACGCTCCCTTCTTCGTCAACGGCTTCTCCGGCGTGTGGCAGGCAGCCTCGCTGCTGGTGTTTGCCGTGGGCGGCTGCGGTGTGCTGGTGGACTTTGGCGATCAGATCGACAACCCCAGCAAAAACATCCCGAGGGTCGCCATCGGCGTGACGCTGGGCGTGTGCCTGGCCTACGCGCTGCTGAGCATGGTGTCCGCGGGCCTGCTGCCTTATTCCGAGGTGGCCTACAAGCCTCTGACCAATGCGGCGGCTGCGGTGTTCGGCAAAGGCAGCTTCATGTTTGCGGTGTTCATCATCGGTACCGCGCTGATGGCGCTGGTCACCACGCTGAACAGCTCCTTCCAGTGGTATTCCAACGCCATGATGCGTTCCTGCCAGGACGGCTGGTTCCCCAAGACCATGGCCAAGACCAACCGTTTCGGCGCGCCCTACATCATGATGACCGTGTGGTATCTGTTCGGTCTGCTGCCTGTGCTGCTGGATATGCCCCTGAACGACATCAGCCGCATGGCGGTCGCCATGACCATCATCACCTGGGCCATCCCCACCTTCGCGCTGGTCAACATGCCCAAGCGTATGCCTGAGGCCTGGAACGCCTCCCGCTTCGCCCGCATGCCCCGCTGGAGCCTGTGGGCCATCTGCACCCTGTCCTTCGTGATCTACGTCACGCAGGCCATCTCCAACCTGTCCAACGTGAACACGACCTTCAAGATCGTCATCGTGGTCTACATGGTCGCCGCCGTGGCCTACTGCCTGCTGCGCAAGGATTACCCCGGCAAGGAGCTTGTGCAGAAGAAGTAACGCTTTCGGATAGAGTCGGCGCAAGCCGGTTTATCAAATACGTTATAGGAGGATTCCAATGACTACCACAGCGAAAAAGGGAGCCTACCGTTGGATTGCGCTGACGGTTCTGGTTCTCGCCTTCAGCACCTCGTTCTTCAGCCGTTTCATCTGGGCGCCGGTGCTGTCCACTGCCGCCGGTGACCTGGGCATGAACATGGGCCAGGCCGGTGCGCTGATGTCCGCGTTCTACTTCGGCTATCTGATCCTGCAGATCCCTGCGGGCGTCATCGCCGACAAGTTCCGCTGCAAGTACTTCCTGGCGGGCGCTGTCGCCGCGCTGGGCATTATGACCTTTGCGATGCAGTATGTGACCGATTACTCCGCGGCCTATGCCGTCCGCTTCATCGGCGGCTTCTTCGGCGGCGCGATCATGGCCTTCTGCTCCCGCATCCTGTCCAACTACTTCAGTTCCAAGGAGCGTAGCATTGCCTTCGGCATTCTGCTGGGCTCTCCCTCCATCGGCACCCTGCTGGCCAACCAGGTCGGCCCCCGCGTGCTGAACGCCAGCGGCTGGCGCAACTGCTTCTCCGTGTGCGCTATCTGCATCTGGGTGGTGGCTGCCCTGGTGCTGGTGGTCATCAAGGAGCCCAAGCGTGAGGCTGCTCCTGCGGCTGCGAAGAAGGCTTCCATGCTGGACGGCGTGAAGAACTACTTCACCAACCCCCAGATCCTCATCCTGTCCCTGGCTGGCTTCCTGTTCATGGCGGTGCCTCCGGGATACTCCACCTGGGCCAACAAGTTCATGACCAGCGGCGCGGCCTCCGCGACTGCGGGCCTGACCGGCGTGCAGGCCGGCACCATCATCACCGTGTACTCCCTGTTTTCCATCGCCGGCTCCATGACCTCCGGCCTGATCGCCAAGAAGCTGAAGGCTGACCCCAAGGTGATGTGCATGGGCGTGTACGCGCTGATGATCGTCAGCCTGCTGTTCTTCAGCTTCCAGCGCACCTACGCTGGTCTGATGATCGGCTCCATCTTCTTCGGTCTGTTCTCCTGCATGTCTTCCACCCACATCACCACCTGGGCGGTGAACATGGGCGGCGACAAGTATGCAGCGACCACGACCTCCACGCAGAACCTGATCTTCCAGGCTGCGAACGTCATCTTCCCCACCGTGGCTGGCAACATCATCGACGCCAACACCGTGGATGGCGTTGTGCAGAGCTACAGTGGTGTTTGGTACCTGTACGTTGGCCTGCTGGCTGGCGCGCTGGTCATCATCGCCTTCGCCAACCACAAGAAGGCTATTGAGGCGATGAAGTAATCCTCTCCCGACCCGTTGTAAGCTGTGGCACAGGACCATCCATCCCTGCGATGGGTGATCCTGTGCCATTTTCGGGGCAGCGCCGCAAAATGCCGCGGCAGAAAAGCGCCCGCCAGCGCAAGCTGCGGTATTCTGCGGCGCTACCTCTAAACCTTATGAAAGGGATGAAACAATGAAGGTTTGTTCAAAAAAGATCATTACCCTTCGTGTCAATGGACAGACATATGACATTACGGTGGGCGAAAGCGGCACGGACATGCCCGAAAGCGAGACCCTGGTGCATACCCTGCGCGACCGTCTTCAGCTGACCGGCACCAAGATCGGCTGCGATCAGGGCGCCTGCGGCGCCTGCACCGTCATCATGAACGGCAAGGCCGTGACCTCCTGCATGATTATGACCATGGACTGCGACGGTGCGGACATCACCACCATCGAGGGCCTGGCGGATTCCGAGACGGGCGACCTGTCCGGCCTGCAGCAGGCCTTTGTGGACAACTGCGGCTATCAGTGCGGCTTCTGCATCCCCGGCATCATCATGACGGCGCAGGCCCTGCTGGAAAAGAACCCCAACCCCACCGAGGCTGAGGTGCGCGAGGCGCTGTCCGGCAACTACTGCCGCTGCGGCACCCATTACACCGCGGTGGAGTCCATCATGGATTACATTGCGAAATCCAACCGGAAGGAGGAGCAGGCATGAAAGAGAATTTCCGCTACATTGGCAAAGAAACGCCCCGTATCCTGGGCAAGGATATTGTAACGGGCAAGGCGATGTACACGGCTGACAATCATCCTGTCGGCATGAAGTACGGCAAGGTGCTGCGTTCCCCCTATGCCTATGCGCGTATTGTGAACATTGACACGTCCGAAGCCCTGGCGATGAACGGCGTTGCCGCCGTCGTCACCTGGAAGGACGTGGACCGCAACATGAGCATCAACAACGGCTTCACTCCTCCCCGCCATGCCAACCTGCTGGATGAATATGTCCGTTATCTGGGCGACGCGGTGGCGCTGATCGTGGCTGACACCGAGGATCTGGCAACCGAGGCCATGGATAAGATCAAGGTGGAGTACGAGGTGCTGAAGCCCGTGCTGAGCATCGACGAGGCCCTTGCGCCCGATGCGCCCCAGATCTACCCCAACTTCCCCGGCAACATCGCGCCCCATGCCCTGAACCTGAACTTCGGCGTGGCGGGCCATCGCGAATATACCCGTGCGGATCAGACCAACCGGGAAGAGATCGACAAGGAGATCGACGAGCAGTTTGCCAAGGCTGACGTGGTCATTTCCACCGAGGCCGAGCTGCGCAGCGGTCAGAACCCCCTGCCCCTGGAAACGCCGACCACCATTGCCTGGTGGGACAACGACGTGGTGACCTTCATCGCGTCCGCTGCCGCGCCTGCTTACTGCCACCAGAACGTGGCCTCCTCCCTGAACATCCCCTACGCCAACGTGCGCGTGATCGTCGGCGCAGTGGGCGGCTCCTTCGGCTCCAAGCTGTACAGCGGCAACGTACATTGCCTGATCATCACCGCCCTGATGGCGAAAGCCGCGCACTGCCCCGTGTACTATGCCTACAGCAAGGAAGAACATTTTGCCTGCCACCAGACCCGTATGATCACCAAGGGCCAGGTGAAGGTCGGCATGATGAAGGACGGCACCGTGACCGCCGTGGAGATGACCCAGATCGCCGATGCCGGCGCGACGGCCTCCACTCAGGAATTCATGCTGGCCGTGGGTACCAACACCCTGCCCGTGCTGTGCAAGACCAACTATAAGCGCTTCAATGCAGAGGTCGTGGTGACCAACCATGTGCCCTCCGGCTCCTTCCGCGGCTATGGTTATCTGGAATCCACCAACCTGCTGACCACGGCGATCTTCAAGGCCTGTGATCAGCTGGGCATCGACCCCATGGATTATCTGGAAAAGAACGTGATGGCGCTGGACGATGAGTACCACAACGCCATGGCTCCCGCCGGACACCGCTGGGTGACCAACAAGTCCTCCGACTGGGCGAACCTGGTGCGCGAGACCGCCAAGGCCTGCCGCTGGAAGGAACGCTGGCAGGGCTGGGGCAAGCCCACCTGGGTATCCCCCGATGGCAAGAAGCGCCGCGGCATCGGCGTGTGCGCTGCAGGTCATTCCGACACGGGCGGCAAGCAGTCCAACTGCAACGTGACCATCACCGGCCTGGGCGCTGTGTATGTCTCCACCTGTATGACCGAGTTCGGCGCAGGTACCCGCGACGTGATGCAGAAGATCGTTGCCGAGGAGCTGGACTGCCCGCTGGAGTCCGTGAAGATGACGCTGGCGGACACCGCTTCCACCCCCGCTGAGTTCGGCTCCACAGGTTCCCGTTCCACCTACTGCGGCGGCATCGTCGCCAAGCAGGCGGCGCAGGAGTGCAAGCGCAAGATCTTCGAGATCTGCCACCAGCGCTACGGCATCCCGGTGGAGGACCTGGGCATGAAGGACTGTGTGGTCTATCAGCTGTCCAATCCCGAAAAGAAGTTCCGCCTGTTTCCCCAGCTGATGGGCAAGGTGGACAGCATCACCGGCACGGGCCATCACAACGGCGTGGAGGACTCCACCATCACGCACCTGCAGGTGGTTGAGGTCGAGGTGGACACCGAGCTGGGTACGATCAAGCTGATCGACCACTTCGGCGGCTCTGACGCGGGCGTGATCGTGAATCCCCTGCCCCTGCGCAACCAGGTGCAGTCCTTCTACGCCGGCGTGGACATTGCCTGCTTTGAGGAGACCGTGTGGGATCCCAACGACCGCCGTGTGCTGAATCCCTCCAACATTGATTATAAGACCCGTGCCTTCAACGAAGTGGTCCACCACGATCACCTGGTACTGGAAACCAACAAGGGCAAGGATACCCGCTATCCCTTCGGCGCGAACGGCGTTGGCGAACCCCTGCTGGCTCCCGGCGGACCCGCGATCCGCATGGCAATCTACAATGCCTGCGGCATCGAGCTGAACGATTATCCCTTCACGCCCGCAAAAGTGCTGGCTGCCTTGAAGGAAAAGGAGGGCAAATAAGACATGAAGCATTTTGTCTACGAAGCTCCTGCCAGCGTCGCCGAAGCAGAAGCGATCCTGCGCAATGAAAACGCGATGCTGAGCGCTGGCGGCTCCGACCTCGTGGGCGTTCTGAAGGAGAAGCTCCTGCCTTCTTACCCCGATAAGGTCGTCAGCCTGAAGGACATTTCCGAGCTGCGCGGCATCGAGGTGAAAGAGGACGGCCTGCACATCGGCGCAATGACCACCCTGAGCGACATCGCGGAGTCCGCAACGGTGCGCGAGGGCTGGAACGCCCTGGCGGACGCGGCCTATTCCGTCGCGACTCCCAACATCCGTCACACCGCCACCATCGGCGGCAACATCTGCCAGGATGTGCGCTGCTGGTATTATCGCTATCCCGATTCCATCGGCGGACGCATCAACTGCGCCCGCAAGGAAGGCCATCTGTGCTACGCCGCCATGGGTGAGAACCGTTATCACTCCATCTTCGGCGCTATGAAGGTCTGCCAGACCCCCTGCACCCACGAATGCCCCGCCCACACGGACATTCCCAACTACATGAACAAGCTGCGCGAGGGCGACTGGGATGCGGCTGCACGGATCATCATGCAGGTCAACCCCATGCCCATGCTGACCTCCCGCGTCTGTCCCCATCCCTGTCAGAAGGGCTGCAACCAGAACACCTATGGCGATAGCGTTGGCATCCACTGCGTGGAGCGCTCCGTGGGCGACTACATCATGGAGCATATGGACGACTACTACACCGCTCCTGAAAAGGAGACAGGCAAGAGCGTCGGCGTGATCGGCGCAGGCCCCTCCGGCCTGGCTGCCGCCTACAAGCTGCGCAAGGCGGGCCACAGCGTCACCGTCTACGACAAGATGGAGAAGGCCGGCGGTGTGCTGATGTATGGCATTCCTGCTTACCGTCTGCCCAAGAAGTATCTGGAGCTGTATCAGGCGGCGCTGGAAAAGATGGGCGTAAAGTTCGTCATGGGCGTGACCATCGGCACCGACCTGACGGTGGACGAGCTGGAAAAGAAGCACGACACCCTGTACATCGCCACCGGCGCGTGGAAGCAGCCCATCCTGGGCCTGAATGGTGAAAACCTGACCCAGTTCGGTCTGAACTTCCTGGTGGAGGTCAACAAGTATCTGAAGGGTCATGTGGGCGAAGAAGTACTGGTCTGCGGCGGCGGCAACGTTGCCATGGACGTGGCGCTGGTCTCCAAGCGCCTGGGTGTGAAGAAGGTTCGCCTGTGCTGCCTGGAAAAGCGTGAGGAAATGCCCGCCAGCCCCGAGGAAATTGCCCGCGTGCTGGAGGAAGGCGTGGAATTCATCAACGGCCGCGGCCTGATGGAGGTCGTGTATGACGAGAACGGCAAGGTCAAGGGCATGAAGACCAACAAGTGTCTGGCTGTCCGCGACGCAAGCGGCCGTTTCAATCCCCAGTATGACAACAGCGATGTGCAGGTGCTGGAAAGCGACTGCATCATCCTGGCAACGGGCCAGCGCGTGGACATCGACTTCCTGGGCGCGCTGAAGGATCAGATCAAGAGTCCCCGCGGTCTGCTGGAGGTTGACGAGAACAACGCGACCCGTCATCCCGGCGTATTCGCCGGCGGCGACGCGGCGACCGGCCCCAACATTGCCATCCGCGCCGTTGCGGCTGGCGTGAACGCGGCCCGCGCCATCAGCGCCTACATGGGCGTGTCCGTGAGTGAGAACACCAAGCAGCCCTGCCTGCTCAAGAGCGACAGCGAGGGCATTCACAACCACGTCTCCAACAAGCTGGAGGAGCTGCCCATCCCGGAGCGCAGCCTGACCAACGAGGACGAGAAGAGCTATCCCGATGGCGTTGCGGTGTGCGAGGCGGGCCGCTGCATGAACTGCGGCTGCCTGGCAGTGAACCCCAGCGACATGGCGAACATGCTGTACGCCTACAATGCGAAGGTCATTACCAACCAGCGTACCATGACCGCCGAGCAATTCTTCGGCACCCATGTAAAGATCCAGAATACCCTGCAAAAGGGCGAGATCGTGGAGGAAATCGTGGTGCCGAAGGTCGCGGCAAACACCGTGGCCCGGTATGACAAGTTCCGCCTGCGCAATGCCATCGACTTTGCGGTGGCCGCCGTTGCCAGCGTCATCCAGAAGGATGAAGACGGCGCGGTGAAGGATGCAAGCCTGGTGCTGGGTGCTGTGGCTCCCACGGCCCTGAAGCGGCCCGATGCGGAAGCCATTCTCCAGGGCAAGGTGATCGACGAGGCTGTTGCCGCGGCGGCTGCCGAGGCGGCGCTGAACGGCGCGGTCGCGCTGGAAAACAACGCATACAAGATCGACGTGACCAAGACGCTGGTCAAGCGTGCGCTGCTGAACGAACAGTAAGGAGCATGTCGGGAGGCAGTACCCCTGCCTCCCGACTGATTTTGTACAATGGCAACAAACGTAGCATTAGTCCGGCAATATGCCGCGCTGGAGAAGGATTATCCGCCGCCCGCAGGTGCAAACGCCGTCGGCATGGCGCAGGAGCCGAATTGCAGCGATCTGCTGACGATCCATCTACGGGTCAGCCCCCGCCGCTATGTAGAAGCCGCGGGCTTCACGCTGACTGCAAGCGCCTGCGACACGGTCCGCGCCTGCGCCGTCAAGTGCTGCCAGCTTGCGGAAAAGAAGGCCGTGCTTGCATCCTTTACGGTAACGGCGGACGACATTGCGCATGCGCTGAGCGAGGACGGCACGCCCGACCAGGAGCATATTCACTGTGCGCAGATGGCAGAACTGGCGCTGAAGCGCGCGGTGGTGGCTTTTTCCAGGCAGTGCAGGGATAGCTGAGACTGCACTCTGTTGAACGGATCGTAAAGTATAAGTCTCTAATCGTTTTTCTACAAAGTTAAACGACCCTGCTTCGGATTTCACTTCGAAGCAGGGCCGTTTCTTTTTTCTATTTATTTTTGCAGCGCGTTTTGAATCAAGCAGCATCCAACCCAGCAAAAATCTTGTCTTGCCAGCTTTCTCTTCAGAACAGCCCCACGATCTTCCCTTCTGCCGTAACATCAATCTGTTCCGCCGCGGGTACGCGGGGCAGACCGGGCATGGCAATGATGTCCCCTGCAAAGGCCACCACAAACCCTGCGCCTGCGGACAACCGCACCGCACGGATATTCAGCGTAAAGCCCTGGGGCGCGCCCAGCAGCTTCGCGTTGTCTGAGAAGGAATACTGCGTCTTGGCAATGCACACGGGATAGCTGCCGCAGCCTTCGGCCTCCATGGCCTGAAGCTGCTTCAGCACGCCGGCGCTGAAGGTCACGCGCTCTGCGCCGTAAATGCGGCGGGCAACGGTTTCGATCTTCTCCTTCAGGGGTATGTCGTCAGGATAGGTGAAGGCCGGGGCTTCCTTCGGCTGCGCATCCACGGTGTCCGCCACCAGCTGCGCCAGTGCGGTCACACCCTTGCCGCCCTGCGCCCAGCCGTCGCACAGCTCGCAGGGAACCTCCACGGCAGCACAGGCCGCGCGAACCTTCTCCATTTCGGCAGGCGTGTCCGCGCTGAAACGGTTGATGGCGACGATCACGGGGCGCTTCCACACGTTTTTGATGTGGTCGATGTGCGCCAGCAGGTTCGTCATGCCCTTGTCCAGATACGCCAGCCCTTCCTGATTCAGGGCCTCCTTGGGGCAGCCGCCGTGATGCTTCAGCGCGCGCACCGTTGCCACCAGCACCACCGCATCGGGCCACAGGCCGCTCTGGCGGCACTTGATGTCCAGGAATTTCTCTGCGCCCAGGTCAGCGCCGAAGCCCGCTTCCGTAATGACGTAATCCGCCAGCTTCATGGCGGTCTTGGTGGCGATGACGCTGTTGCAGCCGTGGGCAATGTTGGCGAAGGGGCCGCCGTGCATCAGGCAGGGCGTACCGTCGATGGTCTGCACCAGATTGGGCTGAAGGGCGTCCCGCAGCAGGGCGGTCATGGCGCCCTCCGCATGCAGGTCCGCTGCGGTGACGGCCTTGCCTGTAAAAGTACGCGCCACCACCAGACGGCCCAGACGGGCCTTCAGATCGGCAAGGTTCTGGGCCAGGCAGAACACCGCCATGACCTCGCTGGCGGCGGTGATGTCAAAGCCATCCTCCCGCGGCATGCCGTTGGCTTTGCCGCCCATGCCGGAGACGATCTGCCGAAGCTGACGGTCGTTCACGTCCAGGCAGCGTCGCCACACCACGCGGCGGGGATCAATGCCCAGCGCGTTGCCCTGCTGAATATGGTTATCCACCATCGCCGCCAGCAGGTTATTCGCAGCAGTGATGGCGTGGAGATCGCCAGTGAAGTGCAGATTGATCTGCTCCATAGGCAACACCTGCGCATAGCCGCCGCCTGCCGCGCCGCCCTTCATGCCGAACACCGGGCCAAGGGACGGCTCCCGCAGGGCCAGCATGGCCTTCTTGCCCAGCACGGTCATGCCATCGGCAAGGCCGACGCTGACGGTGGTCTTGCCCTCGCCCGCAGGGGTAGGATTGATAGCCGTGACCAGAATCAGCCGAGCGCGATCCGGGCGCGAAGCATAGGGCGCGGGGTCCACCTTTGCCATATAACGTCCATAGGGGCAGAGGGTGTCTTCCGCAATGCCCGCCGCCCGGGCAATTTCTCCAATGGGCTTCATCACTGCCTGCTGTGCAATCTCAATATCCGTCATGCCGCATCCTCCTTGCATGTAAAAGCAGAATTGCACGTCCATTATACCCGATAAAGCAGAAATTAGCAACATGTAACCGAACAATTTTTAGAAATGATCTGAAAATGTACGCAGCAGTTACTGAACAAAAGCTCCTTTACGCTTTCTATTTCTGCACTGACTGCGCTGCGAAGTATCCCAAAGAGAATGAGCGTACTGCCTTTCAAAATCTGATTATGCATCCTGACGCTCCTCCTGAATGCCGATTTATGAGATCACTTTCATGTAAGCACACAGGAATCATCATGGACAAGGCCGCACATTAGAAATACTGATACTTCTTCCGCTTTGCCACCAGGAAGGCCACGGAGATCAGCACTGCCATGACCTCCGCCATCACAATGGACAGCCAGATGCCGTCGATGCCCAGCAGCATCGGCAGCAGCAGCACCGCGCCCACCTGGCACACCAGCGTGCGCAGGAAGGAAATCAGCGCCGAGGTCAGACCATCATTCAGGGCCGTGAAGAAGCTGGAGGCGAAGATGGCAAAGCCCATGAACAGGAAGGAATAGGCATAGGTCAGGAACGCGCCGTGGGTCATCTCCAGCAGCTCCGCGTCATAGCCCACGAACATTTTCGAAAGCGGATAGGCTAGCACCTGCGCCAGCGCAAACATGCACAGCGCAAAGCACAGCAGAATGATGACGCTGCGCCGCAGCAGGTTTTTCAGCTCATCGTGATGCTCCGCACCGTAGTGATAACTGATGACCGGCGCAACACCAATGGAATAGCCGATGAACATGCCGCTGAAGATCATGCTGACGTACATCAGCACACCATACGCAGAAACGCCGTTCTCCCCGGCAAAGTTCAAAAGCTGCACGTTGTACAGCATGCTGACCAGCGACATGGAGATGTTGCTCATCAGCTCGGAGGAGCCGTTAGCGCAGGCCTTGCCCAGCAGATTCCAGTGAATGCGGGTGCGGGTCAGGCGCAGCAGGCTGGTGTTTTTGCATCCGAAATAAAACAGGGGGAACACGCCGCCCACCAGCTGACTGATGGTCGTAGCCGCCGCCGCGCCCACCAGGCCCCAGCGCAGCACACCCACCAGCAGCGCGTCCAGCACCATGTTGGTCACGCCCGCCGCCACCGTCACCGTCAGGCCCAGATGGGGCTTTTCCGCAGTGATAAAAAAGCTCTGAAATTCCATTTGCAGGAAGAACGCCGGATTTGCCAGCAGAATAATGCGCCCATACAGCACACAATTATCCAGCAGCTCGCCCTCCGCGCCCAAGGCACGAGCGATGTCCGGCAGGAAAATGATGCCCAGCACGCCCAGCAGCGCACCGCAGGCAATGGACACATACACCAACATGGAGAAAATGCGGTTGGCCTCCTCATGCCGCTGTTCGCCCAGCTTCATGGCGACCAACGCGCTGCCGCCTGTGCCAAACATGAAGCCCACGCCGCCCAGAATCATCAGCACAGGCATAATGAAATTCACCGCCGCAAAGGACGTTTTGCCCACGAAGTTGGAGACAAAAAAGCCGTCCACCACGCTGTAGATGGAGGAAAAGATCATCATCACCATGGAGGGCAGGGTAAAGCGCAACAATCGGCGATAAGTAAAGTGATCGGACAGCTTGATATTCATAAGCGAGGTTCTCCTTCCGCGAGTTGTTCGTCCAGGGTCGCCGACAGCATTTTGTTCCACTTGGCATAAAGGCTCAGGAAGCATTCGCATTCTTCCTGCGAAAAAGCATCCATGGCGGCAAGCTCCGCCGCGCGAAGACGATCCACCGTCCGCTGCGCCAGCGCTTCCCCTGCGTCCGTCAGGCAGATGTATTTCCGTGTGCGGTTTTCCGGGTCGGGGGTCAGCACCACCAGACCATCCGCTTCCATGCGTTTCAGGGCAGAGTTGACCGACTGCTTGGATTGCAGCATGGCCCCGGTCAAATCCTTTTGGGTCAGCTGCTCCTCCGTATCCCGAAGCGCATAGAGGATCCACAGGGTAGCCTCGGGCAAATCAAGCCGTCGGGCCGCCTGACGGTATAGGTCGTCTTCTCGCTTGATCTGCTGGTTATAGCGCCGCAGCGCTTCCTGAATGGTCATCGGTACAAGCTCCTTTCGTCCGAAAACGGACGAGTGCCATTATAGTCCGATTTCGGACAAATATCAAGGAAAAAATCAAATACAAATTGGAAGCTGTACAAAAGCAGTCTCAGGACATCTGTGCAGCAAAAACCGCTTGTAGGCAGAACGCAAGGCGCTACCTGCAAGCGGCTGTCTTTTCGTTTATCACAAAAAATTACAATGGGTACGCCCAGCAGGAAGATCATGCGGAACACGCCCAGCGTCTGCGCGATCTGCGCACAGGAGGCCAGCTCGCTGCCGTTTTCCTCCATGATGTAATAGGAACGTTCCCCTCCCTCGTTCCTGTGCAGCTTCTTTTGTCATATCAACGGTCAGTGCTTATCCTCTGCATGCTCCGCCTTCCATGCGCGGATCGCTTCCAGCCGTGCCTTGACGGCGGCCTCCACACCCTGATCGGTGGGCAGATAATAGCGGCGATCCCGCAGCTCATCCGGCAGACATTGCATGGTGCTGAGCTTTTCGGCGGTATCGTGAGCGTAGACATAGCCCTCGCCGTAGTGCAGCTCCTTCATCAAGTTCGTAGGCGCGTTGCGCAGCTGAAGGGGAACCGGCGCGGCAGGCTGCTCGCGAATATCCTGCTTGCCCTGCATGCAGGCCATGTACAGCGCGTTGGACTTTGGCGCCATGGCAAGGTACACCGCCGCGTGGGCCAGATGCACATCGCACTCAGGCATGCCGAGAAAGTGACAGGCCTGATAAGCCGCAACGGCAACCTGCAGGGCGTTGGAATCTGCCATGCCTACATCCTCGCTGGCAAAGCGCACCAAGCGCCGCGCGATATACAGCGGCTCCTCCCCACCGTCCAGCATGCGCAGCAGCCAGTAGACCGCCGCATCTGGGTCGCTGTTGCGCATGGATTTGTGCAGCGCGGAAATCAGGTTATAATGCTCATCGCCATTTTTGTCATAGAGCAGGGAGCGGCGATTCATGCACTGGGCCAGCACCTCCTGATCCACCTGCAAGCTGCCATTCTCTGTCACGCGGCTGTTCAAAATCGCCATTTCCAGCGTCCCCAGAGCGGTGCGCGCGTCGCCGTTGGCAAAGCGGGCAATGGCGGACAAATCCTCCGGGCGAATGTCCACCTTCGTACCGCCGTAGCCCTTGGGACTGGTCAGCGCATGATGCAGCAGGGTAAGCAGGTCGCTTTCCTCCAGGGGCTTCAAAATGAACACCCGGCACCGAGACAGCAGCGCGGCGTTGATCTCAAAGGAGGGATTCTCCGTGGTCGCGCCCACCAGAATGATGCTGCCCTTTTCCACATAGGGCAGGAAGGCGTCCTGCTGCGCCTTGTTGAAGCGGTGAATTTCATCGGCAAACAGCAGGGTACGCACCCCCATTTGACGGCTGCGCTCCGCCTGCGCCATGATGTCCTTAACTTCCTTAATGCCGCTGGTGACGGCGCTGAACTCGATGTAATTCGCCTGGGACTGGTGGGCAATGATCCGTGCCAGCGTGGTTTTGCCCACACCGGGCGGCCCCCAGAAAATCATGGAGGAAAGCTGACGACGCTCAATCAGCTGCCGAAGCAGCTTTCCGGGGCCGACGAGGTGCTGCTGTCCCACATATTCGTCCAGCGTTTCCGGGCGCAGACGGCTTGCCAGCGGCGCGGAAAGGTCCGGGGCGGCAGGCGCTGTGCCGGAGGGGGTTGGTGTATCGAACAGGTTCATTTGCTCCATCATGAAGGATAGCAGCTCCTTTCGAGAACAAGGGGAAGTGCGGGATGTTGGACTTTCTGAACGCCAGGATGTTCCGGCAGGGGAATGCAGCGCTTCGAAAAGGCTCCCCTGAAAGGGGAGCTGTCCCGTAGGGACTGAGGGGTTATGCCGGGAGTTCGGGAAGATGCAGCTTGTGAGCGTATCCTCCTGCCGCCCATAAGGGTAGTTGTCCCCCTTCTGCGAAAGGGCGCAAAATAAGGTCTTGCACTAGCGCAAGGTGCGTTGCTGCCTATACAAGCAAAATGCTCCTGAACACACCTAAAATCACCATATTACCCCTCCATCTGCGTCATGCAGACCGCAGCGACAACCACGCTTTCTGCGCCCATGCTGCGAAGCTGCTCCACGCATGCGGCGGCTGTTGCGCCGGTGGTCAGCACATCGTCGATGAGCATCACGCGCTGGCCCCTCAGGTCAGGCGCATTGGGCGCAGGGCAAAAGGCGTGCTTTGCATTCTCCGCGCGTTCCTTGCGGGCAAGGGTATGCTGCTCCTGTACGGAACGGGCAGCACGGGATAACAGCGCCTCGCAAGGCAAGCCCAGGCTTTGCGCTGTTTCGCGGGCCAGCAGGTGCGCGTGATCTATGCCGCGGGCGCGTCGGCGGCGCGGGGGCATGGGAACCCAGGTGACCAGCGTCGCAGTAATGCCATAGGCTTGCAGCGCAGCGGCAAGTTGATAGCTCAGCGCCAGCCCGGCTTCCTCCAATGCGTCAAACTTGGTCAGCCAGACGAGACGGCGGGCTGCATCGCCGTAATGCAGGGCGCAGAACACCACGTCCGCGCCAGGAATGCGGCGGTGCAGCGCTTCCTCCGGGGAAAGCTGACAGTCCTTCAGGTCTTGCAGACAGTCGGCGCAAAGGCTCTGCACCCGGGTGGCGCGTCCGCACAAAAGGCAGGAGCGCCCCATGGGCCACAGGAAGTCCTTCGCCCGCCGACCCAGTGTGCGCAGCATTACAGCAGCTGGATCTTTGCCTGTTCGCAGGCGCGGACCACATCCTCCGGCCACAGGGAAGCCTGCACCTCGCCCACATGGGCCTTGCGCAGGAAGTACACGCACATGCGGCTTTGCCCGATGCCGCCGCCGATGGTCTGTGGCAGCTCGCCCCGCAGCAGCGCCGCTTGGAAGGGCAGGACTGCCCGCTCCTCGCAGCCGCGAATTTGCAGCTGACGGCGCAGTGCCTCGGGATCGACGCGAATGCCCATGGAGCTGACCTCCAGGGCAATGTCGAGGGGCTTGTAATACAGCAGAATATCGCCATTGAGCGTCCAGTCGTCATAGTCAGGGGCGCGTCCGTCGTGAATTTTCCCGGAACGCAGCGCCCCGCCGATGCCCATGAGGAACACCGCGCCATGCTCCTTCGTGGCGAGATATTCCCGCTCCTTGGGGGTCTTGTCGGGGTAGCGATCCTCCAATTCCTGGGTGCTGACAAAGGCAATGTGCGCCGGCAGCTCGGGCGTGATGTGGGGATAATGCTGGCAGACGTATTCCTCCGTGGCCCGCAGCGTATCGTAGATTTTTTCCACGACGCTGCGCAGGGTGGCCTCGTTGCGCTCTTCCGGCGCAAGGATGCGCTCCCAATCCCACTGATCCACAAAAATGGAGTGGATATTGTCGGTGATCTCATCCCGGCGGATGGCGTTCATGTCGGTGTACAGGCCCTCGCCCGGATGGAAGCCATAGCTTTTCAGCGCCATGCGCTTCCACTTCGCCAGCGACTGCACGATCTCCGCGGTCTCGCCCGTTTCCAGAATATCAAAGGACACGGGGCGCTCCACACCGTTCAGGTTGTCGTTCAGGCCGCTTTGGGGCGTGACCATGATGGGGGCGCTGACACGGACAAGGTTTAGGGCGCGGGCAAGCTCCCGCTCGAAAAAGTCCTTGACCAGCTTGATGGCGATCTCCGTGTCGCGGGTGTTCAGCACGGGATTATAATCCTTGGGAATAATCAGATGCATGGGGATCATCCTTTCCGTCCGCACGACGGCGGCTGCAACGATTATAGCATAGATAAGAAGGAAATAAAAAGAGCCGATGCAAAAAACACTGCATCGGCAGACTGGTTGGAAGCATACGCTTTCTTTACCGAAAATATGGTGATTTGCTGTCCTCCCACACCAGCTCGGCCTTGCCGCCGCACAGCGGGCAGTATTTTTCGTCATCGATCATCAGGCAGGTCATCCATTCGTTGCCGCACTGGGTGCAGCGGTGCTTCCGCCGAACGGGCATCGGGCCGTATACGCATTCAAAGAGATTCAGGTATGGTTCGAACTTGCCCTCGCCGCGCCGGGTGCCGCAGTAACGGCAGAAACGATCCTCTTTTTCCAGAAATTCATGGCAGTTGCCGCAGCGGTCTGTATAGTCAGTGGAGTATTGTGCTGCTTCAAAATGGTTGTCCATAGGTGGCTCCTTTCGTTGAAACGGGAGGTAATGTGCGACTGAAAAACCTCATCCATCGCTGCGGCGACACCTTCCCCAGAGGGGAAGGCGAAGGGCTATTTGCAGGATGCAAAGAGCTGCTTCATGCACAGCAGAGGGCGCTTTGCGTCATAGTCCCAGGTGTGGGCCGCATCGCCGCGGCAGTAGCGCCTGTCGGCGCATTGACGGCAGGCCTCGCTGTCCTCGGAGCGATCCCGGCGAAGGGGCTGAAAGCCATGCTCCCATACGTTCACAAAGGAATCATGAAACACATTTCCCTGTACCAGCTCGGGCCTGCGTTCAATGTCCATGCAGCCGTAGACGTCGCCATTGCACAGGACGCTTGCCACCATGGTGCCTGCACCGCACAGGAAATAGTTGTCCCGCACCATGCGCTCATAGGGCAGGGTCAGGAAATGGGAGCAGCCGTAGGTGACCTCTACGGGCGCTGCCGGGTCAAAGCGCTTGGCCTGCATGTAATCCAGCAGAAAGCGCAGCTCCTCCGCATCCAGCAGCAGATCGTTCCGGGTACGGGCGCGTCCGATGGGTTCCAGGTTGATGATGCGCCAGGAAGTCACGCCCAACGCGCACACAGCGGGATACAGCTCCTCCAGATGATGCAGATTTTTCTTGTGCGCCACGGTGGTGACCTGTGTAAGCATCTGCCCATGGCTGGTCTCCACCAGCTGGCGAAGCCCTGCTACCGCCTGATCGTATACGCCGGGCCTGCCACGAAGCCAGTCGTGCAGCGCCTGCGGGCCGTCCAGGCTGACGGAAACGGAAGCCATGCCCGCCTGCACAAGGCGCTGGGCGCAGGCCGCATCAATGCGCGTACCGTTGGTGGTCATGCCGCAGGGAAAGCCCAGCCTATGCGCATAGGCTGCCACGTCAAAAAAGTCCGGGTGCAGCAGCGGCTCGCCGCCGGACAGGCAGACCATGACGCTTTGGGGCGGGTAGGCCGCTGCCACCTCGTCCAGCACCTTTTGAATGGCTTGCAGGGGCAGATAGGTGCTGTTTTGCGGGCAGGCGCTGCTGCCGCAGTGCAGGCAGGCCAGGTTGCATGCGTCGGTCAGCTCAAAGAAAAGATACGTCAGCCGGGGATGAGCGCAAAGCTGGTCGCGGTATTGGGCAAGCCGCTCCAGGTCGGCGCGTTTCACGGCCTCGGACAAGGGAGATCACCTCCGAAAAGCAAGGTGTGAAAAGGGGAGGAAGCAACGCTGAAGGGGAGAAAATATTATGTTCATCATACCATGCATCCCCCCGGCGCACAATGGCGGAACTGGTCGCAGCCCCTGGCGCAGGCTTGCAAAAAGCCCTGCAATACGGTATACTTGGAGTGCTGGGAGGGGCATGCCCCTCCACCGGGAAAGACGGAAGGCGTCGGCGGCTTGCCCCTCTGGCAGCGCCCGGCGCAGAAATAGAACATGTTCCCCATCGAATACAAAGGAGGTTTCCCGTATGACGATCATCGTGACTGGCGGCGCGGGCTTTATCGGCGGCAACTTCATTTACTACGAGCTGAAGCAGCATCCCGAGGATCGGATAGTCTGTCTGGACAGCCTGACCTATGCCGGCAATCTGGCAACGCTGGACGCAGCCATGCAGCAGCCCAACTTCCGCTTTGTCAAGGCGGACATTACCGACCGGGCGGCAGTGGAAAAGCTGTTCGAGGAGGAGCGACCCGACATCGTGGTGAACTTCGCCGCAGAGACCCATGTGGACCGCTCGGTGAACGATCCCGGGCTGTTCCTGCGCACCAACATTCTGGGCACGCAGACCCTGATGGACGCCTGCCGCAAGTACGGCGTGAAGCGCTATCATCAGGTGTCCACCGATGAGGTGTACGGCGACCTGCCGCTGGATCGTCCCGATCTGTTCTTCACCGAAACGACCCCCATCCACACCTCCAGCCCCTACAGCGCGTCGAAGGCCTCGGCGGACCTGCTGGTGCTGGCCTATGCCCGCACCTTCCACCTGCCGGTCAGCATCACCCGCTGCTCCAACAACTACGGCCCCTATCAGTTCCCGGAAAAGCTCATCCCGCTGATGATCTCCCGGGCCATGGCAGACGAAAGCCTGCCGGTCTACGGCACGGGCGAGAATATCCGCGACTGGCTGTATGTGGACGACCACTGCTCCGCCATTGACCTGGTAATGCGCAAGGGCCGCGAGGGCGAGGTCTACAACGTGGGCGGTCACAACGAGCGCACCAATCTGGACGTGGTCAAGACCATTTTGAAGGAGCTGGGCAAGCCGGAAAGCCTTATCACCTATGTGAAGGATCGTCCCGGACACGACCGGCGCTATGCCATCGATCCCGAAAAGATCCACACCGAGCTGGGCTGGCTGCCCACCACCACCTTTGACGTGGGCATCCGTCAGACCATCCGCTGGTATCTGGACAACGAAAAGTGGTGGAAGGACATTCTGGCGGGGGACTATCAGTGCTATTACGAGAAGATGTACGGAAATCGGGGGCTGGCGGAATGAAGGTATTGGTAACGGGCGTAGGCGGACAGCTTGGCTATGACGTATGCAAGGAGCTGGACCGTCTGGGCATTGAAAACAAGGGCGTGGACGTGCAGGACTTCGACCTGACGGACGGCACGGAAGTAATGGCGGCAGTGCAGGCCTATATGCCGGACGCGATCATTCACTGCGCGGCCTACACCAACGTGGAAAAGGCCGAAAGCGTGCCCGAGGTCTGCGCGGACGTGAACGGCATGGGTACGCTGAACATGGTGCGCGCGGCGCTGGCGGTGAACGCCAAGCTGATGTACATCAGCACGGACTATGTGTTTGAGGGAACGGGCGACACGCCCTATGAGGTGAATGCGCCCCACCGCCCCCAAAGCGTTTACGGCCTGACGAAGGATCAGGGCGAGGAGGCCGTGACCAGCCTGATGCAGCGGTATTTCATTGTGCGCATCAGCTGGGTATTCGGTGTGCATGGCAACAACTTTGTGCGCACCATGCTGCGCCTGGGCAGCGAACGCAAGGAGCTGAACGTGGTGGACGACCAGATCGGCTCCCCCACCTACACAGCCGACCTGGCGGTGCTGCTGTGCAGCATGATTCGCACGGACAAATACGGCGCTTATCATGCCACCAACGAGGGCTACTGCTCCTGGGCGGAATTTGCGCAGGCCATTATGGACGAGGCGGGGCTGAAGTGCGTGGTGCATCCTGTTCCCACCAGCGCCTATCCCACGGCGGCGAAGCGTCCGCTCAATTCCCGCATGAGCAAGCGCAGCCTTGACCTGGCAGGCTTTCAGCGCCTGCCCAGCTGGCAGGACGCGCTGCACCGCTATGTGGAGGAATTGAAGGCGGAGTAAGCGGCTGAGGCTGTCATATTGGAAAAAAGGACTGTTCCGGCGAAGCAGGGTACTGCCGGGGCGGTCCTTTTTGCAATGAAACATAAGATTTACAAGTTGTGGCAGGCGCGCTGATTGACAGCTGCGGGAACTGGATGATAGAATGCAAGTAGGATACTTGGGTAGGATTTTTCGTAGGAACAGCACAAGGGCAGGCAATCAGGGACAATCTATCCGCTATACTTTTCCTGAACGATTGAAGGAGTAAGAGCGCATGAAACGATTTCTGTTAGGCTTCATATGTGCAGTCGTGTTCTGTGTAGGGTTCTGCTTCACGGGCGTAGCAGAAGACGAGATGGATGCCATGGAAGCAGCTTCGCGGTACAAGCAATATTGCGAGCAGCAAGGTCCTGACTTCCTATACAATCCTGATGGCAGCTGGGATGCCCTGCCTTTGAGCTATTTTGTTATGCGCGGCGGAAAAATATCTGAAGCCTGCCCGGAGATAGATGAGCAGCGGTTTGCTTTCACGGTGTGTTTTGAAGCAGCCAAATACTGGTCTGGTTCAGCCTCTCATGGGGAGACAGAACTATTTTTGTTTTGTAAGCTTGTAAGCTATCTTAATGATCACGAAGACCTTATGAACTGGGCCTACGAGAACGAGCCAAGCTGCTGGGTCTACACGCAGGGCATGCTGGCGTTCAACGCCATGCTTCAGCAGCAAGATGATAAGACGCTGTCATATTGCCAGACGGTTCTCCTGAATGCAAATATGATGCAGGATAAGGCCGCTTCGTTTGCTAATGCGCTAAGCTACAGCGTTCAGACTGGATATGCGGAGTATTACCAAAAATTTTTTGTTGAAGGGCTGCATCTTGAACCACTTTTTGAGCTTAGCAGTGAATCTCCTGCAAATCTTTTGGACGCGCAATTTATTATGGATCAAAATGCGAATGCCTTGTCCATACAGGAACACACGAACTATTGTTTGAGCTTGCTCCTGGTTGGTTTAGCTGATGAAGCGGATAAATATGCAGCTCAGATATGCGCTTCGGATGCGTATAAGACCGCTGATGATACAGCAAAGGCGCGTATTCTTTCGATCCGTGGCATTGCACAGCATGCGTGTTCCCCAGAAAATAATGAAAATGCACTGGCGCTATTAGAGCAGGCATGGAACCTGTGTCCTGAAAATGCTCATGAGCTTCGTCTGGAAATTGGAACACGTCAAATAGCAATTGCATTTGGTAGCGCGACAGAGGAAAATGTGCAGGTTAGGGAGCAACAGCTTAATATGTATTTTGAACGAATGAAAGCACAGCCCGCATTGTTTGAACTAAGCGATGAGCATTCGGATTATTGTATCATGCTATTTAATGTCCTTTACGAGAATTGGGAACAGTATATCAGCGAAGCCTAAAATACTCTCCCCAAAACACCACCGCCCCCTGCACAGTCCATACGAACCATGCAGGGGGCGGTGCTTTATGCAGTTTACAGGGGGCGCACACCTGTCTTACAGGATGTACTCCGCCTTTTCGGCAGGCCGATTCTTCATCTCGGCAGCCTTCTTCTGATACTTCTCGCTGGTGTTGCCCAGAACCGCGTAGGAAGCGATCTTGCTCTCCTCCACGCCGGGCTGATTGAAGGCGTCAATGTCCAGCAGCTCGCCCGCATAGGCCGTCGCCATCTCATAGAAGAAGATGAGCTGACCCAGGGTGTAAGCGTTGACCTCGGGCAGAGTGATGGTCTGGCTCATGCGGCCCTTCTTGTACAGCGCGTATTCGGTGCCCTGACGCTCGGCCTCAATCAGCTGGTTCAGGCTCTTGCCGCCCAGGAAGGCCACGTCCGGGAACTCCTCGCAGCCGTGGGGGATGGGGCTTTCCTTGCGGAAATTCTCCACCTTCAGGAAGGTGATGCACTTGTCATACGGGCCTTCGGTGTACAGCTGCAGCTGGCTGTGCTGGTCGGTCACGCCCAGGGACTTCACAGGGGTCTGACCATGGTTGCAGGCCATGCCCTTGCGGGTCACGTTCTTGCCCAGGGACTCAGCCCACAGCTGGCAGAACCAGTCCGCCATGTACTTCAGGCTGTCGGCATAGGGCATGGTGACCTGAACGTTCACGCCCATGTCCTCCATGCAGATGTATTGCAGCACGGCCTCCAGCAGGGCGGGGTTGTGCCACACATCGTCGCTCTTGCAGCGCGCATCCATTGCCGCCGCGCCTTCCAGCATGGCGCGAATGTCAATGCCGCACACCGCCGCAGGCAGCAGACCCACGGGGCAAAGCTCGGAGAAGCGTCCGCCCACCGTGGCAGGGATGTAGAACAGCTCGAAGCCGTGTTCCTTCGCCAGCTTGATGAGGTTGCCCTTCTCGGTGTCGGTGGTGGCGATGATATGCTCCGCCCAGGTGTCGCCGACTTCCTTCTTCAGCAGCTCGGAAACGGTCAGATACTGGCTCATGGTCTCGGCGGTCGCGCCGGACTTGGTGATGACGTTGAAGCAGGTGGTCTTGACGTCGATGACGTCCAGCAGGGCCTGCATGCGCTCGGGGTCGATGTTATCTTCAACATAGAGCTTGGGGCCGTTGCGCTTGGAGGCGGGCAGCTCGTTATAATGCAGATGGTTCAGGGCCTGCTGCACGGCGATGGGGCCCAGGGCGCTGCCGCCGATGCCCAGCACCACAAAGGTGTCAAACTTTTCGCGAACCTTCGCAGCGACCTTTTCGATCTTCGCCACGATCTCGTCCTGGTTATAGGGCAGCTCGGTCCAGCCAAGCCAGTTCTTGCCGCGGCCGGCCTGCACAGCCTGATTCGCAGCCGCCGCAAAGGGCGCGTATTCCTCCACCTGGGAGCGGGCGATACCATACTGGAAGCCCAGGGTATCCGCCATCATATGATTCACATCCAGGGTGATCGGCTTTTTCAGCATATCAGCCATTGGTCAATCTTCCTTTCTGAAAGCCATGGAGTTAATTGCTCAACAGGGTATAGTATAGCACGGTTTCCGCCCCGCGAAAAGACCATTTTCCTGAAAAATTGCCTTTCTTTTGACAGAAGGGCGCAGGTGAGAAAAGGCGGCGCGAAAAAGCAAAGCGGGATGCAGCTTTCCTGCACCCCGCTTCAAAATCCTTCAATCTTCTTTAGTCGCGGTCGCGTCCCTTGGCGATCACGATCAGCCGCAGAAGCGACAGCAGGCTCGTCACTGCCGCCGCCACATAGGTCAGGGCCGCCGCCGTCAGCACAGCCTTCACGCCGGAGCGCTCCTCCTCGGTGACGTAGCCGCCCTCGGTGAGCATCTTCAGCGCACGGCGGCTGGCGTCAAACTCCACAGGCAGGGTGATCAGCGCAAAGATAACGGAAAGCGCAAAGCACAGAATGCCGATGTAGACCAGCGGCTGCCAGCTGAACAGAAGGCCCAGAATGAACAGCGGCGCATAGGCCATGGAGCCGAAGTTGACCACCGGCACCACCGCCGTGCGCAGCCGCATGGGGGCGTAGTCCTCCATCTTCTGCATGGCGTGGCCCGCCTCATGGGCGGCAATGCCCAGCGCTGCAACAGAACTGGAGCCGTACACGCCCTGGGACAGGGAAAGCGTCTCCGTCTTGGGATTATAATTATCCGTCAATTCGCCGGAGATCGGCGCAACGCGCACACCGCCGTTGCCGTTGCGGCGCAGCAGGTCTGCCACCACCTCGCTGGCAGGGCGTCCCAGCCGCGTGGAAACCTTGCTGTAGCGGCGATAGGCGCTGTTGACCTTAAACTGCGCCCAAAGGCCCAGGATCAAGCCAGGGATCAGCAGCATGTAGGTCCAGTCAAAATAGTAGGGGTAATACATGACGTTCACCTCCAAAGTGTGCCTGCGGAATCAGGCGCAGGATAAGCATAGCGTATTTTGCACAGGGTATCAAGCACAAAAGCGTGAAGATGTCGTAAACAAGGTATGAACACCGTCAGGAATGCGCCGAACGCTTCGTCTTGTCCCGGCGGTGCTCCCGCACAAGCTGCACAAGCAGCATGCACAGCAGCACGGCGGAGAGGATGGCCCCGGCCCACAGCAGCCACGGCACCGCCGCCTCTGCGCCGAAGTAATGGCACAGCATGCCGCACAGCCACATCAGGCCGATGGCGCAGCACAGCCACCGCCCCGGGATCAACAGATTGACAGGTTTTTTCATCAGGAACGCTCCCTCTTTTCCAACACAAGATTCGCAGCGGCGGCGAGGATCAGCACCGCCAGGAAGCCGCAGAGGGCCAGCATGCCCACCTGCAAGCCTGCCTGATCCGAAATACCGCCTGCCAGGGCAGGGATCACCGTGCTGCCCAGTCCGCCCGCGGCGAAAAGCAGCTCCGCCGACAGCGCGGAACAGCTAACGTACCGTGCTGCCGAAGCTACCGCCGTGCCGTAGACGGCGGACATGCCCAGTCCCATAAAGCCCACGGACGCAATGGCGGCAGGGGTACTGCCCGCAAGGGTAATGATACCCAGCATGCCCAGCAGAAATGCCACGGATTCACCCACCAGCAGCACACCCTTGGGAATGCGCGTACCCAGCGCCGCAAAGGACAGCCGACCTACGATCATCAGCAGCCACATCAGCGAGACCATGGTCTCGGAGGGAACAGCCTGAAAGAAGGCATTGCTGCGGCTCAGGTAGCTGGACAGCCATGCCGACGCAGAGGATTCGCACCCCACATAGGTAAACAGCACCAGCAGCAGGCAGTAAAACCGCGGCTCCCGCCAGAAGGTCACGGTGCTTTCCTTCCGGGCCGTGGGCGCAGCGCCCTCCGGCAGGGGGATCCTTCGGGCCAGCAGCATCACCGCCGCGCCCAGCACTGCGACGATGCCGGGAACAATGCGCCAGCTCCCGCCGTGCAGGGTGGTGAAGCCCACCAGCAGCGGGAACACGACCGCGCCCACCGCAAAGCAGGCGTGCATGACGTTCAGCCGGGAAGCGTCGCCGTCATACAGCTCGTTGACCACGGTGTTTGCCAGGCTGTTGATGCCGCCCCACACAAGCCCCGCAAGGAACAGCAGCGGATAAAAGGTGACGGGCCAGGGAGACAGGCTGAACAGCCCGATGCACCCCAGCATCATGCCGCCCAGCAGCGTCAGCATGCGGCTGCGGCCCAGGCGCTCCATCAGGGTGTTGCCCACCAGGCTGGCGACCAGGCACCCCGCAGACATGCAGGCGACCAGCAGACCGCCCTGCCCGTCCGACCACTGGTAAGCCGCCAGCAGGCTTTTCATCACGGTGTTGACGGTCAGCACCATGGCGCCGTCGGCGAAGTAGGCAAACAGGATCATCAGATAGGCGGAACGCTTCGTCGTCTTCATGTGCGGCTCTCCTCTATGCGGATAGAACAGCGCCCGCCGTCCCTTTTTCCGGGATCGGCGGGCGAGTAAGGAAGGAAAAAATTTTTTACTTCAGCACAGCCTTAATGCGGCGCACACCAGCGCTGGAGCTTTCTTCCTTCAGGATGTGGAACTCGCCCAGGTCGCCGGTATTCTCGGCATGGGGGCCGCCGCAGATCTCAAAGGAGTAATCGCCCATCTTGTAGGTGCGAACCTTTTCGCCATACTTGCTTTCAAACAGGCCGATAGCGCCCTCCGTCTTGGCCTCCGCCACCGTCATTTCGCGGCAGACCACGGGGGTGTGGGACTGAATGGCTTCATTGACCAGCTTCTCCACCTCGGCCAGCTCCTCCTTGGTGACCTTGCGGCCAAAGGTGAAGTCGAAGCGCAGACGCTCGGCGGTAATGTTGGAGCCTTTCTGATGCACCTCATCGCCCAGCACCTTGCGCAGGGCCGCATGCAGCAGGTGGGTAGCGGTGTGCAGCTTGGTGGTCTCCTCGCTGTGATCCGCCAGACCGCCCTTGAAGCGCTGCTCCGCGCCTGCGTGGCTGGTGGCCTGGTGCTGCTTGAAGCACTCCTCAAAGGCGGGAACGTCCACCTTCAGGCCGCGCTCACGGGCCAGCTCGCAGGTCATTTCGATGGGGAAGCCGTAGGTGTCGTACAGGTGGAAGGCGCTCAGGCCGTCGATGGTGCCGTTCTCCACGCGGGAGGCCACCTTGTCGAACTCCTTGTTGCCCTGCTTCAGAGTGCGGGCGAAGCGAACCTCCTCCAGCTTCAGCTGCTCCAGCACAAACGCGCTGTTGCGCTCCAGCTCGGGATACACGTCCTTATACTGATTGATGATGACCTTGGCGATTTCGCAGGTGAAGCCCTCGGACATGCCCAGCTGCATGCCGTAGCGCACTGCGCGGCGGATCAGACGGCGCAGGATGTAGCCCTGATCGGTGTTGGAGGGGCTTACGCCGCGGTCGTCGCCCAGGATGAAGGTGGAGGTGCGCATGTGATCCGCGATGATGCGGAAGGCCTTGGTCACCTCGTCGTTCTCGCCGTAGGTATGACCGCTCAGCTCAGCGATTTTCGCCAGAATGTCGGTGAAGGCGTCGGTCTCATACACGGTCTTCTTGCCGTTCAGCACACAGATGGTGCGCTCCAGGCCCATGCCCGTGTCCACGTTCTTCTGGGCCAGGGGCAGGAAGCTGCCGTCCGCCTGCTTGTTGTACTGCATGAACACGTCGTTCCAGATCTCCAGATACCGTCCGCAGGAGCAGGCGGGGGAGCAATCCGGGCCGCAGGGCTCCTTATCGGTGATGATGAACATCTCGGTATCGGGGCCGCAGGGGCCGGTGATGCCGGCGGGACCCCACCAGTTATGCTCCTTGGGCAGGTAGAAGATGTGATCCTCGGCAACGCCCATGGAGCGCCACAGGTCGTGGCTCTCGGTGTCGCGGGGGCAGTTCTCGTCGCCCTCAAACACGGTGAAGGCCAGACGGTCCTTGTCCAGGCCCAGATATTCGGGGCTGGTCAGAAACTCCCAGCTCCAGGAAATGGCTTCCTTCTTAAAATAATCGCCCAGGCTCCAGTTGCCCAGCATTTCGAAGAAGGTCAGGTGGCTGGAATCGCCCACATCGTCGATGTCACCGGTGCGGATGCACTTCTGCACGTCGGTCAGGCGGGTGCCGGAGGGATGCTTCGCACCCATCAGGTAAGGCACCAGCGGGTGCATGCCGGCGGTGGTGAACAGAACGGTGGGATCGTTTTCAGGAATGACGGAGGCGGAATGGATGCGGGCGCATCCCTTGCTCTCCATGAATTTCTGGAACATTTCGCGCAGCTGCGCAGAGGTAACCTGCTTCATGGAATAGACCACTCCTTTTGCAAGATCGCGGCAGGAGCGCCAGGAGCGTGCAGCCGCGTACATATCGCAAATCGCATTATAGCAAAAAGGTACGGCTTTTGCAATGATTTCAGCGGGGATTGTTGCGGACAGCAGCTTTCTTCCGCAGGATATTCAAAGTCAACGGGAAACGTCTTTCCTTGCTCGGCTTGCACCTTTTTTGACAGGTAACGTCCGGACAACTGAACAGTTGATTTTCAATGCACCTCATCAGTATCTGTTTGAAGGTACAGGCTTGCATCGTCATTATGCGCACCGTGCGCATCCCATGCTTTACAACCAATGAAAAAGCTGATAAAATAAAATATTGAAAAACAAATGTACGCCGAAGGTGCGAAAGGCGGCAAGGCATGGTTAGAACAATTGCGATTACCAACCAGAAGGGCGGCGTGGGCAAGACCACCACTGCCGTAAACCTGACGGCGATTTTGGCCGATATGGGCCAGCGGGTGCTGGTGGTCGATCTGGACCCCCAGGGCAATACCACCAGCGGTCTGGGCTGCAAGGCCGGAGAAAAAAGCGTCTACGAAGCGCTGATGGGCCGCATTCCTTTTAAGGAGTGCGTACAGCAGACCCAGGTGAAGGGCCTGCAGCTGGCTGGCTCGGACATTCGGCTGGCAGGCGCGGAGCTGGAGCTGGTGGACGTGGACAAGCGGGAATACCGCCTGAAGGACGCGCTGGCACAGATCGCCTCTGCTTATGACTTCATCTTTATTGACTGTCCCCCCTCCCTGAGCCTGCTGACGCTGAATGCCCTCACCGCCGCGGAAAAGGTGCTGATTCCCATTCAGTGCGAATATTACGCGCTGGAGGGCGTTACCAGCCTGATGAACACCATCAACCGGGTCAAGAAAACGCTGAATCCCGCCCTGGATCTGGAGGGCATTCTGCTGACCATGCTGGACGGGCGCACAAATCTGGGCCTGCAGGTGGTGGACGAGGTGAAGAAGCACTTCCGCAAGAAGGTGTTTGCCACCACCATTCCCCGCAACGTGCGCCTGGGCGAGGCGCCCAGCCACGGCGAGCCGATCCATATTTACGATCCCCGCTCCACAGGCGCGGAAGCCTATCGCGCCCTTGCGCGGGAGGTGCTGGCCCGGAACGGGAAGAAGTAACGGAAAGCCTTTCTCGTCAAGGTGACAATAAGCGCTTTGACAACGCATATACACGCCAAGAGCCGCACAGCGGCTCGGGTCGAAGGAGTTTTACGGAGCATGGCCGCAAAGAAAAAGGGCCTGGGCAGAGGGCTGGACGCACTACTGCCTGAAACGGATGAACTATTGCCCAATGTGGTGCAGGAGATCCCCGTGGGGGATATTGACCCCAACGCGGAGCAGCCCCGGCGGGCGTTCCCGGAGGAGGGCATGGCGCAGCTGAGCGCCAGCGTGAAGGAGCAGGGCGTATTGCAGCCCCTGCTGGTGGTGGAGCAGCCCAACGGGCGCTACCGCATTGTGGCGGGTGAACGCCGCTGGCGGGCCTGCCGTCAGGCGGGCTTGGCGACGGTTCCCTGCATCGTGCGGGACATGGACATGATCCAGCAGATGGAGGTCACGCTGATCGAAAACCTTCAGCGCGAGGATCTGAATCCCATGGACGAGGCCGCGGCAATCCGTGCGCTGATGCAGCAGTGCGGCTATACGCAGGAGACTGTGGCGCTGCGCCTGAGCAAGAGCCGCCCGGTCATCGCAAATCTGCTGCGCCTTTTGACGCTGCCGGATGAGGCGACCGCCATGATCCGCGAGGGTCAGCTCAGTGCCGGTCACGCCCGTGTGCTGGCAGGCCTGGATCGGGATGAGGATAAGATTGCGCTGGCACATGAAACTGTGCTGAAGGGCTACAGCGTGCGCCAATTGGAGCAGCTTGCCGCCGAACGCAAAAGCGGCGAAACGCCTGCGCAGCCGATCAAGCCCATCAAGCTCCCCCGTCCCCTTGCGCCGGAGCTGAAGGAGCTGGAGGGCCGTGTGCAGGAGACGCTGGGTCTGCGCGCCACGCTGTCCGGCAACGCGAAGAAAGGCCGCATTGTGCTGCAATACTATTCGCAGGAGGAATTGGAGCGGCTGTATGAGCTGCTGGAAAAGCTTCGGGAGCAGGGTTAAGACCTGTAGGAGCCGCAGCGGTGCTGCTGAAAAGCTTATTGGATGCTTTGAAATGAACACAGTTATCAAAAAGCCCCCGGTTCTTGCATGATGCAGAGAACCGGGGGCTTTCATTTTATGTTTAGTCGTCGTGTTCGCAGCCACAGCCGCAGGTGTGCTCGTGGTGATGCTCATGCTCGCAGCCGCAGCCACAGGCATCCTCGTGATGGTGATGCTCATGCTCACAGCCGCAATCGCAGCCATCATTCTCGCAGCCGCAGTCGCAGGAATGCACGGCCAGCGTCATAAACTTCTCAAACACCTGACCCACCACTTCCTCGTTGGACTCCACGACAAAGGCCAGCTGACCCTCCTCATGCTTTTCCAGGCGAGTAATGAGGATCTGTTCTTCGCCGGAAGCATCCGGCTCCAGCTCGATCAGCACCACATAGTCCTGACCTTCATGGGGAATGGTCGCGCCATAGCGGAATTGGTATACCTTGCCGTCGGGGCCGGTCAGTTCAACCAGGGCTTCATACAGGCTGTTATTCTCTTGCACGTTTTCAGTCCTCATCTTCCGCATCCACAAAGCCGTCCTGCTCCTCCATCAGCTGCAGGAACTTCTCGAAGATGACCTCTTGCAGGTCCTCATCCTCGACATACTCGTAATATTCGGTGTCGTCCTCGTCCTTGGCGATCTTCATGATGACGACTTCGCCCTCGTCGTCTTCCTCGTGATGGTCCTCGTCCAGCACCATCAGCGCGATGTAGTATTCGCCCTCGTGTTCCAGGGTTGCCAGATGCTCGAACTGGACGGTTTCGCCGTTATCGTCCACCAGCTCAATGATATTGCTGTTTTCGTTTTCACTCATGGGGGTCTCCTCCGTTTCTTCAGGGGTCTGCGAAGCCTGCGCGTCCAGCCACGACTGGAGGATCACCACCGCCGCGACCTTGTCCACCACCTGCTTACGCTCCCGCCTGTGCATATTACCGTCGATCAGCGTCCGTTCCGCCGTCACCGTGGTCAGACGCTCATCCTGATAATACACCGTCAGGCCCAGTTTTTCAAGCTGTGCGCAAAATTCCCGCACTTTTTGCGTCTGACCGCCTGCGGTGCCGTCCATGTTCAGCGGCAGGCCGCTGAGAATTTCCGTGGTTTCGTACTGATCGCACAGCTCCTTGATGCGCCGGGTATCAGGTCCCCAGCCCTTGCGGTGAAGGACCTCCACGGGCTGTGCCAGCATGCGCGTTGGGTCGCTGACCGCGATGCCGATGCGCGCATCGCCAACGTCCAGGGCTAAAATTCGTTCATTCATGACTGCGTGTGTGGTGCGAGGGGGAGAAATTCTCTCTCGCTTCCTCTCTTTCTGAAGCTTTCATGATTTATATGTGGCGTGTGAAGGGAGGGATGCAACGCAAGGGGCCTTGCAGCAGGAAGAATAGCCTCAGTCAGCCTTGCGGCTGACAGCTCCCTCTGCGGAGGAAGCCATTTTGGGGGGAGGCTTTTACGCCATGCACATTCAAAATGGATGTATCTTGATATTCCCTGTCCCTGGCACGGAACTTTACCTTGCCTTCTTCCGCAGAAGGAGGGGGACCGCTTGCCGTCAGGCAGGTAGTGGAAGATAGTCTCACCTGTTGCAAGCACCCACGGATCCATCAAGGCGCTTTCGTCCCTATGAAACATCAAAGGGAGACCGCATTACAAGGCAGCCTCCCTCAATTTCTGTTATTGCTTCAGCATGGTCTCCAGCATTTTCAGCGAAGACTGCAATTCTTCCCGGCTGTTATTGCCCACAACATAGAACTCGTCGGTCACGGTGGGGTCGTTCAGGCATTCGGGAATGTCATAATTCACGCCCGCATTGTAGGCATCCCAGTGCTGCAGCTTCCAAATATCGCGGTCGCTGTTGCGCGCGATCATGCGCTGATGGACGACCTCAGGGTCGGTCTTGACCCAGACTACCACCAGCTTGGCGTCCTTTTCCTGGAGCTTTTTGCGCAGGGAGCGCATGTATTCCACATTGCGCACCTCACGGGTGAAGGGCGCGTTGATGAGGCAGCGATCCGCATAGTCCAGCGACTCCAGCGCCAGATCAACTACCGCGTCGTACTCGTAGTTGCGGATGTTTTCCTCAAAGAAGGGGGAACTGCGATTATATTCCTCGCCAGCCACCACGAAGATCTGCTTGGACAGCACGATCAGCGTGTCCTTGTCCAGGTACACGATGGGGTTCAGCGCTTTCGCCAGCTCCTTGGAGACGTAGGTCTTGCCGCAGGCTGGCGGAGAAGTAACAAGAATGAGCCGTTTCATGAGTCTATCACCTGATCCTTACTGATGCGGAGTGTTTCCCCATGCTCGCACACAGGGTCATTTTATTATACGCAATCCGCCGTTCTCCGTCAACGTTCTTTCCGTTTTCTTTCACATTTTTTCTGAATGTTTGGGAAAAATTTGACGTTTTTTGCAAGGTAACGCAACTATGCGCAAGATGTGGGGACAAAGCGCCGCTCCGCAGGGGCTTGCAGGCCATTTTCGCCCGCAACAATCCCCGTTGAATCAACCGACAGATATACACCAGCCACTCCACCCTCTCCGCGTCTATTTCCCCGCCCCTCTGCATATGCCTTTGTAGCAATGACGCAAGGGGGAAAACGGGCATGGAATGGAAATGCTTACGGGAGCAGATTCAGATGGAGCGGCTGGTGGGCAGTGCGCAGGGGCAGGCGGCAGTGGAGGGCGAGATCACCTTGCCCGGCGGCCTGCGGGAGGAAGCGCGGGTGCTGTCCGCCGGCGGTATGGCGGTGGTGGAGGGGCTGGAAGCGCAGCAGGATCAGGTGCTTGTCAGCGGGCGAGTGGTTTTTCATGCGCTGTACACCCAGGGCGACCCGGACAAGCTGCAATCCATCGAGGCCAGCGCAGACTTCACCCACACGCTTCAGTTGCCGGGGGCGCAGCCGCGCATGCTGTGCCGGGGCGACGCAACGGTGGAGCATGTGGAAGCCACGGCGGGCAATGGTCGGCTGATGCTGAAGGCGGTGGTGCAGGTGCGGTGCCGGGTACTGTCCGACCAGCCTGCGGCGGCAGTCACAGGGCTGAGCGGCGCAGAGGGCTTGGAGCAATGCACCCAGACGCTGACCCTGCGGCGCACGGTGGCAAAGGGTGAAACGGAAACGCTTCTGCGGGAGGAGTTCGACCTGCCCGAGGGGCTGCAAATCACTGAAACGCTGTACGGCACAGCACGTCCCCAGGTCACAGAGGTGACGGGCGGGCTGGGCCGAGCAGGTGTGACGGGAACGGTAGCGCTGGAAATTTGCCACGCCTCTGCAACGCAGGGCAAGCCCCTGTGCGTCACCCGGCACAGCCTGCCCTTCGACCTGACGGTGGAGCTGTCCGGCGAGGACGGCGAGCAGCTTTCCGCGCAGGCAACGGTAAAGGATGTGGCGGTGGTCAGCCAGGACACTGGCGAGGGCCAGCGTACCCTGCGGGTGGAGGTGCTGCTGGGGCTGACTGCCTGGGCGGATCGGCAGGAGCGGATCACGGTGCTGCAGGATGCTTACACGGTCGATGGGGAGGATGTGCAGCTCACCCGCGCGTCCGTGCGCTGCCGCGTTGGGGATCGCCTGACGGAGACAGCGGAGAGCGGCAAGGTGATGCTGATGCTGCCCGAGGGCAGCCCCGCTGCGCGGACGGTGCTGTGCGGCTTTGCGTCCCCGGTGCTAACGGGGCGGGAGCAGATCGGCGGGCGACTGACGGTGGAGGGCATGCTGGAGGTGACGCTGCTCTACATGACGGATGACAGCAGCGCTCCCGTGGCGATTTATCAGGAGGAGCCGTTCCGCATGACGTTTGCGGCAAACACGACCCCGGAGGATTTCCTGACCCTGCGGGTGGGCGAGGTAGATGTAAGCGCCATCACCAGCGACCGAGTGGAGATGAAGTATATTCTGCACCTGAGCGTAAACGGCCTGGATGTGCAGGCGGCTGGGCTGGTGACGGACGCAGAGGCCATTGCGGCGGATGCGCCCAGCGAAAGCCTGATTCTGTACTTCACACAGCCGGGAGAAACGGCATGGGATATTGCGCGGCGGTATCGCCTGCCTCGTGCGCAGCTGACGGAGATGAATCCCGCCCTTGCGGAGGGCGAGCCTGCGCCTGGTCAGGCTGTGCTGGTTTGGCGGACAATGGCAGGAAAATAGGGATAGAAAAACGCGGGAAGCTGCTGTCCGAAAGGGGGGAGCAGCTTCTCGCGTTTGTATACTATAGGCTGGGGGACATATGGGGATGATGCAGCGTCTGGCGTCTCCGGCAAAGCGCATATCCTCAGTCAGCCTTGCGGCTGACAGCTCCCTCTGCGGAGGGAGCCTTTGGGGGTAGGGTATTTATATGCTATGCACATGTACAAGGACGAATGCGTCTGATATTCCTTGTTCTTGGCTAAAGGGAATGGATGTGTTCTGATCTTTCCTGTTCTTGGCACGAGACTTTATCTTGTCTCCTTCTGCGGAAGGAGGGGGACCGCCTGCCGTCAGGCAGGTGGTGGAAGATAAACTCACCCGCTGGGGCATCGGACAGCTTATAAAGTCCCAGCCGCACGCCCAGTCCCGGCGGCACACAACCGCGCTGGGCTTCCAGCTAGAGAGAATTTCGTCCGTCTGCGGACGGACGACCTACTTTGCACTCGGGCAAAGTAGGCAAAACCGCCCGAGGGCCAGCCAAATTTTCCATGCAGCTAAGGCTGGCCCCCGGACCCCATGATTGCCCCCAGCCGTCGCCTGGATCGGAGCCTTCCCGGGGGGACACAACCGGGCATTCCTTCGGTTCCGCTCCATGGCATTCCGTCGGCTGACCGTATACAGCCGCCGGAATGCCTTGTCGCTTAGAACAGGCGTATGCAGCAAAAAGTTACCTGCACTGAAAGCATCCATTATGCAGCATGGATACAGTGAAGCCGCACCAAAACCAAAAGCCTCCCCTGAAAGGGGAGGTGTCCCGCAGGGACGGAAAGGTTCCGTTCTCCCTTACCGCTTCGCTGCCTTTTTCAGCGCCAGCAGAATGGGCGGGCAAATCAGCGCGGCGGCAATGGCTTCGCAGGGACCTGCGCCGCCTGCGGTGGCGGCGATGGCAGCAAGCACCGCTTCACTGTTGATGCCCAGCGCCTGATAGAACAGGAACATCAACCCCAGATACAGAATGGTATTTGTCAGGGAGCCGCAGGCACAGGCCAGCGGCGCTGCCAGCCGGGGCAGCTTTTTTTGCAGCAGCGTATACAGGCCCCAGATGACCAGCGGTACGCACAGCCGGGGCAGAAAGGTCATGACAGCGGTGAGGACGGGGCTTGCGCCCATCAGGGTGCCGACCAGCACCGAGGGACGCAGCAACGCGGAGAGAAAGCTCGTCGCGCCAAAGGAAAAGCCGAGTATCAGGCCGTTTTTCAGGCCCATGTACAGCGTACCCACCGCCACGGGAATGACCAGCAGGGTCACGTTGCACCAGCCCAGGGGGATCAGCCCCAGGGGCGTTTGTCCCAGCAGAAAGATCAGGCCAATGAACAGCGCAAGCAGAACCAGGTTGTTGAGTTTTTTCCGTTCCATGATAAAGAAGCCTCCGTTCAGGTTCCCATTGGGATACCCTACGCTTTATTCCGTCCGCCTGAGCGCGTGTTGTTCGTCAGGGGCCGAAACTCCCCGCGATGCGCCTGCGCAGACGGTCGCTTTATTATACGGACGCTTGCGTAAAAAGTAAAGGCACAGGGGCGAGAAAAAGTGCGTTTATCAAAATGCAGCGGGAAGCGTGGAAGCCGTTACGCTGTATGCTTTCGGGGACGATCTATAAGCATGCTTCAAAAGGCAACAAAAAGAGTCGAAAGAATTTGTGTGGATTATCTACTAAGTAAAAGTTGACTAACCCAAAGAGTACGCGTTAAACTTATATCAATTCCGAACCTGAGCGACCTTCAAGGCCGAGGCAGGTCTATGGGTGTGCCGAGCAATTGACATGCCTGCCGTATGCAAAGGAAGTAAGTCCCTCGTGTAGTGCTGCGCGTAGGGCTTGCTTCCTTTTTGCTTGCCTTGACTTCTTCGCCGCCGGGGGCAGAAACAACACAGGAGGAAGGATATGTCCATGAAAGTGTTCGACAAGGAAGTTACCCGCCGTGAGTTTATGCGACTCATGGGCAAGGGCACTGCCTGCATCGCGGCCTCCGCGCCCCTGATGCAGCTCTTTGGCGCGACCAAGGCTGAGGCCGAGGCAGGCGCCGTCAGCGTTTACGCAACCGCACAGGGTGTGCTGGTGTCCAACGCCGCCCGCTGCACCGGCTGCGGACGCTGTGAAGTTAACTGCACTCTGTTCAATGATGGCAAGGTAATGCCCTTCATCAGCCGCGTGAAAATGACCCGCAACCTGTACCTGGGCAACAATCACGACGGCAAGGGCGGCGTGTACGCCGATTTCAACTATAAGCCCGATACCTGCCATCAGTGCGCAGATCCCGCCTGCCTGAAGGCCTGCCCCGTGCAGGCCATCTATGTGGACGAGAAGACCGGCATCCGTATGATCGATGAAAGCAAGTGCGTTGGCTGCGGTGCGTGCGCGGCGGCTTGCCCCTACGGCATGCCCACCGTTGACCCCGAAGCGAAGCATTCCACCAAGTGCGTGGCCTGCGGCTACTGCGCGTCCATGTGTCCCTGCGGTGCGCTGAAGGTCTGCACCTGGGAAGAGGTCGCAGAGGCTATGGCGGCTGAGTAAGCTCAAGCGAACGAAGGAGGATTTTGACATATGCCTTATGGATGGACTGGCAAGCTGCTGCGCCTGAACCTGACCACCAAGACGGCCAGCATTGAAGATAACAAGTACAACGAGGAGTGGCTGGGCGGCATGGGCCTGGGCTACGCCATCATTCACGATGAAGTACCCGTCGGTACCGATCCCGCCGCGCCTGAGATGAAGATGGTCATGGCGGCTGGTCCCCTGACTGGTGCTGGTGCTCCCTGTTCCGGTCGTACCAATCTGACTTTCCTGTCTCCTATGATGGAGAAGCCCCTGGTAGTAGATGCGCACATGGGCGGTCACTTCGGCCCGCAGATCAAGTACAGTGGCTATGATGCGATTATTGTCGAGGGTGCGTCCGATACCCCTGTGTGGGTGAAGATCAACGACGACAAGATCGAGTTCAAGGATGCTTCTGACCTGTGGGGCAAGGGTACCCGCGAGACGGCCCGCGTCATCGGCGAGGCTGCCGGTTCTCAGTACTGCGTGTGCTGCACGGGTACCGCCGGCGACAACATGGTGCGCTCCTCCATCATCCTGAACGACGTGAACCACGCCGGCGGCGCTGGCGCGGGCTATGTCTGGGGTGCGAAGAAACTGAAGGCCATCGCCATCTACGGCGAAAAGTCCGTTTCCGTGGCGGATCCCAAAAAGCTGCTGGAACTGTACCGTTATCAGCTGGCTGAGCTGATCGGCGCGAACAACAACCACGTTGTGCCTTCCACCCAGCAGAGCTGGAACGAATTTGTGTCCTGGACCCGTTGGCAGGGCGGTGATGGCAAGAACTGGGAGAAAGGCATCGGCGGCCCCGTGCCTACCGGTGAGCAGAAGCCCGGTGACATCAATGCCGTGGGTATGCGTACCAACGTTGGCAACTTCTTCTATGGTGCTGCATCTGGTGCCTTCTTCGCCGGAGTGCCCGATCAAGTTTTCAAGCATGGCGTGAAGAATGGCGGCTGCGCACAATGTCCCATCCGTTGCGTCAACCAGGTCAATTTGCCCGAGCTGGAAGGCTATGAGGTGGACGGCAAGCCCATGGAAACCAACGTCAGTGCTGTCTGCTTTGCTACCTCTCACACCAGCGGCTTCTATCCGGCAGGTACCCATTCCTTTGCGAATGAAGGCGATGAACAGCTGGTGCTGGGCTACCACATTGGCCAAGTGATGGACGATTACGGCCTGTGGTGCGCCTACGGCGAAATGGACAACTATTTCTCTTACTGCTGGAACAACGGCATCTTCGAGAAGGTGCTGCCTGCGGACGAGTACAAGGAGATCCCGTGGGATCTGATGAAGAACGGCGATCCTCGCTGGGCCGATGAGATGATCAAGCGTATCTCCACCAAGCAGGGCGAGTTTGCTACCCTGGGCGAG
>CAKTYE010000015.1 GCA_934631985.1 uncultured Clostridia bacterium | reverse complement strand
CGCTGATGTTCTGCGGGACAAGCGCACTGGCGGACATTCAGGACGGCACTTATCAGGCTGCGTCCTGGGGTAACAACGGCGAGATCACGGTGGAGACCGTCATCTCGGGCGGCAAAATCGAGCAGGTGAACATTGTCAGTCAGTCCGAAACGGCTGGCATCAGCGTGACCCCGCTTGAAAAGCTGCCGCAGGATATTGTAGCCAACCAGAGCATCGCCATCGACGTTTACAGCGGTGCGACGATGACCAGCCGGGGCATTCTGAACGCTGTCACGCAATGCCTGGAGCAGGCGGGCGCGAATCTGAACGACTTCAAGACCCCCGTTTCCCGCGAGATCGCACAGCATGAGGATACTTCCTGCGATGTAGTGGTCGTTGGCTCCGGCGCTTCCGGTATGACGGCAGCAATCAACGCGGCTAAGACCGGCGCGCATGTTATTCTAGTGGAAAAGCTGGATTTTGTGGGCGGCACGTCGCTGCTCTCCAACAGCATGTTCGGCTCCGTCGCAACCAGCATCCACAAGACGGAGGGCAAGACCGAAACCGTGAACGACCTGATCGCCAACTATATGAAGCAGGAGGCCGCTACCGGCGCATTTGCCAAAGAAGAATCTGCCTCCATCCTTGCCGAAAAGAGTGCCGAAGCTGCCGACTATCTGATCGGGCTGGGCGTTGAGCTGGATCACACCTCCAGCACCTTCATCCTTGCCCCGGCCTCCGGTCGTAAGGTGGGCGAAATGGTCATCCCGGCGCTGAACGGCGAGCTGGAAAAGTACGGCGTAGACGTTCGCGTTTCCACCCGTGCCAGCCGCATCCTGATGCAGGACGGCGCAGTTGCAGGCGTAGAAGTGGAGACGAACGCTGGCACCTATCAGATCGCAGCGAAGGCCGTTGTACTGGCGACGGGCGGTTATGCAGCCAACAACAGCATGGTTCGCGAATATCTGCCGGAGTGGGCCTCCTCCATATATTATTGCTCCCCTGGCGACACGGGCGATGGCCTAGTGATGGCACAGGCGGTTGGTGCAGAGCTGGTCGATCTGAAGGTGATGAAGGCCAATCCGCTGGTGTTCTATGACCACACCTGTGCGCTGACGATGAACGCTGCCGTAAACAAGGGCGCGATCATGGTCAACCACGAGGGTCAGCGCTTTGCCAACGAGCAGGGAAGCTACGGCATTTCTCCGCTGATCAATGCACAGACTAAGGGTGAAGGCATCATCCTCTTTGACAATACGCTTGTCGCCGAGGATGCAACGCTTCAGGGCTATCTGGAAAAGGGCTACCTGACCGAGGCCGCCTCCCTGGACGAGCTGGCCGAAAAGCTGAACGTTGATGCAGCTGCGCTGGCGGAAACGGTCACCCGCTATCAGGGCTTTGCCGCAAACGGCAAGGATGAGGATTTTGGCCGCAAGACCGTTGCAGACTGGTACTCTGGCAGCACGTTCTATGGGATCATCGTCAAGCCGTCCATTCAAGGTACCTTCGGCGGCATTCACACCAACACGCGCACCGAGGCGCTGGCAGCCGATGGCTCCATCATCTCCGGCCTCTATGCCGTCGGCGAATGCGCGCAGGAGGGCGTCAACGGTTTGAACCCGATGACGACAAACCTTGTTTACGGCAAGATCTGCGGTGAAAACGCAGGCCTCTATGCAACAAAGTAACGGCTCAAACGTTTCTGAAGCCTAAGGCTAGGCTCGTATGAAAAGGGAGTGCTTTTAAATAAGCCAGATGCAGAAATGCTGTCTGGTGAATTTAGAAGCACTCCCTATCTATATCTGGCATGTTCCGCTCATTCGCGTGGTGTACGCTTAAACACCACCATCTTACTGCAAACATAATTCACAACGATCACGATAACATTCGAGATCAGCTTCATCGCCATGCTGTTTACATGCAGGCAGTCCACAAACACATACATCAGCAGCACGTCCAGTGCGCCCGTTGCCAGACGAAAGAAGAAGAACGAACCCATCTCCTTCAGCACTGCCGAAGCACCCTGCGCCTGGCTTTCAAACACCCAGCGACGGTTCGTCCCATAGGCGACCAGCACTGAAACCACCCACGCAATGCAGGTGGAAAGCACCGTTCCCCAGCCGGCAACGGTGTTTGTCAGATAAAATACCGCAATGTTCGTCAGCGTCGTCACACCGCCGAAAAAAACGTAGAGAAGAATGCTCTTATATTTTTCCCATAACGCCTTCATGCGTTTCATCTCCTTTTTGCTTTGCAGGACAGCCATGCTTGGCTGCCCTGTTCCTTTTCTGATTATAGAAACGATCCTGTTCCCTGTCAACTTCCCGGCTTTTTGCGCAGGATGCATGAAAAACCCTGCTGCGCCGTTAGACTTTGGGCGCTTTCTGTGCTATACTGAGTTGTATACGTCAACCGGAGGTAGAAAGGCTTCATGAAGCTCAAGAAGCTCGAGATTTACGGATTTAAGTCCTTCGCACAGCGCACGGAGATCATCTTCAACGAGGGCATCACCGGCATTGTCGGCCCCAACGGCAGCGGCAAAAGCAACATCGGCGATGCGGTGCGCTGGGTGCTGGGCGAGCAAAGCGCCAAGACGCTGCGCGGCGCCAAAATGGAGGACGTGATCTTTAACGGCACGCAGAAGCGCAAGCCCCTGAGCTATTGCGAGGTGTCCCTTGTCTTTGACAACGAGGACCGCGCCCTGCCCATGGACTTTGCCGAGGTGGCTGTCACCCGCCGCGTCTACCGTAACGGCGAAAGCGAATACTACCTCAACCGCTCCGCCTGCCGCCTGAAGGACATCATCGATCTGTTCCGCGACACAGGCATCGGCAAGGAAGGCTACTCCATCATCGGACAGGGCCGCATCGACGATATTCTGTCCCAGCGGGGCGAAGATCGCCGTCAGGTGTTCGAGGAGGCCGCGGGCATTGTGAAGTTCAAGGCCCGCAAGGAGGAAGCTGACAAGAAGCTCCAGCGCACCCTGGAAAACATGGACCGTGTGGAGGACATTCTGCGGGAGCTGGAACGGCAGCTTGCCCCGCTGGAAAAGCAGGCCGAAACCGCCCGGGAATATCTGGAGCTTTCCAAGGAGCTGCGGGTGCTGGACCTGAACCTGTTTCTGCTGAAGCACGACCACTTCAAGGCCCGCATTGCCGAGCTGGACGAGACCCTTGCGACCCTTGCCGCCATTCTGCGCCAAAGCGAAGCGGTGCTGGCAGAAAAAACACAGGCGCGGGACGCGCAGCAGGTGCTGATCGACGCACTGGAAAAGCGCATCTCCGAGGGACACAGCGAGCTGCTCAACTGCGTGGATCGTGTGCATACGCTGGAAACCGATCTGGCGACGCTGACCTCCCGGCAGGAGACCCGCGCTGAAAATATCCGCCGCATGAACGAGGAGCAGACAGGGGATCGTAATCAGCTTGCCCTGCTGGAAAAGCAGTCCGGGGAGCAAAACGGCAGCGTGGCGCAGCAGCAGTCCCTGCTGGACGCTGCGCGGGAGACGCTGCGTCAGGCCACGGACGCGCAGGATCGGCTGGCCCGTGAGGAAGCACAGAAGGAGCAGGATCTTGAGGATCACAAGACCCGCATGATGGAGGCCATGAACCGTTCCGCCGATCTGCGGGACGACAAGACCCGGCAAACCACCATGCGCGCCCAGATGTTCAGCCGTTTGGAGGAGCTGTCCGGGCAGGATGCGCAGCAGCAGGAGCGGCTGCATGTGCTGGAGGATGCCCACGCCCAGGCAGAGTCCCTGCTGCAAGCTGCCATGGACAGCCGCAGCGCCCTGCAAAGCGCCCACGCCGCCCGTCAGCGGGAGCTGGACGACTGTGACCGGGAGCTGTTTGCCCTGCGGCAGGGCGTGCAGGCCAAGACCGGACAATTGCAGTCCGCCGCCAGCCGCCTGAAGCTCATGAAGGAAATGCAGCAGGAGATGGAGGGCTTCAACCAGTCCGTCAAGCGGGCCATGGCCTTTGCCCACCAGCGGAGCATGCAGAGTGTGCGGGGCGTGCTGGCCCAGCTGCTCACCGTGCCGCAGAAGTATGAGACCGCCATTGACATGGCGCTGGGCGCAGCGCAGCAGAACATCGTCACTCAGGATGAGGACACCGCCAAAACGCTGATCGAATATCTGCGGCAGAACCGTTTGGGCCGCGCCACCTTCCTGCCCATGACCACCGTGCGCTCCAAGCTGCTGAACGACCGGGAACGGCAGGCGCTGCGGCTTCCCGGCTGCCTGGGCGTTGCCAGCGACCTGGTGCAGTGCGATCCCGCCTATCGGGGCATTGTGGAAAATTTGCTGGGCCGCACGGTCATCGCCACGGACCTGAACGCAGGCATCCCCATCATGCGGGCAGGCAATCACTCCTTCCGGCTGGTGACGCTGCAGGGCGATGTGATGCACTCCGGCGGCTCCATGACCGGCGGCTCCGTGCAGTCGAAAATGACCAATCTGCTGGGCCGTGAGCGGGAGATCAAGGAGCTTGCCGCGTCCATCGCCCAGGAGCAGACCGCCCTGAACCGGGACAAGGAAGCGTTAAACGACCGCCAGACCGCCAAGGATTCCCTGAAGGCGCAGGTCGCCGAGGCACTGGAAAAGGTGCATCAGGAGGACATTGCCGTTGCCCGGGAGACCCAGCGGCTGGAAAACGCCGCCAACGAGCTGATGGATCACCGGCAGCAAATGGCTGCGGCAGAGGAAGCCAAAGAGCAGCTTCGCAGTGCCATTGCCGATTTGGACGCGCAGCTGGAAGCGCTGGAACAGGAAAGCACTGCCGCCCCCTACGACCCCGAGGCCTTGCAGGAGGAGACTCGGCGCTTGCAGGGCATGCTTTCCCAGGCCCGGGAAGCGTCCGCTGCGCAGCGGGATCAGGTCATGCGCCTGACGCTGCATGTCTCCGATTTGCAGCATGAGCTGGATAATTTGCAGCGGGATCAGGAACATGTATCCCAGGAAATGGAGCAGCTTCGCCGCAACCTGACCCGCCGCGAGGGACAGATCGCCGGCCTGACGGAGCTCTCCCGGCAGGACGACGCGCAGGCGGAGGGCTTGCAGGCCCAGCTTGCCCAGCGCCGTTCAGCCCAGGAAAAGCAGGATGCGCTGGTCCATCAGCAGGAGGAGGAGCGTGCCAACGCGCAAAGCGTCCTGCGCCAGCTGATGAAGGACATGGAGGACGTTCACGATCAATACAGCCAGGACAGCGACAAGCAGCACCGCACCGAACTGGCCCATTCCCGGGTGGAAAGCGAGCTGAAAACACTCCAGGACCGCATTTGGAACACCTGGGAGGTGACCTATGCAGGTGCGGAGGCCGAGCGCATTGCCGAGGGCTTTGACGCAGCGGCAGCGGACGCCCGCGCAGCGGAATTGCAGGCCCGCATCCGCGCCATGGGCAGCGTGAATGTCAACGCCGTGGAGGAATATGCCTCCACCAAGGCGCGTTTTGACGACCTGAACACCCAGCGGGAGGATCTGCAAAAGGCCGAAAAGGATCTGCGGGAGCTGATCGCCCGTCTGCTGACGCAGATGGAGACCACCTTTGTGCAGAACTTCACCAAGATGCAGGGCTACTTTGCCGAGACCTTTGTGCGGCTGTTCGGCGGCGGACACGCGGAGCTGCGCCTGGCAGACCCTGCCGACCCGCTGAACTGCGGCATCGAGGTCATTGCCCAGCCCCCGGGAAAAAAGCTTCAATTGCTTTCCCTGCTTTCCGGCGGCGAACGCGCGCTGACCGCCATCGCCATCCTCTTTGCCATGCTGAAGCTGAAGCCCACGCCCTTCTGCATCCTTGATGAAATCGAGGCCGCGCTGGACGAAGCCAACATCGGCTATTTTGCGGATTATCTGGTGGAATACAGCAAGGGCACCCAGTTTGTGGTCGTCACCCACCGCAAGGGCACCATGGAGCGCTGTAACGCGCTCTACGGCGTCGCCATGGAGGAGCAGGGCGTCAGCAAGATGGTGTCCGTCAGCTTGCAGGACTATGCCTGACCTACAGCACCTGCAAGTTCTTCCCGAAACAAATGACAAAAGGTGATACGCTATGCTTCCCATTTGGATTGACTGTGACCCCGGCATCGATGATGCCATAATGCTGGCCCTGGCGGCAGCCAGCCAGGACAGGCTGCACATCTGCGGCATTTCCGCCGTAGCGGGCAATCGCCCGCTGAATTACACCGCCCCCAATGCGCTGCACCTGGCGGACATGCTGGGGCTGAATGTGCCGGTAGCCTACGGCGCGGCGGGGCCGCTGATCCGTGACCGCATTGACGCAGGCTATGTTCACGGGGAAAACGGGCTGGGCAACTGCCAGCTTCCCGCAACGGACAAGCAGCCTGAAGCGGACAACGCCGTGCTGTGCATGCGCCGCGCGATCCTCTCCCTGCCCGAGGGCGAGCAGATGACGCTTGTTCCTACCGGCCCGCTGACGAACATTGCCCTGCTGCTGCACACCTTCCCCGAGGTGAAGCCGCACATTCGCCAAATCGTGCTGATGGGCGGCTCGGCAGGACATGGCAACTCCACCCCCTATGCGGAGTTCAACGTCTATGCCGACCCGGACGCGGCGCAGATGGTCTATGCCAGCGGCCTGCCCATCGTCATGTGCGGGCTGGATGTGACGGAAAAAAGCCTGCTGACCAAGGCGCAGATCAATGAGATCGCCGCCATGCCGCACCCGATTCACCAGTATCTCAGCACCATGCTGCGCTTTTACGGCGACACCGTTGCCTACGCGGGCATGACGGGCATCTGCGTCCATGATGCAGGCACCATCCTGTACCTGATCCACCCGGAGCTGTTCTCCGGCTGGCAGGCCTCTGTGGAGGTCGTCCGCACAGGCGAACGCATGGGACAAACCGTCTGCACCCCCGGCGGAAACGTGCTGGTGCTGGATCAGGTCGATCTGCCCCGCTACCAGCAGTGCCTGCTGGCAGGACTTCGAACGCTGTAAGGAGGTTTTCTCATGCGCTGTCCGAAATGCGGTCAGGAGATGCAGCCCGGGTTTTTGCAGGGCAGCAGCACCCTGGCCTTTAACCAGACGCTGCACGATGTTCCCCTGCAGCGTCAAAGCCCCGAGGATGTGCTGATCGTCCAGAAGGTATACGCCTCCTCCGGCTTTCGCGGCTTTATCTGCAAGCACTGCGGGCTGGTCACCTTTGATTACAAACATGCCGCCTATCACGGCCCGGAGGAAAAGCCATGCTGATACGCACTGCAACGCTGGCTGATCTGCCTGCCCTTGCGGCGGTGGAAGCGGCCTGCTTTCCGCCTGCGGAGGCCGCCACGCCTGCAGAGCTTCACGCGCGGCTGACGCATTATGCCAACCATTTCTGGCTGCTGCTGGCGGGGGATCAGGTGATCTCCTTTGTGGACGGCATGGTCACCGATCAGCGCGACTTGACCGACGACCTGTACGCGCAGGCAGAAAAGCACAACGAAAGCGGCGCATGGCAGATGATCTTCGGGGTCAACACCCTACCGGAATATCGCCGCCGCGGCTATGCGGGACAGCTTTTGCGCCGCGCTATTGCGGATGCACGCGCACAGGGCCGCAAGGGCCTGGTGCTGACCTGCAAGGATGCGCTGCTGCCCTATTATGCCGCCTTTGGCTTTGAAAACGAAGGTGTTTCCGTCTCCACCCACGGAGACGTCACCTGGAATCAAATGCGTCTCACCTTTTGAAAGGAGCCGTCCATGCGCAAAAAGGATCAACGTCCCCTGTGCTTTGCCGCCGCTAGTCTGCTGCTGATCGCCTCGGTCGTGTCGGGAGAACTGGCCTATGCACCCATTGCGCTGGTTCTTCTGATCTTGGGGATCATGCGAAAATAAGGTTATTTGGGAATATGACAAAGGCGCGTCCCGCTTGATAGGACGCGCCTTCGTTATATCTTACCCTTACACACCAATCTCTACATCCTGAATGCTCAGAATTTCCGCGGTGCCGTCCAGTGCGCTGTACACATACATCAGCACATAGCTGACGGGCGCATCAGGCATCACAACGGTGCAGCGGCACAGCAGGCAGTAATTCGTGCCTGCCACCACCTGACTTGCCAGCAGCGCTACCGGCTCATAGACGCAGCCGGTCAGCTCGGCAGTCGCCTTTTCAAAGGCATCCTGCACCTCCTGCGGCAGCACGGCGGGATCCTCGGTGTTCATTTCCCAGGCTCCGGTCATGGGATCCTTTTCCGTGTTCTCCGCCAGGGCGGGAACCATCGCCGTCACCATCAGCAGCAATACCATCAGCATCAACATCAGCTTTTTCATCTTCATGTTGCTCCTTTCCTGCGCCCCTTGCGGCGCTTACGCCTGTATAGACGCGGCGCGCGGCATTTTGTTCCACGGTTTTCCACATTTTTTACAGAAATGTGGAAATTTCCGCTGCGAACGGTTGTTTGCAAATTTTCCCCGCCTGTGATACACTGAAATAGTAATCCAATTGAAACGAGGTGACGCGCCATGAATCAGCGCGATCTTTCCGAAATCAAGCGTCGGCTGAACCCTGACCGCCGCAACCCCACGCTGCTGTGCGGGTGCTATATTTCCGGTGACGGACGGGTAATCTCTAGCTTTGCCCAGCCCATCGGCTCCATGCCCCAGGAGGAAAACGAGAAGTACATGGCAATCTTCAAGCGGTGCCTGTCCGGGACAGCGGGACAAAACCTGCTGCCCGTGGACTTCACCAGTCAGCAGGTCGCCGAGGGTGCAGAGCATCAGCTGCTGACCCGCCTGTGCGATTCCGCGCTGGGAGATGAGGAAGCCGTGGGCCTGTTCTTCCAGAAGGCTGTTGCCTATGTGCAGGCCAAGTTTGGTCACACGGCGCAGTCCGTGGAGGCCCAGCAAGCCGCGGATAATTACCTGGTGCTGCTGCTCCACGATGGCTACGACGTGCCGCACCGGGACAACAACGGTGAAATGGATCATGAGCTTTCCGCATCCGTGCTGAACTACATCCTGTGCGCCATGTGTCCCGTGAAGCAGTCCAAGCCCGCCCTGCGCTATTTCGCCGCGGAAAGCGAGTTCCACAGCCGGGAATCCGACTGGGTGGTGGGCCTGCCGGAGTTGGGCTTCATGTTCCCCGCTTTTGAGGAGCGCGGCGCGAACATCAACCGCGCCATGTACTTCACCCGGGACGCGGCAGACCTGCATGAGGACTTCCTGCAATGCGTTTTTCAGGCCGAACCAGGCATGACCGCCGCCGAGCAGAAGGAGACCTTCCAGACCATTCTGGTGGAATCCCTGCAAGAGGAGTGCAGCATGGACGTGGTGCAGGGCGTAAACGAGACCCTGCGCACCATGATCGAGGAGCAGAAGGCCGACAAGACCGCCGAGCCGCTGACCATCTCCGCGCCCGAGGTCAAGAAGGTGCTGGAGGAGTGCGGCGTAAGCCCCGAAAAGGCCGCCGCCTTTGAGGAAAAGTATGAAGAGTCCTTTGGCGAACGCGCTGCACTGCCCGCCGTGAACATGGTCTCCGCCAAGCAATTCAAGGTCAGCACGCCCAGCGTCTCCATTCAGGTGGACCCGGAGCATGCCGACCTCATTGAGACCCGCATGATCGACGGCCGCCGCTACATTCTGGTGCTGGCGGACGGCGATGTAGAGGTCAACGGCGTGAAGGTTTGCGGCGGAGACGAATAAGGCCACAGAAGCACACAGCAAGCAAAGAAACCGTCCTGGACGAAAGTGAGGGAATTCTCCCGCTTTCCTGTTCGGGACGGTTTTTTGCTGCCTGCTACAGCCTGTCGATCAGGACAGCAAATTGCTCAACGACCCGCTCCTTCTCCGGGCGGTTCTTCTGCATAATCCACCACACGCCGCAACTGACGATGGCCCCGGCGTACATCGCGGACAGCATGGCATGGGACTGACGCACATCCTGGCCTCCATGACGCAGAACGCCACCCAGGGCGACAACACCCACCCCGTCACCACCAACCTCAGCACCGAAAAGGGCTTCTTCAGTGTGTGGGAAAAGCTGGCTGCGCGTGATCCCAAATTCGGTCACCCTGAAAAGTTCGACACCAATGTGGAAAAGACCAAATGGATGAGCGCCATGGTGACGGTCAAGGGCTATAAGCAGTTCTGCGCATCCATCCGGGAAAAGTACGGCTATCCCAAGGACTGCGTGACTGGCGCCATCTCCATCATGGACTCCTCCTGGGATATTTCCTTCGTGCTGTATGATAAATACTACGCCGCACAGACGGAGGACGAGGACATTCTGTGGTTTGACGGCCTATGGCGAGCGCATCGGCGACTATGTGAAGAAGCCCATGGCAGAATGCACCGGCGAAGAGGTCATGCAGGAGTTCCTGTATCACCTGGGCATGCCGGATCAGTATGACGAGCTGATAAAGCACACCTATGTATCCCTGACCATGATGCCCTACATCACCAGCCAGTTCATGCCCCGCAACAGCAAGGGCGACCGCCCCCACGTCATCCCCGAGGGCAGCAAGAATTACGCCTTCGTGGGACAGTATGTGGAGCTGGATGGTAACGTGGTGTTCACCGTGGAAACCAGTGTGCGCACCGCCATGATGGCGGCTTATGGCCTGACGGGCATCGACCGCAAGGTGCTGCCGCTGTATCAGGGCCAGTACGACATCCGCTGGCTGGTCATGTGCGCCAAGAAAATGCTCATGACCAATGAGCTGAAGTTCAGCGATCTGCCGCCCATCAATCCGCTGATGGTGAAAAAGGACGTGCAGGGCGTGCTGAATTTCCTGAACAGCCAGCCTGAGATCAACTGGGACGACCCGCGGCTTTACTAATTTCATCGAGCAAAAAGGGGACCGCGCACCCGCGCGATCCCCCTTTTGCTATATTTAAGCCTGCGCCTTTTTCAGCCTGCTTCCCGCCAGACTCACCAGCAGCATGACCGCCGCCACGCTGACCCAGCCGAAGCCCTGTCCATACAGCGGCAGCTTGCGGAACACATCTGTCACAGCGCCCAGCTGCAAGCCCGCCTCGTCCAGCGCATACATCACGCTGACCACGCCCGTACCTGCCGCCACCAGCGGGTACACCAGCGGCTTGCCCTGCCACAGGCCATGGCTCAGGCCCAGCAGGATCAGCACAATGGCCAGCGGATAGATGGCGTTCAGCACGGGGATGGAGATGCTCAGAATGGCGCTCAGCCCCAGGTTGCAGATGAGGAACGCCGCCCCGGAGATCAGGAACACCCATGCCCGATAGCTTACCCGCTTGAACAGCACGGAGAAATACTGAGAGATGGAGTTGATGAGGCCCACACAGGTGGTCAGGCAGGCCAGGGTGAAAATCGCCGCCAGCAGCACCGCGCCCGGTGCGCCAAAGACCTGATACACAATGCAGCGCAGCGTCCACGCGCCGTTCTCCTGAATGGCGTAGACCCCGGAGCTGCATGCGCCCATGTAGCTGAGCATGATGTACACCAGCGCCAGGATCGTTCCCGCTGCCAGTCCCGCCAGCCGCGTGTGGCGCAGCAGATCCTTCTTGTCCGTCAGGCCGAAGGAGCCGAGGGTGGTGGCAATGACCAGCCCGAAATTCAGCGCGGCGATAGTATCCATAGTCTGATACCCCTCCACAAAGCCCTTGAGCAGCGGCGCGGCGGCATAGGCGCTCTGCGGTGCGGCGACCGTCTTTTCCCCGCGGAACACAAAGCAGACGAACAGCAGCACCAACAGCACCAGCAGGCTGGGGGTCAGGAAGTGACCGATACGGTTCACCAGCTTGCCGGGGGTCAGGCACAGCCACAGCGCCACCAGGAAGAAGGCCAGCGAATAGACCGCCATCCATACGGTGGTGTTCGCGCCCTCCGACAGGTAGGGGGCCACCGCCATCTCAAAGGGAACGGAGGCCGCCCGGGGAATGCCCAGCCCTGGACCGATGGAGATGTAAATCAGCAGGGTAAACACCAGCGCAAAGCGCTTGCCCACATGCTGCGCCAGCCGATCCAGTCCATCGAACCGCGCCACCACGACCACGCCCAACACCGGCAGCAGCACCGCCGTCACCAGGAAGCCCGTCAGGGCGCTCACCGTGCTGCTGCCCGCGTTCTGCCCCAGAAAGGGTGGGAAGATCAGGTTTCCCGCGCCGAAGAACAGCGAAAACAGCATGAAGCTTACCAGTACCATCTTTTGCCTGCTCAGTTTCATTTTTTCCTCTCCTTACACAAAAAGGCCCGTCCCAAGGAAATTCCTTGAGACGAGCCTTGTGAATACAAAACCCGCGGTACCACTCAAATTGCGAACGAAGCCGTCCGCCGCTTTTCAGGCCCCATCAAGCCCTAATGCACTAACGCAGCCTGCGCGGAGAACCCTACTTACCGCATGGCTTTGGGATTCTCGGCTCGGAAGGGATGGGAATACGCGACGCTGTTTGCCCGGCTCGCACCTTGCCCGGGTTCTCTTGGAAACACGCTGTCCGTTCCGTCTTCGTCACAGCCTTTAGGTTTCAGTTGTCGAAAGTTATCATAGCATGTCGGTTGGGGACTGTCAAGCCTTTTATTTACTCAGGCGCTTCAGCCATTTCCGCTTGTTTTTATACGGAGGATAGCGCACCGGCACATCCACCCGCAGGGATTTCTTCAGCACAGGCTTGGTGTGGGAGAAGGTCTCGAAGCTCCTGCGCCCGTGATAGCTGCCCATGCCGCTTTCCCCCACGCCGCCGAAAGGCAGGCAGGTGGTCGCCAGATGGCACAGCACATCGTTGATGCAGCCCCCGCCAAAGGACAGCCGCTTCAGGAAGGTCTCCTCATGGGCTGCGCTCCGGGTGAACAGATACCCCGCCAGGGGCTTGGGCCGCGCCCGCAGGAAGGTCAGCATCGCGTCAAAGTCGCCATAAGTCAGCACAGGCAGGATGGGGCCGAAAATTTCCTCCTGCATCACAGGATCGTCCCAGGTGACGTTTGACACAATGGTCGGCTCCATTTGCAGCGTTTCCTCGCAGGTGCGTCCGCCAATCTCCACCGTTCCCGCCGTCAGATAGCCGCACAGGCGGTCAAAGTGCCTGCGGTTCACAATGCGGGGCAGCTCGGCATTTTTCAGCGGCTCTGCGCCCCAGAAGCGCGTCACCTGTGCCTTCATCTCCGCAAGGAGTTTCTCCTTTACGCTTTCATGGCACAGGATGTAGTCCGGGGCCACGCAGGTCTGCCCCGCGTTGATGAACTTGCCCCAGATGATCCGCCGCGCCGCCAGCGTGAGGTCTGCCGTTTCATCCACAATGCAGGGGCTTTTGCCGCCCAGCTCCAGGGTCACGGGAGTCAGGTGCTTGGCGGCCTCGGTCATCACCAGCTTGCCCACCGCCACGCTGCCTGTGAAGAAAATGTTGTCGAACTGCTGCTCCAGCAGCGATTGATTTTCCGCGCGTCCGCCCTCCACCACGGCGACATATTCCGGGTCGAACAACTTGCTGACCATCTCGTGCAGCAGCTTGGAGGTCGCAGGCGCATAGGCCGAGGGCTTCAGCACCACGCAGTTGCCCGCCGCGATCGCCGCCAGCAGCGGGTCCATGGACAGCAGGAAGGGATAATTCCACGGGGCCATGATCAGCACCCGTCCGTAAGGCTCCTGCACCGTAAAGCACCGGGCGGGCCAGTGGGTCAGCGGCGCATGGAACCAGCTGGTCGCTGCCAGACCGGTCAGGTGGGTACGCAGATAGTGCAGCTCCTCCCGCACCAGCATGATCTCCGTTTCATAGGCTTCAAAGGCGCTCTTGCCCAGGTCGGCAAAAAGCGCCTCCTGAATGGCCTCCTCATGCGTATCGATCCAGCGCTTCACCGCATCCAGCCGATGGAAGCGGAAGTCCAGCGGCAGGGTCTTGCCCTGATCGAAATAAGCCCGCTGCTTCTCGCACAGCTGCTCGATGGCCTGGGTGTCCGTTTCCTGCACCTTCAGCGCTGCAAGGGTCTCCGTCAGCGCCTGCACAGACAGATGGTTCGGCGCAGCCAGCTTCACCTGCTTGACCACGCTCTGGGCCAGGACAGGCAGCTCGTTGTTGCGCAGACACCGCCAGGCGGAGACTGCGCCCCAGGCCTCGCAGGCCTGATCCAGCCAAGTCATAAACGCCTTGCTGTTGACCTCGGGAGCGCTCTTTTCATCGCCGCAGCCCACGCCCAGGCTGCTCAGGTGCAGTCCATGCCGTGCGTCCATGCCGTAGCGGCGCAGCAGCGCCCGCAGGCAAGCCAGCCGTGCCTCACCCAGCGGAATGCTTCCATGGGCCTGATGCACCGCCGCACCCAGGCAGCAGGCATAGCCCGTGGGCGCGCCCGCCAGCAGCGTCATCCGCGCCGCCAGCGCAGCAGTCAGCGGCTCCTGCCCCATCAGGGACAACGCCTCCTGCGCGTCCCTGCGCACCTGCTGGGAGATTTTGCGGCACACCAGCGTCTCCACCGCTGCCGCCAGTGCGGCAAAGCGTGCGTCCTTCAGCTGCGCTTCCGTCACGTCCCCGGCAAAGTCCGGCATGAAGATCACGCCGTCCGGCGGGGTGGGCACCGCCGCAAAGGGCGGTACGTCCAGCCGATGGGGCGCAAGCACCAGCATCGCAGCCCCCTCGGCGCTTTCCTCCGGCTGCTCCTGTACGGTAACCTCCTGAGTGGGCGCGACAATGGGCGCGGTCGTCGCTTCCTGCGCGGCAGGCTCTTCCACAGGAGCTTCCGCTACCTGCGGTGCGTCCGCGTCCTCCACCGTCTCAGGTACTTCAGATGCTTCTTCCTGCGTCTGTGCTGCGGGTGCTTCCACTGCCGGGGCTTCGCTTTCCATTGCGGCTTCTTCTGCTTCGGCGGTCTCCGGCTCCGCTTGCAACTCCTCCCGCAGTGCGTCCTCAATGTTCAGGGCATAGGCAGGCTTCTTTTCGGGCAGGTCGGGTTCATCTATCTCCGCCGCATCCGCTCTGCGGATGGGCTGCAAGCGGGATGCGTCCCGTTTGGCCTGACGGCGCAGGCCCTCCGCCAGCCGCGCCGCCGCGTCATAGCCCGCGCAGTCGGTGAGAATCACCGTGCGGTCTCCCCGTGTCTGCGGGTTTTTCCCCTGCTGGACCCATTCCACCTCCAGACCCGCCGCGACCAGCGCATCCGTCAAGGCCGCCATTGGCTCGCTGCCCTGTCCAAAGGCCAGTGCATGACGTATCCGGCGCTGCTTCAGCGCCTCGCACAGCTCTGCGGCAGCGTTGTCCCCCTGCCACCAGATGATTTGTCCATGGCTTGCGGGCTTCGGCGCCAGCAGCCGAGTCAACCAAGCGTCCATAGGAAGCCTCCTTTGCGTGTTGTTTTGTTTATTACGTTTATTATACTATATCCGTTCACATCGGGCAAACGCCCCTTACTGCACCGTGCGCTGCATGGTTTTCAGAAATTTCTCCGCTGCCTTGGAAAACACGGGATACTTTTTCCATGCAAGATACACATTCATCGTCAGCGCCGGGGCCAGGGGCCGAAAGCACAGCCCGCGAATGTCCGCATTAGCGATGTGGTCGATCGTCAGGGCGCTGCCCAGCCCCGCCAGCACCATTTGGCCTGCGTTGTTGATGAGGTTATACGTCCCCACCAATTGGAGCTGCTGCACACTGCTGCCCAGCCACCCCGCCAGCTCATTTTGGATCATCATCTGCCGGGAGCAGAGCAACGGCGTTTGGCGCAGATCTTCAGGCGTAATGGCCTCGTGCTGGGCCAGCGGATCGTCCTGACGCAGCAGCAGCCCCACATGATGCACAAAGGGCAGGCGCAGATAGTCATATTTTTTCAGTTCAGCCAAGCCCACGAACAGGGCAAAGTCGATCAGCCCCCGATCCAGCCGCTCGGTCACGTCCTCGCCGTTGCCGCTGAACAGGTTAAAGCGGATGCCGGGATGCCGCGCCCGCAGGTCCGCCAGCGCATGCGCCGCCAGGGCGATGGCCTCGGTCTCGCCGCAGCCCAGGCATACCTCCCCGCTGATGTTCTCCCCGGCGCACTGGAAATCCGCCTCGGTCTTATCCGCAAGGCGGACGATCTCCTCGGCACGGCGGCGCAGGAACATGCCGTCCTCCGTCAGGGTGATCTTGCGGCTTCCCCGCAGGAAAAGCTGCTTGCCCAGCTCCTGCTCCAGCTCCATCAGCTGCTTGGACAGGGTCGGCTGGGTAACGTGCAGCGCCTGGGCGGCAGCGGTGATGCTTTCCTCCCGGGCCACTGCCAGAAAATAGCGCAGAACGCGCAGCTCCATGGCATTCCCTCCTGTGCCTGTCCGGCCTTATTCGCAAAGCGCGCCCAGCTTCGCGTGTACCACGTCCAGCAGCGCTTTCGTTTCCAGGATCACCTGACACCCCCGCACGCCTGCGCTGACGGCAATTTTCGGCAGCGCCTCGGCGGAAGCGTCCACATACGTCGGGAAGGGCTTCTTCATGCCGATGGGGCTGCACCCGCCCCGCAGGTAGCCCGTCAGGGGCAGCAGCTCCTTCTGCGGCAGCATGACCACCTTTTTGTTGCCGCTGACCCGGGCTACGGCCTTCAGATCCAGCTCCCGGTTCACGGGCAGGCAGCATACCAGATGGCTTTGCCCATCGCCGCACAGCACCAGCGTCTTGAACATCATGTTCGGGTCCAATCCGGTCATGGCAGCGGCATGCATGCCGTCAAACTGCTCGTCCTCCACCGGGTATTCCTTCGTTTCATAGGGTATCTTCAGCGCGTCCAGGTGACGCAGCACATTCGTCTTCACGGCCTTTGCCATGGGAATCCCCTCCTGCCTTCAAAAAATCCTCGGCTCATTATATCCCCTGAACCCCGCGCCTGTCAAAGCGATGGGGGCGGATTCGGCAATTGCCGCTGCGCCGGGGGCAGCCGGCGATAAGCCCCGGGGGTTACGCCATATAGCCCGCGGAACGCTGCACCCAGCTGCGCCCCGTTTTGCAGCCCCACACGGGGAGCGATCTCCTCCAGCGTCAGGGCGGTGGTGGTCAGCAGCCGCGCCGCGTGGGACATGCGGATGCGCAGCAGCGCTTCCTTGGGCGAGCAGCCGCATGCCGCCTCCATCAGCCGGTACAGGTGGGAGCGGCTCAGCCCCACAAAGGCCGCTGTCTCCTGAATGGAAATGGGCCGGTCATAGCGGCCCGACAGATACCACAACGCCTTGGACACATAGGCCCGCCCCTGATCCACCGCATCCTCCGCCCCCTGGCTGGGCGCAATGAGCGCCAGAAAGCGCAGCAGGTCTCCTGCCGCCGCCTGCTGCCCCAGCCGAAGGGTCTGCACATCCTGCCGAAGGGCGGCAAGAGTCTCCCAGGCGCTTGACGGCGCGGCGGCGGTAAACACCCGGTGCTGCGCGTCCAGCCCCGCTTCCCGGGTCAAAAACCCCGCCTGCTGGCCCTGATAGCCCACCCAGGCATAATGCCAGGGCTGCTTTGCATCCGCCTGATAAAACGTGACCTCCTCCGGCAGGATCAGAAAGCCCTGCCCCGCGCGGACAGGCCAGCTTTCCCGGCCGCAGTAGAACACGCCCTCCCCCGACAGCACAAAGTGGATGAGGTAATGATCCCGCTGGGCAGGCCCGAAGGCGTGGCGGGGCGCACACCGCTCCTCCCCGGATTGACAGACGAACAGCTCCCCCTGTAAAAGCATGGCTTTGCCTCCATCATGCAACATTTTGACTGTATCCTACAACAAACAGCGTCTATCGTCAAGGGGTGCGGGTATGTATAATAAAGGCAGCAAGTTTCAATTTCAAAGGAGGCGTTCCTATGCCGAAGATCACCTTCCTGGGCGCTGGCTCGACCGTTTTTGCTAAAAATGTGCTGGGTGACAGCATGATGACCCCCGCACTGGCGGAAAGCACCATCGCCCTGTACGACATCGACCCCCAGCGGCTGGAAGAAAGCTACCTGATGCTCACCGCCATCAACAACACGCTGGGCAACAAAGCCAACATTGAAAAATACTGCGGCGTAGAAAACCGCAGGGCGGCGCTGCGCGGCGCGAACTATGTGGTCAACGCCATTCAGGTGGGCCTGTATGAGCCCTGCACCGTGACGGACTTTGAGGTTCCCAAGAAGTACGGTCTGCGTCAGACCATTGCGGACACCCTGGGCATTGGCGGCATTTTCCGCGCCCTGCGCACCATCCCCGTGATGATGGACTTTGCCCACGACATGGAGGAGGTCTGCCCCAACGCCTGGTTCCTGAACTACACCAACCCCATGGCGATGCTGACGGGCGCCATGCAGCGCTACACGGGCGTAAAGACCGTGGGTCTGTGCCACAGCGTGCAGGTCTGCGCGTCCACGCTGCTGAAGCATGTGGACATGCCCTATGACGATCAGGTGCAGTGGAAGATCGCGGGCATCAACCACATGGCGTGGCTGCTGGAGATCAGCCGCAACGGCGAGGACCTGTACCCCGAGATCAAGCGCCGCGCCGCCGCCATCACCGAAAAGCATGACGACATGGTGCGCCTGGAGATCATGAAGCGCTTCGGCTATTACGTCACCGAGTCCAGCGAGCACAACGCGGAATATCTGCCCTTCTTCATCAAGGACAAATATCCCGAGCTGATCGACCGCTTCAACATTCCGCTGGACGAGTATCCCCGCCGCTGCGTCAAGCAGATCGCCGACTGGGAGAAGCGCCGGGACGAGCTGACGAAGAATCCTCACCTGACCCACGAGCGCAGCCGGGAATATGCCAGCCACATTATGGAAGCCATGGAGACGAACCACCCCTACAAGATCGGCGGCAACGTCATCAACACGGGCCTGATCACAAATCTGCCCGCCAAGGCTTGCGTGGAGGTTCCCTGTCTGGTAGATGCCAGCGGCGTGACCCCCTGCGTTGTGGGCGAGCTGCCCGAGCAGTGCGCGGCGCTGAACCGCATGAACATCAACGTACAGCTGATGACCATTGAGGCCGCCATGACCCATCGCAAGGAAGCCATTTATCAGGCCGCGATGCTGGATCCGCACCTGCAAAGCGAGCTTTCCATTGACGACATTGTATCCCTGTGTGATGATCTGATCGCCGCACACGGCGATTGGCTGCCGAAGTTCGAATAATTTGACGCGCCGCGCTGGACGTTCCTGTCCATCGCGGCGCTGGTTTTTTTATTGTCTGTTTTTATAAAGCTATGCTGCAGAGGCATATGCAACGGTCTTCATCCACCCTTCGCCAATTCCCCCGTCTGCGTACACTCCATTCGGTACTGCTTCGGCGTCATGCCGACATGCTTATGAAAAATTCGGTGGAAATATGCAGCGTCAGGAAAGCCTGTCCGCTTTGCAATTTCGGCAACGCAGAACGAGCTTTCCCGCAGAAGGCGGCAGGCTTCGTCCATGCGTACCTTCAGCAGATATTCCGAAAAACTGATCTGCATATCCTGCTGAAACACACGGCTGAGGTATTCGGACGATATATGCAGCCTGCGCGCAACCCCTGCAAGCGTAAGCGGCTGCGCAAACTGATAGTGCAGCATATCCAGCGCTTCCTGTGTAAGCTGGTGCATCGGCGCTTTCGTATTCATCAGATGATCCAAAGCCTCTGAAAAAAGCTGATAGCCATCATTGCAAGTGCAAGAAGGGTACTGAGCAGTTTTTTCATTCGTCCTTCCTCCCTTTTCTCCTTTGGTATGGATAAACCAGAATTGAATAATGTTATTTTGACATATTTTAGATTATTGCGGTAGTGGAATCGTTTGATATTTATTGGACAATGATGATGCTTTTATCATGTGCCCTCCCGCAAAGCAGTCGGGGATTCTTTTTTTACCGTCCCCATGCCATCGCCAGCCCCCACATGCCGCCCAGCCCCAGCAGCGCCAGCCCCACGCCCCAGCGTCCGGGGCGCAGGCGCACAAACAGGGCCAGACACAACGCCTGACCCATCAGGAGCGCGCCCCACGCCGCCAGCGCGCGAAGCAGAGACTGCCACAGGCCCTCCGTGCGCGCCGCCGCGTACAGCAGCAGCGTCAGGGCAGAGAAGCATCCCAGCTGAGCCAGGGCCAGGCAGGAAAGCACCGGGGCGGCGTGACGCATGAAGCCCGGCCTTTGATGCCGCCAAAGGGGCTGCGTGGGCGGCAGGCACCAAAGCGCCAGCAGCCACCACAGCGTTAGCTCGCCGCTGATCCAGCGGAAGGCCAGCCCATCAGAAACGCCGCCGGGGTGAAAGCACCCCAGGGCAAGGGGCAGCAGACAGAGCGTCAGCAGCCTGTCGCTGCGAAGACCCGCAGCAAGAGCGGCCTGTGGAAAGTCCATTGCATACTCTGCCCTAGCATATGCACGGGGTCTTTGGCCTATGCTATCCCTGCCGCGGATGAAAAAGCGTTCTTTTCTGAATGACTGTCGCATTATTTAGGATACCCCCGCACCGTCTGCACAAAAAATGTGGGAGGATGCCGCTGCCAAAAGCGGCGTCCTCCCGCGCAGCGCCCTTCAAGTGGTCTGCTCCTGCTGACGGATGATCGCGGAAAGCCTGCTCTCAATCTCGGTGAGATCGGTGGCGTTTTCCAGCTGGTCAGAAAGCTCGCCGATGCGTTCCATCATGGCTTCATCGTCCGTGACGTACAGCTCGGTCACGCCGCTGAGAACGCCGTCCAGGCGCTCCTTCACCATTTCGCGCATGCGATCCGTCACCCCGGCCTGATACTGCGCGTCAAACTTCAGCGCCACCGCGGCCTGGGTTCCGGCAATGACTACCTTTGCGTCGGTGACCTCGCTGAGCTGCTCCAGCTCGTCCTTCAGCTCCTCGGCGGCGCGGCGGGCCGTGTCCGCGTCCTCCGCGCCCTTGGGCATGGCAAGAGCCGCAGGCGCTGTCGTGGCGGGGTTCATGCTTTCCATCGGCTCTGCGGACGCGCTGGGCTCCGCCGTCGCCGTGCCGGTGGTGGGGGATGTGGACGCCTGGGGTTCAGGTCCCGTGGCGCAGCCTGTCAGGGCCAGAGCCGCGACAAGCAGCGCCGCAATGCTTATCAGATTTCGTTTCACCTTCAGTTCGCCTCCTCGCGGCTATTGTGCGCGGCGGCAGAAGCGCTCACGCAGACAAATCTTTCAAAAATTTACATCGGCTGGTCTTGCGGCGGGCGAGAAACAAGGTATAATAGAAAAGAAAGAAAAATTTTCGCAGCTTTTCCCGGAGCTGGACAACTTTTCCGCGCTCCGCCGCGTCTTGTTTTTGGAACGGCACAGCATCGGCTTTTCCGGGAAGAAGGGGGCTTGAGGAAGCATGGCTTCGATTACGCAACTGGCTTCATTGCTTTGTGCGGGCATGATGATGGCAACCTCGTCCGTGCAGACCATCGCGCCGCAGAATAATGTGGACGGCACGCTGTTCATCGTCAACCGCACCTATCGCATCAGCAAGGATTATGTGCCGGAGACGGTCAAGGCGCAGGTAAAGGGCTCAGTACGCAGCATGCGCCCGGACGCGGCGGCGGCCCTGGAGGAAATGTTTGCGGCCTGCAAGGAGGAATCGGGCGTGACGCTGGTCAGCGTCAGCGGCTATCGCAGCTATGACAAGCAGTCCCGTATTTATAAAAACAAGCTGGAAAACGTGAGCGGCAGCAAGGAAAAGGCGGACGAATATGTGGCCCGGCCCGGCGCAAGCGAGCATCAAATGGGTTTTGCCATGGACGTGGGCCAGAAGAAAAGCAAAGCAGGTCTGACCGCCAGCTTCGGCAAGACCAAGGGCGGCAAATGGGTGGCGGAAAACTGCTGGCGCTTCGGCTTCATCCTGCGCTATCAGGAGGGCTGGGAGGACATCACCGGCTATAATTACGAGCCGTGGCATGTGCGCTATGTGGGCAAGGAGCATGCACAGGCCATGCATGAGGCCAACGTACCCATGGAAACCTATATGGCGGATTATCAGGAGAAGCTGCTGATCCATCTCATCAGCCTGGAATAACAGGGACGGCGAAAAAAGGAGAAGGCGGGGAAACAACCATGTTCAAGCGGAAAATGGCGGCATTTGCGGCGGCGCTGCTGCTGCTGCCCGTGTGCGGGGCAAGTGCATCCCAGGTGCAGGACAGCGCCGATGGGCGCGAAGTGCTTTCCATGGCGGACGTAGACACAGAGCTACTGACGCCTGCCAGTGCGAAGGAGCCCATGACCGAGCAGGCAGAGCCGGAGGACCTGGTGGCAGTGGTCAGCCGGAAGAACGGCTCGAAGGGCGAAAACATCAACGGCGGCATCCGCAAGGCTTCCAATACGAATATTCAGCTGCGCCGGGAGGCCTACACCGCGCTGGTGCTCCTCTTTGGCGCGGCAGAGGACGACGGCGTGGAGCTGTATGTCCGTCAGGGCTACCGTTCCTATGCCGATCAGCAGGAGCGCTATGACCGGGCCGTGACGCAGGGCAAAACCGATGACGTTGCCAAGCCCGGCGAGACGGACTATCAGACGGGACTTGCGGCGACGGTGGTCAGCAAGGACTGGCGCGCCAAGACCCTGAGCGCAGACTTTGCCCAAACCCCCGAATATCAGTGGATGGCGGCAAATGCAGCACGCTTCGGCTTCATCGTGCGCTATCCCGAGGGCAAGGAAGACCTGACGGGCGCGGCTTTTGAGCCGTGGCATCTGCGCTATGTGAGTGCAGATGTGGCGACTTACCTGACCCACAACGATCTTTGCCTGGAGGAGCTTGACCTGACCGGCGGAGAAACGCCCGAAGCCCCCGAGGAAGACGTGCAGCCGCTGGACGTGGAGAACGGTGAGGATACGGAGCCGCTGGACGACGGAATGGATGTGCTTCCGCCTGCTCCCACGGCAGAGCCGCCTGCGGACATGCCGGTGCTGCTGGATGACGTTGGCCCCGACGGCGACCAGGAATTGAGCATGTTCCGGGATTGATCAAACAATACAAAGGAGAACAGCGCATGAAGATCACCTTGCAGACGCCGGATGAAACTATGCTGGCGGACATTGCCGCCTACCGTGCGGACATGCTGGCAGCAGGTAGCTCCATGGATGGCACCGGGCCGCTGCAGCGCTTTGAAGACCCGCGTGCATGGCTGGAGGAGCGCCGCAGGGGGCAATTTGAGGAGACCTGTCCCGAAGGCTTTGTCCCCGCCACACAGCTGGTGGCGCTGGACGAGACAGGCCGCATTGTGGGCATGCTGGACATTCGCCATCGGTTCAACGACTATCTGGCGCGTTATGCCGGGAATATCGGTTATTCGGTACGCCCCTGCGCCCGGCGGCAGGGCGTGGCAGCGGAAATGCTGCGGCAGGCGCTGCCCCTCGCCAAAGAGATCGGGCTGGAACGGGTGCTGATCACCTGCCTGGAGGACAACGAGGGCAGTCGGCGCACCATTCTGAAAAACGGCGGCGTATACGAATCCACCGTGGTGGAGACGGAAACAGAGACCGGCGTACCGGAACGCTTGCAGCGCTACTGGATCGATCTGGCATGAAAACGCGCCGCTCATCCGTTGCATGCGTGTAGATTCACAGGAAAGGCGGAGCTGCATGAAAAAACTGTTATGTCTGCTGACGGCGCTGACCCTTATGGCGCTGCCGCTGCTTGCCCTGGGCGAGGAGGATCAGGAGCTGGATGTATCCGACCTGGATCTGACCATTGAGGAGGAGGTCACCTACGGCGATGTAAGCTGGGACTTTCCCGTTGACCTTTCCGACATGGACCCGGACATGATCCGTCTGGCGAACAAGCACGTTTTTCTTTCCAAAAACTATGTGCCTTCACCGCTGATGGTGATGAAAAGTCGGCAGAACGGCGGCGTGAACAAGGCCTCCAGCGCGGAAATGAAAATGCAGCAGGAGGCTGGAGAAGCCCTGATCGCTATGTTTGAGGATGCGCTGAAGGACGACATTACCCTGTACCTGAAAAGCGCCTATCGCTCCTATCAGACGCAGAACACCATGTATTACAACCGTCTGAAACGGAACAACGGCAAGGACGACGGCTGGGTCACGCCTCCCGGCGGCAGCGACCATCAAACGGGGCTGGGCTGCGACGTGGTGCCACGCTCCTGGCGGGACAAGTCCATGAATGAGAAAATGGCAACCACCGCCGAATGCCAATGGATGGCAGAGCATTGCGCAGAATACGGCTTCATCATCCGCTACCCTGCGGACAAGGAAGCCGAGACGGAAATCAACTATGAGCCGTGGCACCTGCGGTATGTGGGCAAGAAGGTCGCGCAGTACATCATGGACAACGGTCTGTGCCTGGAGGAATTTCATGAGCAGCTGCAAGCCGCCATCGACGCCTTCATCGCAGCGGGCGGCGATCCCTCGCTGGTGCAGCCGTATGTGCAGGTTTCTGCGGATAACAGCTAAGGGGATAGCAAAAATCGCCGGGGAGCTTCCTGTGTTGGACGGGAAGTTCCCCGGCGATTTTTTGTTTTGGGATGGATGCAGCAAAAAGTATATCCTCAGTCAGCCTTGCGGCTGACAGCTCCCTCTGCAGAGGGAGCCTTTTGGGGATGTGCGGTCTGCAATGCGATGGATAGATACAGCAGGGAGCTTGTATGTTCCGATGCTCGCTTTTTGCTGCTTACGCCTTTCCCTGGGGATACACGCCCAACAGCCGCAACTCCTCTGTCAGCGGGCGCGCCGCGTCCATCGCTGCGCGAAGGTGCGCTGCATCCATCTTGCCCACAAAATCCGCGGAAAAGAAATACTGAAACGGCGTTTCCGGCAGGGGGCGGGACTCAATACGCGACATGTTCAGGTCATTGGCCCCAAAGGAAGCCAGCACCTTCACCAGCGCCCCCACCTCGTCCCGCACACGGAAAACCACCGTCGCTTTGTCAGGCGTTCCCAGGGGCGTTTCCTCCCGGGAGACGATGACGAAGCGCGTGGTGTTGGTCTGGCTGGTTTGAATATCCCGGCACAGCACTGCAAGGCCATAGTGTGCCGCCGCTTCCTCGCTGGCAATAGCGGCACGGGTGGGATCCTGCTGCTCCGCAACCTCCTGTGCACTGATGGCGGTGTTTGCCGAGGGGATCAGGCTCACGTTCCGCAGGGTGGAGAGGAAAGCATCGCACTGCGCAATAGCCTGCGGGTGGGAGGAAATGACGCGCAGGTTCTCCACCAGCGCTCCAGGCAGGCCCACCAGCTGATGTCGCACCCGGCGCAGCCGTTCGCCCACAATGTGCAGCGGAAGCTGCTCCAGCAGGCCATAGGTGGGCAGCACCGCCCCCGCAAAGGAGTTCTCCACGGGCAGCAGCGCGTACTCCGCCGCACCGCTGATCACGGCCTCCGCCGCCTCGGCAAAGGTAGCATAGCCGTGGTGCGTTTCTTCCGGGAAAGCATCCCGGGCCGCACCCTCGGAAAAGCTTCCCGGTACGCCGGGATACGCGATTATCGGACGCATGCGGCACGCTCCTTCCACAGCTCCATCAGGCCGATCAGCGTCATGGCTTCCACCACCGGCACGGCCCGGGGTAGCACGCAGGGATCGTGACGTCCATGAATGGACAGCTCGGCATTCTCGCCCCGCACAAGGGACACCGTCTGCTGCGGCTTGCCGATGGAGGGCGTAGCACGGATCACGCAGCGGAAAATCACATCGCCCCCCGTGGTGATGCCCCCCAGCACCCCACCGCAGTTGTCCGTGACGGTGACTACCCGCTCCCCGTCCATGCGGAAAACATCGTTGGCCTGACTGCCGCGCAGGCTGGCAAAATCAAAGCCCGCGCCGAAGGACACGCCCTTCACCGCCGGGATGCTGAACATCAGGTGCGACAACACGCTTTCCACGCTGTCGAAGAAAGGTGCGCCCAACCCTGCCGGAAGTCCGGTCACCCGGCATTCCACCACGCCGCCGATGCTGTCCTGTTCCGCCTTTGCAGCAAGAATGGCTTCCTCCATCTGCGCTGCCAGCTCAGGGCGCAGGGTGGGAAGCGTCTGCTTCGGAAGCTCTGCAAAGGGCGTGTCGCCCGCTGCAACCGGGTCAAGGAAGCTCTTGTCGCAGATGCTGCCCAGCTGCTGAATGTGGCAGGCCACCTGCACCCCCTGCGCGGCAAAATACTGACGGCACAGCGCCCCGGCAAACACCAGCGGCGCAGTCAGGCGGGCGCTGAAATGTCCGCCGCCCCGAAAGTCCTCAAAGCCGAAGTAGCGCACATGGCCCGTATAGTCCGCATGCCCGGGACGGGGCAGGTCCACCTGCTCTCCATAGTCCTGGGAGCGGGTATTCTGGCTGCGGATCAGGCAGGTCAGCGGCTGACCCGTGGTCTTGCCGCGGAAATAACCGCTGATGATCTCCGGCGCGTCGCTTTCCTTGCGGGGCGTGGTCAGGGCGCTTTGCCCCGGCGCACGACGGGCCATTTGGTGCAGCACGTCCTCCATGTCGATCTCCATGCCCGCGGGAAAGCCGTCCAGCGTCACACCCACTGCGGAGCCATGGGACTGACCAAAAAGCGACAGGCGAAAAGAATTTCCGAAGCAGCTGCTCATGCGATGTGACCTCCCAAGGCAAGGATGGTATTTAAGAATGTGGGCCAGGATTTTCGCAGTGCTTCCGCCCCGGTGATGGTGACGGGTGCATCCGCAATGCTGCCCGCCAGCGCCAGCAGCATCACCAGCCGATGGTCGTTGCGAGCGTCCAGTGTCACACCGCCATGCAAGGGCGCAGGGCCATGGACGACCAGCGTATCCCCTTCCCCGTGGATGTCTGCGCCCAGTGCCGTCAGCAGCTCCACAGTCGCAGCAAAGCGGTCGCTTTCCTTCAGGCGCAGCCGTCCGCAGTCCGTAATGCGGCTTTCGCCCATCGCCTGGGTACAGGTGAGTGCCAGCACCGGCACAATGTCCGGAATGTCCCGCCCGGAAAAGATGATCCCATGCAGGGGTGCTTCCGCAGGCACCAGCCCCTGCGACGTTTCCGCAAAGCATGCGCCAAGCTGGTGCAACACGGTCAGCGCCGCGCGGTCGCCCTGGGTGGAATCCAGCGCCAGCCCCGCCGTTGTGACGGCATGTCCCAGCGCGCCCGCACACAGCAGCACGGCCCCCTGGCTCCAGTCCCCGGGCAGGGCGGCGTTCTGCGCGCGATACTGCTGATTGCCAGGAATGCGCCACTGCCAAGGCCCGATCTCCTCCAGCACGATGCCGCTTTCCCGCAGGCATTGCAGCGTCATGTGGATATACCCGGCGGATTCCACTGGCGGCGTGACCGTCAAGGTAGAAGTGTCCGCCAGCAGCGGCAGGGCATAGAGCATGCCCGTCACAAACTGGCTGGACACGTTGCCCGGCAGGGTATAATCCCCGGCCCGAAGGCGTCCGCGCAGGGTCAGCGTTTCCCCGCTGCGGGTCTGGGTAACGCCGCAGGCTGCGAAAATGGGATCATAGGGTGCGAGGGGACGTTCACTGAGCCGTCCGTGCATATGGAAGCAGCCGCCTTCGCCCGCCGCCAGCGCAATAGGCATCATAAAGCGCAGGGTAGAGCCGCTTTCCCCACAGTCCATGCAGGGAGCAAAGTCCGCGCGTCCCGGCACGCCGCGGACGGTCACGGTATCGCCCTGCACAGCGAAACTCGCCCCCAGCGCCGCCAGGCAATCCATGGTGGCGGTCATGTCCTGCGAGGGCATGAACCCCGTCAGCTGCGTTTTCCCTGCCGTCAGCGCCGCGCAGATCAGCCGCCGATGGGCTTCGCTCTTAGAGGGCGGCACCTGCGCCGTCCCTGACCATTTCCCCGGATACATCGTACAGTTCATAACGGCTCCTTAGGCTCGGAAAGGTGATGCGAGGGAGGCTGCTTCTGTGCCAGAAGCACCTCCCTCGCGCTCCCTCCCGAAGACCAATGTAATATATTATAACGGTATGATTCTTATAAGCTGCTGGACCAATAAGCAAAGGAAGCAAGCATTCTGCTTATAAAAGCAGCCCTGTTCCTCCCCGCGCCAGCGTCTTGCCTCCTTCCGCAGAAGGAGGGGGACCAGCCACCCGCAGGGTGGATGGTGGAGGATATATCCCCCGCTGCGGCAGCACGCACTCCCAGCAAAGAGCTTTCGCGTCTGCGGACGCGACCAGGGCTTTCCGATCGCCCTGAACCTTCGGGGCATGAAGGTTCGGGGAACCTCCTATTATTTTAGAAGATACTCCCCCCGCTGCGGCAGCACGCACTCCCAGCAGGAAGTTTTCGCGTCTGCGGACGCGACCAGGGCTTTCCGATCGCCCTGGACCTTCGGGGCATGAAGATTCGGGGGGACCTCTTTTTATTTTAGAAGATACTCCCCCGCTGCGGCAGCACGCACTCCCAGCAAAGAGCTTTCGCGTCTGCGAACGCGACCAGGGCTTTCCGATCGCCCTGGACCTTCGGGGCATGAAGGTTCGGGGAACCTCCTATTATTTTAGAAGATACTCCCCCGCTGCGGCAGCACGCACTCCCAGCAGGAAGTTTTCGCGTCTGCGGACGCAACCAGGGCTTTCCGATCGCCCTGGACCTTCGGGGCATGAAGGTTCGGGGAACCTCTTTTTATTTTAGAAGATACTCCCCCGCTGCGGCAGCTAACAGTTCCAGCAGAGAGCTTTCGTGTCTGCGGACGCGACCAGGGCTTTCTGATCACCCTGGACCTTCGGGGCATGAAGTTTCGGGGAACCTCCTATTATTTTTAGAAGATACTCCCCCGCTGCGGCAGCACGCACTCCCAGCAGGAAGTTTTCGCATCTGCGGACGCGACCAGGGCTTTCCGATCGCCCTGGACCTTCGGGGCATGAAGGTTCGGGGGACCTCTTTTTATTTTAGAAGATACTCCCCCGCTGCGGCATCGCGCACCCCCGACCAAAAGCCTCCCCTGAAAGGGGAGGTGTCCCGAAGGGACGGAGGGGTTCCGTCCCCTCCACCTATGCAAAAGGAGGAACGCCCTGACGCGCGTTCCTCCTTACCTTGCGTTGATGTATAAGCCGCGTCACAGGGGCTTTTTCCCGAAGGGAAAGCCGACCTGCTTACGCCTTCTTCATCTGCGCGGCGATCTCCTCCGCAAAGTTATCCTGACGCTTTTCGATGCCCTCGCCGCGCTCGAAACGGGTGAAGCGCACGATGTCCAGGTTCGCGCCGGAGGCCTTCGCCACCTCAGCCATCAGGCCCTTGATGGACTTATCGCCATCCTTGACGAAGGGCTGATCCAGCAGGCAGACTTCCTTGTAGTACTTCTCGATACGGCCTTCCACCATGCGCTCGACGATCTTCTCGGGCTTGCCCTCGTTCAGCGCCTGCGCACGCAGGATCTCCTTTTCCTTCTCCAGCTTGGAAGCATCCACTTCCTCGCGGCGGACAGCCTCAGGCTTGGCAGCAGCGATCTGCAGCGCCAGGTCATGGGCGAAGGTCTTCACTTCGTCGCACTTCTTGTCGGTGGAAACCTCCACCAGCACGCCCACCTTGCCCAGCATGTGGATGTAGGTGGAAACCTCGCCGGCAGTCTCATAACGGGCAAAACGACGGATGCTGATCTTCTCGCCGATCGCCACGGTGGCCTCGCTCACCAAGTCGGAAACCGTCTTGGTCTCGTCGTCCACGAACTTCTGAGCCAGCAGCGCATCCACATCCGCGGGATTCGCCAGCGCGATGTGCTTCGCCACATTGTTGGCAAAGTTCAGGAAGTTGTCGGTCTTCGCCACGAAGTCAGTCTCGCAGTTGACCTCAACGATCACGCCCACAGTGGCGTCCTCGTTGGTGTACTGGGCTACAACGCCCTCCGCCGCGATACGGCTGGCCTTCTTGGCGGCCTGGCTCAGGCCCTTCTCTCGCAGCCATTCAATGGCCTTGTCCATGTCGCCGTCGCTCTCGACCAGAGCCTTCTTGCAATCCATCATGCCGGCGCTGGTGCGCTCGCGCAGTTCCTTTACCATAGCAGAAGTAACAGCTGCCATTGGGATAGCCTCCTTTAATCAATACAATTTTTTGAAAAAAGGGGGAGCTTTTCGAGAAAGCTCCCCCTCCACCTTTGCTGTTTCAGGGGATCGGGGCCGGATGTCAGGCCTCCACGGTCTCCTCAACCTTGGCGGCTTCCTCGGCAACGGCAGCGCCGTCGTCCATCTGCTCGCCCTGCTTGCCTTCCAGCACAGCGTCAGCCATCTTGCCGGCGATCAGCTTCACGGCGCGGATAGCGTCGTCGTTGCCGGGGATGACGTAGTCGATCTCGTCGGGGTCGCAGTTGGTGTCCACGATACCCACGATCGGGATGCCCAGAATGCGGGCCTCGGTCACGGCGATGTGCTCCTTGCGGGGATCCACAACGAACAGCGCGCCGGGCAGCTTCTTCATTTCGCGGATGCCGCCCAGGTTCGCCTCGAGCTTTTCACGCTCGTGGATCAGGTTGATGACTTCCTTCTTGGGCAGCACGTCGAACTGACCGTTCTGCTCCATCTTGTCGATCTGGTTCAGGCGCTCCACGCGGCTGCGGATGGTGCGGAAGTTGGTCAGCATGCCGCCCAGCCAGCGGTTGTTCACATAGTACATGTTGCAGCGCTTGGCCTCGGACTCAATGGACTCCTGCGCCTGCTTCTTGGTGCCGACGAACAGGATGGTCTTGCCCTCCATGGCGATGTCGCGCACGAAAGCATAGGCTTCGTCGATCTTGCGGACGGTCTTCTGCAGGTCGATGATGTAGATGCCATTGCGCTCGGTGAAGATGTACTGCGCCATTTTGGGGTTCCAGCGGCGGGTCTGGTGGCCGAAGTGGACGCCAGCCTCCAGCAGCTGCTTCATGGAAATAACTGCCATTGGGGTATTCCTCCTTGTTTTTTCCACCCTCTGCTTCAGGGCGATGAGCCATCGGGCGCAGACCCGACACAAGCATTCGCGAAGCAAAGGTGCGTAATCGGGTAGATTATAGCACACAGGCCCCGCTTTGACAAGGGTTTTCGCAGCTTTTTTCACGAAAAGCGTTTCCCTTTGCCGGGGTTTGTGCTATGCTAAGTGCCAGAGAAACAAAGGAGGATTATTTATGAAGCTGGCTGAAGCCTTACAGGAGCGCGCCGACCTGAACCGCCGCATTGCGCAGCTCCGCAGCCGTTTGGAAAGCAACGCACTGGTGCAGGAGGGAGAAAAACCTGCCGAGGATCCCAATGAATTGTGGCAGGAGCTGCTTGCCTGCGCAAACCGCCTGGAAGCGCTGATGACGCAGATCAATCTGCGCAACAGTCAGACCCTGGTGGAAGGGCAGACGCTCACCGCGCTGATGGCGAAGCGGGACTGCCTTCGCCTGAAGGCAGACGCCTGCCGGGAGCTGGCAGAGCAGGCCAGTCAGCTGGCTTCCCGCGCCGCGCATACGGAGATTCGCATCCTCAGCGCCGTGGATGTGCGCGCCCTGCAAAAGCAGGCTGACGGCTTTGCCGCCGAGCTGCGCCGCACGGATAACCTGATTCAGATGACCAACTGGGCCACCGAATTGTAAGCGCGAGGGTAATCCGCAGGGCGAATGACCGCTCGGCGGCGGAGCATACAGCCGCATCATGCAGCCCATGGGCAGGGCAATATCGCATACCGCAAGCCCCGATACCGCACAGCCGCATGATTCATTTTGCACAGCGCACAACCCGGCATTGACTGCGGATGAGGGTGGGTCTGGGGAACGCTTACGATCCAAGGGGAAATTTGTCCCTTTGGGTTTGCCAGCCCTTCAAAAGTATGCTATGATGCTTTCCGTTGATATTCCTACCGCCTGAAAGAAGAAAGGGGGATCTCCCCAATGCCTGAAAAGCAAAACGTATTCCTGCGCCTGAAGGCCCGCAAGGCCCTTGCCGGACACTGGCAGACCGCGCTGCTCATCATGACGATCTCCTCTCTGTTGAGCTGGGCCAGCCAGGTTGCGTCCACCCTGCAGGGCAATGATCTATCCAGCCAGATGCTGCTTCTGCTTCAGCAGGCCCAGACCTCTGACCTGATCGATCCCAACGCGGTGCTGAAGCTGCTGAACGCACACTTCGGCCCCAGTCGGCTGGTCGCAAATCTGCTGACCCTTGCTTCGATGCTGGCAGCACCCATGTTCACCCTGGGCGTAACGCACTATTTTCTGGAGCTGTTGCGCGGCAACACCGAGCAGCGCTGGACGGCTGTCTTTTCCCGCGCGTCCAGCTGGCTGAAGGGCCTGGGACTGGAAATTCTCATGTTCCTGAAGTCCATGGCCTGGAGCCTGCCGGGTCTTGCCGTGCTGACCGTCGTCATGCTCATCGCCATGAGCAGCAACAGCCTTTCGGGCTATGGTGCAAGCTGGCTCATTACCTTCAGCATCGTTGGGTATCTGGGCGCCATCATTCCCGCCATCCTCGCGGTGTTCCGCTATGCGCTGAGCATGTATTTCCTTGCCGACCACCCCGACTGGCGCATCCGTGACTGCATCACCTCCAGCAAGCAGGCCATGGCGCATCAAAAGCTGAACCTGTTCATGATGTACCTGTCCTTCTTCGGCTGGTCGCTGCTGATTTCGCTGGTGGGCAACCTTGTTTTCAGCATGTTTGGACAAATCGCCTATCTGCTGGTAAGTCTCGCTTTGAACCTTGCGTTGAGCGTCTATCGGTCCTGCAGCCTGTGCGCCTTCTATGACGCATGGAGAGAAGGGCTGCCCGGAACCGACGCGCTGCGAGACGCGGGGGAGAATGGAACGGTGCGGTAAGGCAGCGCCAGGCCTGCTGTTGATGCTTGCTGTAATGAAATAGATTTAGGGGAAGCGTCGCTTGTGTGGACGCTTCCCTTGCTTTTTTGGGGTGTTGCACTTCAAATGATAACCTGCCGTCCTCCCTCTACGGAAGGAGGCTTTTGGTGTAAGGTGCGGCTTTAATGCGCCCATGTTACACAATGGTACTTTCAGGGGCAGGTAACTTTTTGCTGCTCCCACCACTCCTAAGCGACAAGGCGTTCCGGCGGCTGTATACGGTCAGCCGACGGAATGCCATGGAGCGGAACCGAAGGAATGCCCGGTTGTGTCCCCCTGGGAAGGCTCCGATCCAGGCGATGGCTGGGAGCAGCCACGGGGTCCGGGGGCCAGCCTTAGCTGCATGGAAATTTTGGCTGGCCCCCGGGCGGCTTTGCCCACTTTGCCCGAGTGCAAAGTGGGTCGTCCGTCCGCAGACGGACGAAACGCTCTCTAGCTGGGAAACCATCGCGGGGGTGTGCCGCCAAGCCTGCGCGTATAGCTGCGACTTTATAAGCTGGTTGCTACCCCAGCAACCGAGTATATCTTCCACCACCTGCCTAGCAGCTGGAAACCTCGCTTACTATAACAAGCCCCAAAAAAGCGTCGCCCACCTTCCTGTGAGCGACGCTTTTTCCTATTTTCTTCACTCTTGCCAGCTTTGCTTCACCGCCGCAAGGCACTCCGCCAAAACCCGCAGCTCCTCCTCCGCGGCGCAGGGGAAATGATTCTCCTCCACCGCATGCAGCATCGCTGCAGCCTCCCGCGTCAGCTGGCCCGACACATCATAAAGCCGTGGCAGCGCCCGCGCCGCCGCCTGGGGAAACTGCTGCCGGAACAGCAGCAGAAAGCGCGTCAGCAGTCCCGCAGGAAGCTGCACCTGACCGCCCTTGGCCTTCTCCTCTGTCGGGGGCTTGTCCGACAAATGCGTCAGCGTCAAAAGGCCCTGCGCTACCTCCTGCTTCGGGGCCGCACTGACAATCAGCGCCTGCTCCGCGTCCGTCTCCTGCCCCATGTTCAGGAAGGGCATCAGCGCCTTTTTCAGCGCCGGGGACAGGCGATAAAGCCACAACGCACCGCGCCCCGCAAGGCATACGGGCGTATCCGCCGCCGCGCCGCAGGCATCCCGCAGACGGCCCAGCAGCATCAGCAAAAATGCAAAGTTCAGCAGCAGCAAGGCCTGCGTGTAGGTACAGCGTCCCTGCTCGTAGTACAGATTCATGTGCCGTGCCAGCGGGTTCAGCTGCTCCCCGAGGAACGCATCCAATAAGAAACGACACTTGGACGGATGGTCGTTCTGGTTCGCCTGAGTCAGCTGCGCCACCAGTTCCTTCAATTCCCGCAACAGCTGCGGATGGTCCAGCACTCGCCCGAAGTCCTCAGTCAGGCGCGCCGGGTTCTTCAGCAGCGCTTCCAGCAGCATACTCTGCGCACCCAAGGGCAGGGATACCGTGCGACCCACACCATTGGCCCAGCAGCCCAGTTCCGCGCTGCCGCCGCCCACGTCCATGGTCAGGAAGCCCGCGCCGCTCACTTCATCCCGATGAAGGAAGTACGCGCCCACGGCTTCCCCTTCCTCCGCCCACTGCACGGGCGCAATGCCCGGGGTCAGCGGTACGCCCGTGTCCTCGCTGACCTGCTGCGCCAGCTCCTGCATTTGCCGCAAATAGCCCTGCCGACGCACCAAGGGCAGCGCCATGGGCATGGCAATGCGCCAGCTTACATCCGACGCGCCGTGCAGATGCGCCATCAACAGCGCTTCCGCCATTACCTGACGCAGGAACAGCGCATTGAGCCGCCGACAATAATCCTCCTGCCCCCATTTCAGACCATAGTAGAGCCGTGCGCCCTCCTTGCGGCAGATCGCCATCAGCGAGGTGGGCGTAAAGGCATGCCCGTCCAGCAGCGGCTCCTGCCACTGGGCCGGGTCGTCCGTGAAGGTCTCCATCACCGAGAAGCGCACCCCTCCGATGGGCGCATTGGGCAGGAACTCATCCCCCAACGGCGCGGCAAATGGCCCGTGCAGCAGCGTCCGCTGAAGGTTGTCCAGCTTCAGCGGCAGAATGCTGCCGCCCTGTGCCATGGCGACTGCCGTACCCGTGGTGCCAAAGTCCAGCGCAAGCACTGCGCTTTCGCCCCGGCGCACCTCGCAGGGCGGCAGCAGGTTCGGTAATGCGCCGCATCCCAGCGCCCCCTTGCGCAGCACCAGATAGTCCGGGCAAGTCTCTGTGCGCAGCACCTGCCAGCTTCTGCCCGGCGCAGCCTGCACCCGGCCCTGCCGCCATACGCCCTGGGCATAGCCCCACACGTCCAGCGCTTCCATGCGATGGACGTAAACGTGGTACCAGCGCCACTGCGCCTGCCGGAAGGGTACGCAGGGCCACACCGTCACCGTGGGCAGCTGCTCCGCAGAGACGTGATAAATCTGCCTGTCCGTATAGACCCGGTGCAGCACCACCGTGCGGGTCAGCTCGGCATGGGCCTCCCGCTGCACGCGGCACAGGGTGAACGCCGCCTCCACCCGCTCCGGCTGCGCGGAAAAATCCCGGGTGAAAGTCATTTTCTCCGCCGCCAGGGCACAGCCTTCCGCCGTGCGTCCCTGCTCGGTCAGGTATTGACACAGCGCCGCAGACAGGGGCGGCAGCGCCATGCAGGCCGGTTCATACAGCGTCCCGGGCAGGGCGCAGCAGCCGTTCAGCCGCGCGTCACCCAGCGCGTCCGCCGGGGCGTTATCCGCCAGCGTTAGCAGCGGCGAGAAGGGATTCGCGGTGATCTCTGCGTCATCCAGCCCCAGATATTCCCGCAGCAGCAGTGCAAAGGCCGGCAGGCATCGCTGAGCAGGACAGGTCAGATGCAGCTCCTGCTCGGAAATGTCCAACGGGGCCAGCACCTCGGTGCGCCACCCCGCGACCTGCTCCCGTACCGCGGCAGAAAGGCTTTGCCGCCCCTCCATCTCGCCTTGCAGGTCGCTCAGGCGCTCTGCCAAATGCGCCCGGAAGGTGGGCGAACAGTTTTCCAGCAGAAATAAATTTTCCCGCAGGGTACGCAGGGCTTCCGCCTCCCGGGGATGGCCCGTGGGAGCCAGCAGCAGTTCGCCGTCCTCCACCGCGAAGGGAATCCCCTGCCAGCACCACAGCGTTTGGGTTGGAGGCGTTCCCTGCTCCGGCAGATCCGCATCTGTCGGCAGAAAGCAGCGCACCAGCGCGTTCTCCGTCAGCGCCGCCATGGGCAGAGCTTCCTCCCAGCTGGTGAAGCCTGCAAAGTCCACCTCATGCCGCAGGGCATACACCGCCTTAATGCGGGTTCCCAGCCCCCGCACCGCCGCTTCCTCCCCGGCCTCCAGTGCCGCCCGCGCCTGACGATGCTCCTGCCGCAGGTCCTCCAGGAAGTGCCGCAGGGGCGCGACCAGTCCGCCCACCGCGTCATAGAGACTGCTGCCCGCCGCCTGCTCCTCGTTCATGCGAATAAGCAGCCGAAGCTGCGCCGCCAGCCGTCCCCGCTCGCTGGCAGGGAGCTTATCACAGGGATCGGTGAAGCGCTGCTGCGCCCGGTCATACCAGGTCACGCAGTCCGGCAGCACCTGGTTCAAGTCCCCCATATCCGCTGCCGGGGTGATGACCGTCCTGCGGGAGACCAGCGCCAGCGGATGCTTTTCATCCTCACCGGGGGCGTTGAGCGCAAACAGCCGCAGGCCCTCCGCCCAGCGTTCCGGAGACATGGCCGCCCGTACCGAGCCCGTGAAGGGATCCGCCGCGTCCGTTAAATTTTCCAACGTCAGGGTGGGCCAGGAATCGTTTCGCACCCAGCCGTCCCACAAAAGCAGCAGCGCCAGCACACCGCGCCACGCGCCCTGTGCCGTCTCGTCCACAGCTTCCGTCCGCTGACGCAGCATCCGCCGGGTCATCTGCTCCACTGCCAAGGCATCAGGAATGGCAAAGCCCGCTTCCTCCATATCTCCTGCGTCCAAATGCAGGGCGAAGTCCTCCAGCCAGCGCCAGGGCTGCGCACCGCCGTCGGTGACGATGCCCGTCTCTGTATGCAGCCCGGGGTCATACCCCTCCTGCTGATGAGGCAGAAAGGTCAAATACGGCGTTTTCGCGTCAGCTGCACGTTTCTCCGCCTGCTTCTTCCGCGTCTCCTCGCTCATGCCTTTCCCTCCTGCATCACATTTTCAAGCAGCTGCGCCAGCAGCAGTGCCAGCGGCGAAACGTCTTTTTTCCAGCCTGCACCGCTGCCCAGCCGCGCCATCAGCCTTGGGAAGGTCACAGGGTCCGGGGCGCTTTGCTGCACCAGGCGAGCAAAGCCCTCCTCCGCTGCGCGACGCTCCTTTACGCCTGCCTTTTCCTTTTCCAGCGCCCGCATGTCCCGCAGGGCCGCCGGGTCGAAAAGCTCGCTCAGGGGCAGTCCTGCGTCCGGGTCATAAGCGGGCGGCGTCGCTGCCAGCCGCGTCCGTTCCTCCACCGTCAGCAGCTCGGACAGATACGCCCGCCGCGCCGCAAACACATCCCGCCGACGGTTCTCCTTCCAGCTCAGCTCCCGCACCTTTGCCAGCGTTCCCTCGCCGCGCTCTGCTGCGGGCAGCGCTTCCAGCTCCCGCTGCTTGGCCTCCAGCGGCACAAGATTCTGCTCCGCCCGGTCAAGCCCCCGCTGGGATTCCGCCATCAGTCCCTCCAGCACCTTCACGCGAAACGCACCGCCGGTCTTTGCATCCAGCGTAAGCTGCTTGGCCCGCAGCGCCCCCAGCCGCTTTTCCTGCTCCTTCAGGGGACGGCGCAGGACCTCGTCTCCTTCCGCGTCCTGGGCGCGGCTCACCTGGCTTGCCTGCACCCGCTCCTCCACCAGCCGCTGGGACAGGCGGTGACGGGCCGTTTCCTCCATCAGCGCGCGCAGGTTTTCCCGGCTTTCCTGCTGGGCTGCCTCCACTGCGCGCCCATGGCGAAGCTGCATGGGCAGGCTGTCAATGACCTCGTTCATCCATGTTGTAAAGCCCATCAAGCAGCCGTCCACGTCCTCCACCTGATGGGCAAGCTGCTCCAGCGCCTGCTGGGGCATACGGTTCAGCCTGCGGAAATTCGCCGCGTACCAGCCTACCCGGCGGTCGCCCAAGCGGCGGCGGGTTTGCAGACGCGCCCGCAGCTCCGGGGCAAGCTCCGCCTGCCAGCACAGCGCCGCCTTCATCAGTCCGCCGTAGCCCCGGCGATAGCGCTCCGCATCCGTATCGAAGGCCTCCCAGCTCAGGCGCGTCTGTCCCATCTGATAATAGTAACAGTTGATGTTCGCGCCGTCCCTCTCCCGGTAATCCGTCAGGAAAAACCGCTCGGCACACCGCACCGCCAGCCATTCCAGCAAATGCGCATCATTGCGCTGGCTTTGGGAGCCTGTGGAATAGGTCTCCGTGGTGACAAAATAATCCTGCGGCAGTCCCAGCAGAAACGCCGCGTCATACAGCCCCTTTTCATCCTGAAGCCCCTGGCGCACCATGCCCTCCATGCCGTAATAGCTCAGGGCCGTGCGAGCCTTCATCAAAAACTGGTCGGAGCGGACGGTGATCTCTCCATCCTCCCCCGCCGCGCCGGGAACATCATAATAGGGCAGCATCAGCACCGCGCCCAGCTCCACCTGATCTCGGTGCGCGGCGAAGCGCTCCCGCACCAGCCGGGACAGCACCGGGATGCCCGAAGCTCCCGTGCCGCCGAAGATTGACCCGCACAGCAGCACCTTGACCTTCTCCCCCGCCGCAAGCGCCTGCTCCATGTCCTTCAGCAGCAGTGCCAGCTCATCCGCTTTGCCCTGCGCGGCGCTTTCGTCCAAATGCGCCGTCAGGTCGGCAAAGAACAGCACCCCCAAGTCGGGATGACCGCGAAAGCCCTCGCTGTAGCACAGGGCTGCTTCCTCCGGGGTAAACAGCGCCCGGGCCAGCAAACGACCCTGCCGCAGGCTGTCCGTCTGCGCCGCCACCGACTGGGTGCGCCGGCTCAGATCCATGTTCCACTGGCGCAATGCAAGGGGCGTGTGAAAGCCCCGATGGGTATAGGGCAGGCTGTCCAGCAGCGTCCGCACCGCCTCATACTGGGCGCAGCGCTGCATGGCCCGGGTGGTGTTGCCGCAGGAGGCATCCACGTCCACGCTGAGCATCTGCACCCCCTCGGGGAGGTTCCACGCATCCGCTGCCGCCGCCCACACGGCGCTTTCCAATATTTTGTTGCCCGTGCCGCCCACCGCCAGAAGATACCGCTTCATGACGCACATCCCCCTTTCTTACAGTCTGTGAAACGCCCCATGCCGTGCGCAAAAGCAGGCAGGCGCGCCGAAACGCCGCAAAACAACGCTGACCAGATAGCTCAGCGGATACCCCGCCAGGGCGCATACATAGTCCCACACGGTGCGTCCCTCCACAAAGCGCAGCCCGTACTGCCAGCAGAGCCACGCCAGCGCGCCCTCCACTGCCAGAATGACCAGCCCCGTCACCCGGCAGGTATGCAGCGCCCGCCGCGTCTGCCGACCATAGGGCAGCGCATGCCGCCGGGCATGCAGCCGCCAGCCATACACACACAGCAACATCAGTACCGCGCCAGCCGCCTGGCCCAGCAACAGCGCCCGCTGCCACCAGGTCTCCCGCAGGGCCAGCACCCGCGCATGCTCCTCCGGGGTGCTTTCCGCCGTCAATACGGCCTGCGCCTGCTCCGCCTGCGTAGCGATGTAGGGCAGCGCCTGCTCCGGGGCGGTATTCGCCAAATAGCGCGGATACAGCACACCCAGCGCAAACAAAAGCCACAGGGCCAGCAGCGCCATTGCCGCCATGTCCAGCAGGGCAACGCGCCAGCCCCGGCGCACACGCGCTTTGGGCAGCGGTTTCTTTTCCATTGTTGCGGTCATTCAACCTGCCTCCCGTTTGCTTCCTCCATGGTACACAGCACCGTCACATCCAGCACCGCCAGCGGCGAGGGAACCGACAATGCGCTTTGCCGCAGCTGACGCACCAGCTTCTCCGCCCCCAGCAGCCGAAACACCGGCGGGATATTCGGGGTCATGCCCAGCGTTTGGCTCTCCGTGCCGATGCACCAGGCATGGCGCAGCGTGTTTGCCAGTTCCCGCCGCGTGGTCCCGCTGGCATCGTGGATCTTCTGCGGCAGCGTCAGCCATGCTGCCGGGAGCTTCTCACTATAGGCGTAATTCCACTTGCCTGCATCCGCCGCCCCGGACAGGTCGTTGTCCTGAAGCCACGCGAACCCGTTCGGCATCTGCCACGCTTCCGCCGGGATGTTCATGGTCAGCCGGAAGGTACGCCAGCCGGGAGTCAGCGATGCGCCCGCCAAATGCAGCGTCACCCGCACTGTCTGCCCGTCCACCGCCGCCGTGACCGCTGCGCCTGTCATGTTCTCCAAGGGCGCAAAGGCATACAGCTGGTCGCGGTAAGCGACATACTGGGTTCCTGCCGCGTCCAGCGCCGCGCGGTTTGCCGGGGTATTCTGATACGTTTCCGTCAGCGTCAGACTGCCGATCAGCTCTGCCCGAACCGCCTGCTCCAGCGCCGCCGCATCCAACTTTACGCCGCCCGTCTCCGGCAGCGGAAATTGCAGGGTGATCTCCTGATCCGCATAGCGTCCTCCCTGCGACGCAGCGACCAGCGTCTCTCCGATGGCTTTCACCGTGCCGTTTTGCGTCACTTCTGTGACCGCCGATAACGTCTGACAGGTCAGGCGCTTCGCCCGGGGAATATCCTCCCGCACATAGGCAAAGTCAAAGGCTGTGCGGGTGTAGCGCTGATCCTCATAGAAATAATTCACCAGCGCCACCTGCCCGTCCCCATCCTGAAACCCCCGCTGCCCCGCAAAGGCTTCACTTAAAAAAAGCGTTTCCAGCTGTCGGCTCATCTCCGCCACCTCGGCGGCATGGCCTGCCACCAGCAGCAGCATGCACCGGGGCATGGCGCACTCCCGCCACTTCCCGCTGCCGTTGGTCAGCCGACCCCATTGCAGCGCCTCGGCAGGCTGCTCCCAGGCAAAGGAGGAAATTGCCCCAACGTAATCCATGCGCAGGGCGAACACCGTCATGCTCAGGTCCTGCTGCTGAAACAGGCCGCTTGCTTCCAGCAGCGGCGCAATGCTGTCCACCACCGTGCCATCCTGCACCTGGGTCATGCGCCCCAGGCTCCAGGTGTCCACGGTGATCAAGCTCAGATGATCCGGGTCAAGGCTGCTGAGCGCCATCATCAGGTGAGCTTCTCCTGCTTCCCGCTGCACCAGCTCCCTGCCCTCCCGATGGAGTGCAAGCCCCGCCGCCTGTGCCGCATACACGTCCTCACGCTGCGCTGCGTTTTCCAGCGTCACACTTTTTGCGCGGTTTGCTGCCGCACTTCCCGGTGTGTAGAACTGCCGCGCGTCCGGCTCCACCATGGCAGTGAAGGTCTCCGCGCTCGCGTCCGTAGCCCAGGTATGCAGATCGCGCTGCACGCTGGGCGTGTCCGTCAGGCCATACTGCTCCAGCAATTCTTCGGAAAACAGCCCATCGTCATAGCGAAGCACCCGCAGTCGGCTGCGCTGCGGCCCCATCAGCTCCGGCAATGCCTCCAGCAGATCGACATACCAGCCGTGCAGCTCTGTGCGTCCCTCCACATAGCGATAATGGAAGCCGCCCTCATAATGCGCACTGCCCCGGGCGCTGGGCAGCAGGCTGTCCGCAATGACATTGATACCGCCCATGTTCGGTGTTGCGTCCAGCCATACGTCCACAGGGATAACGCGATTGGCGTCCACGCCTGCTTCCTCTGCCTGCACTTCATAGGCCGCAGGCGCAGTATAGGTCAGCGTCCGCATATCCGGTGCACCCGCCAGCGCTGCGTTCACAAGCAGGCAAAGCAGCAGCACCAGGGCCGCACCTGTACGAATCCGCACAAAACCCCTCCCTTCGGAAAGGAACATTTTGTATACCTTTCGCCTTTCACTCGGGGAATCCCTGCAAGGGCCGCCTCAACTCCCCCCGGAACGCAGGCCGCACTTTCCCAAAACCACAAAAAAACTGGCCGCAGCCAGTTTTTTTATGAATCGCTTGTCAGCCCTGCTTCTGCTTGTGCTTGGGATTTTCGCAGATGACCATGACCTTGCCCTTGCGCTTGATGATCTTGCACTTTTCGCAGATAGGCTTCACAGACGGCCGTACTTTCATGAGCGTACCCTCCTTGTCTCACGGCGGCGAACAAGCGCCGCCTTCTCAATTCCTCAACCCTTGCTGCGCCAGGTGATTCGACCGCGGGTCAAATCATAGGGCGAAAGCTCGATGGTAACTTTGTCGCCGGGATAGATGCGGATGAAGTTCATGCGCATTTTACCGGAAATGTGCGCCATGATCTGATGTCCATTGGGAAGCTCCACCTGAAACATGGCGTTGGGAAGCGCCTCGACAACGTGGCCTTCCATTTCAATGACGTCGTTCTTCGACAAGATTTCAGCCCTCCTTGCACAGCGGCAAATCAGTTTGCAGTCCAGCCTCGCTCAGCAGCTTGCGCAGATCGCTGTCCAGCACCTGCCGGGACGCGAGCCGTTCTGCAAGTCCTTCCATTTTCACGGGCTTTGGATGCAGATGTTTCACTTTTTTCCGTTTCGGATGATCCAGCTTGCGCGTCAGGCCATCGGCCATCATCACATACTGATCGTCCACCACAGAGAGAATCACGAAGCAGCGGTCCCTGTCGCGGCCCTGTTTGGACATGACGACGCGCCCGACTTCCATCGGTATGCGCTCCATCATTCCTCCTCCTTCCACTGGAA